>QHZP01000020.1 GCA_003224715.1 Acidobacteriota bacterium | reverse complement strand
ACAATCTTTTCATCGCCATTAAAGGCGAAAAAACAGATGGAAACCGCTTCGTGGATCAAGCGAGGGCCCACAGAGCAAGCGCTGTCATTTCTGAAGATCCCGCTCCAGCGGATTTCTCCGGCCCATGGATTCAGGTTACGCACAGCCGCAAAGCATTGGCTGTAATTGCGGCGAAATTTTTTGGACATCCCACAGGCAGTCTCGAGTTGGTCGGGATCACCGGCACCAATGGTAAGACTTCGACCGCTTATCTGATTGAGTCTATTATGAAGGCCAGCCGGGCCAAGGCAGGAATGATCAGTACGATTGTATATCGTGGGCCGGAGGGCGCTGTAGCTGCGGAAAGGACCACCCCTGAGAGTTTAGATTTGCAAGAATTGTTTGCAGGCTTCCTGAAGCAAGGATGTCGCTATGTGGTAATGGAAGTGTCCTCTCATGCTTTGGCCATGGACCGGGTTTATGCCTCTCAGTTTCGCTCGGCGGTGTTTACCAATTTGACGCCAGATCATCTGGATTATCACCGCACCTTGGACAATTACTTTGAAGCCAAGAAACAGCTCTTCTTGGGGATCGGATCCAAACCTCCTCGTCAATCTGTCATTAATCTGGACGATCCACGGGGAAAGGAGTTGACGGAAGTCTGCGCGAAGCGTTGTCTTACTTACTCCACGGGTTCCCCGGCTGACTTTCGAGTCATAAGTGTTCAGGCCAAGAATTCTGGCAGGCAAATTCGATTGGAGACGCCAGCCGGTGAATGGAACCTCGAGTCGCGCTTGTTGGGAAGGCCGAATGTTTCAAATATTCTGGCTGCAGTGGCGGCTTGCTACGACTTGGGAATTGAAGAAGAAACTATCCAGCAAGGGGTGGAAGATTGTGCGGCAGTCCCTGGACGGTTTGAACTGATTGATTGTGGCCAAGGATTTCGGGTTATTGTGGACTATGCCCACACCGAGGATGCGCTGGAAAAAATATTGCTTACAGCTCGTGAGCTGAACCCCAGGAAAGTTCTGCTGTTGTTTGGATGTGGGGGTGAACGAGACAAAACGAAACGGCCGGCCATGGGTGCAGTTGCCGAAAAGCTGAGCCATTTCTGTATCATTACTTCCGACAATCCTCGAAGCGAAGATCCCTGCTCTATCATTAAGGAAATAGAGAAGGGTTTTAAAAAGAGGCCGGCTCAATATCTGGTGGAGCCTGACCGTGAAAAAGCCATTCAAAAGATTCTTAACATGGCAGAAGCGGGGGATGTGGTCATCCTGGCTGGAAAGGGGCATGAGACTTACCAGGTTTTGGCGGACGAGACCATCCACTGTGATGATCGAGAGGTGGCGAGGACGGTATTGAAAAACTTGGGCGGATAGTATGAGGCTGTCTTCGCTAGAAATTACCCAGGCTGTTCAGGCGGTCAGACATTCGGTTCAGGATCAAGTTGTGCCGTCTGGTTACTCCATTGATTCACGGACCCTCCAGCCGGGGGAATGTTTCATCGCCATTCGCGGCAAGAATTTTGATGGCCACCAATTCATACCTGAGGTGCTGAGCAAGGGTGCATCTTTGGTGATTGCGCACTCCAATGACGGCCTGGACGCAGCTTGGCCAGTTATCTTTGTTGAAGATACGTTGATAGCTCTACAACGCTTGGCCACTCACGTCCGAAAAAAATGGGGAAAGAAAGTCGTAGGGATAACCGGTAGCACCGGCAAAACAACCACCAAGGAAATAACCAGCTTCTTTCTAGGGGCCCGTTTTCAGGTGTTTAAATCGATGGGTAATTTTAATAATGATTATGGATTGCCCCTGTCAATTCTCAGGTTGCAGGAACAAGAGGAGGTGGCGGTCCTTGAACTGGGCATGTCAGCCGCCGGAGAGATTTCCCGGCTTAGTAAAATTGCTCAGCCCGATATGGGTGTTGTGACAAACGTCAATCCGGTCCATCTCGAATTTTTTCAATCAATCCAGGGAATAGCCCGGGCAAAACGCGAGCTTATCGAGAATTTGCCCAGTAACGGAGTGGCTATCCTTAATAACGACGACCCTCGAGTTCGAAGATTTGGCAATTTTTTTTCCGGTCAGGTTCTGACTTATGGGGTTCGGACAGCAGCTGGGTATCGGGTCTCAGCAATTCGCTTCAAAGGGCTGAATGGAAGTGAATTTCGCTTGGACTATAAAGGTAGCGGCTACCTTTTTGGTTTGCCTCTGATTGGTATCCATAATGTTTACAACTGCCTCCCTGCCATCGTGGTCGCCCATCGTTTGGGTCTGGGGTTTGAAGTTATTGATCAACGTATAAAGCAATTAAAACCTTCCGCAGGAAGAGGTGAGGTGTTGCATTTTGCTGGGTTTAGCGTTATCAACGACAGCTATAATTCTAATCCTGTAGCTCTCGAGACCATGATCCAATTTCTGAAGAGGGTACCGGGTCATAAGAGAAAGATCCTCGTCGGCGGAGAAATGCGTGAGCTGGGACCTCGCTCACCCGAATTTCACCGAAGCTGCGGGAATCTGGCCGCGAAGGTCAAACTTGATTTCATTTTGGGGGTGGGCGGCCAGGCCTGTCATTTAGTGGAGGCCGCCCGAGCGCGAGGTTACGACGGCAATCATGCGCTCTTTTTTGAAAATGCCACGACAGCGGGAGAGTGGCTTAGTGACCATGTCAGGGCGGGAGATTTGATTCTGGTAAAAGGGTCCCGCGGAGTCAAAACAGAACTCGTCATTGAAGCTTTGAGACAAGATCATTCTCTAACGAAAACTAGCTGAAGGTGAGGCTGGATGCTCTACCATCTGCTTTATGAGTGGCTCTATAAGGTCCACCCGAGTTATTCGATTCTTAATGTTTTCCGCTACATTACCTTTAGAACTGCCTACGCGAGCTTGACCGCTCTGGCGCTTGGTTTGATCATGGGGCCTTGGTTAATCCAGCGACTGCAACAATTTCAGATCGGGCAGCACATTCGTGAGGAAGGCCCTTCTCATCACCAGGTAAAAGCAGGGACCCCCACCATGGGTGGCATTCTTATTGTTGTGAGCACCATACTCCCCACTTTCCTGTGGGCCGATTTGAGCAACCCTTTTATCTGGATTGTCTTGGCAGCGATCGCAGGTTTTGGCGCCGTGGGTTTTGCAGACGATTACCTTAAGATTGTCAGAAAAACAAACTTGGGTCTGACGGGCAAGAAGAAGCTGGGACTACAAATCGCTTTTAGCTTAGGGATTGGCATCATTCTAGTGTGGATGAGCTTGGTCGGAGCCTACAAAACACATCTGATTGTTCCTTTTCTCAAGGAATTCACACCCAGCTTGATTTGGGAAAATCTTCTCAGCTCTCATTACTTCTTCATTTTGGCGTTCACCCCCTTTTTGGTTTTTATATCGTTTGTCATTGTAGGGTCTTCTAACGCGGTCAATCTCACCGATGGATTAGATGGGTTGGCTATCGGTTGTGTCATCATCGCTGCGGGCGCGCTTACTGTGCTGACCTATGCCACCGGGAACGCTCGCTTTGCCGATTACCTGGATCTACAAAAGTTGCCCCAGGTAGCGGAGTTAACCATTTTTTGCGGAGCAATGGTTGGGGCCTCGCTGGGTTTTCTCTGGTATAACTGCTATCCCGCCGAAGTCTTTATGGGAGATGTGGGCTCCTTGGCCCTGGGAGGAGCCATCGGAACCGTTGGGGTCATCATCAAGCAAGAGATCCTACTTGTTTCTATCGGGGGGCTGTTCGTTCTGGAAGCACTCTCCGTAATGGTTCAAGTGTTGTCGTTCAAGTTTCGGCATAAGCGGGTTTTCCTCATGGCTCCTTTGCACCATCATTTTGAGCTCTTAGGTTGGAAGGAAACTAAGGTGGTGGTTCGATTCTGGATCGTTGCTTTGATTTTCGCGCTGTTTAGCTTAACTACCCTCAAACTTAGATAGGAGAGGAAACACGAAGGGAGCAGGAACAACCCTAAAGAAGAGCAAAAAGCCCCTGAAAAAATGCTGACCCTGAATTGGAAGTTGAAAATGAATTTCCGTTGCTGATCAAATTCTAACCCCTTTCCTCTTTTACCTACGAGCTATGAACGCCATGCTCTATGGGAAAAAAGTCTTAGTAGTCGGCATGGCCCGCAGTGGTCTTTCGGCTGCAGAGTTTCTTTGGAAGAGAGGAGCCGACGTCAAAGTTTCCGACCGGCGCTCTCAGCAGGAACTGGATAAGGAGGTTGGTTTTTTAAAGGAACGCCACATCAGTTACGAGGTTGGAGGGCACCGTGAAGAGTCTTTCGCGAGCGCAGACTTAATTGTCGTGAGCCCCGGCGTTCCCCTAAGGCTCCCGCCATTACAGGAAGCCATTCGGGCAGGGAAGGAGGTGATCAGCGAAATAGAGCTAGCCTCACGTTTCCTCCAGGGAAAGGTCATCGGAGTCACGGGTTCGAACGGCAAGACCACTACAACGAGCCTGATTGGAGAAATATTGAAGACAGCAGGATTCGAGGTCCAGGTTGGCGGGAACATCGGAGTCGCTCTCACCTCGCTAGTGGATCAATCCTCCCCGGAAACAATGAATGTGGTTGAGTTGAGTAGTTTTCAATTGGAAGCGATTCCCACTTTTCGGCCAAACGTCGCAGTGGCACTCAACCTGACGCCAGACCATCTTGATCGTTATGACTCTTTTGAAGACTATGTGCAGGCTAAACTCAATATTTTTAAGAATCAGACGAACTCAGATTTTGCCGTTCTCAATTTGGAGGACCAGACCTTGCGCAAGTCGCTCAACGTCATTCGCTCAAAAAAATTTTGGTTCAGCACTGATAACGAGGTGGAGCAAGGGACTTACTTTGACGGGAAAGATCTAGTCTTTCGACTAGCAGATACGAGGGAGGCCGTCATTTCCAGTGAGGCCATACGACTGCCCGGAAAACACAATCTCGAAAACATTACTGCTGCGATTACGGCGGCTCGCGTGGTCAATGCTGCTTCTGCGAAAATAGCGCAAGCTGTCATGCGCTTCGGGGGAGTGGAGCATCGATTGGAATTGGTGGCTGAAATTGAGGGTGTCAAGTTTTATAATGATTCTAAAGCAACTAACACAGACGCAACTCTTAAGGCGCTGGAAGCGTTTGAAGCCAAGATCGTGCTCATCTTAGGGGGAAGAGACAAAGGCAGCGATTTTACTGTTCTAAGCCCATTGATTAAAGAGCGGGTGAGACAGTTGATCCTTCTAGGCGAGGCCAGCGAGAAGATCAGGTTTCAACTTTCCGGCATTGCACCCATGCTTCAGGCCGGCCATATGGAAGAAGCTGTCAGGCTTGCATTTAAGCAGGCGGCCAAGGGTGATGTAGTCTTGCTGGCACCCGCCTGTGCCAGTTTCGATATGTTCAGGGATTATGAACACCGTGGCAGAGTATTCAAAGAATCCGTAGAACGATTAAGGAAAGGGTAACAGGTATTAAGGTTCAAGAGTCTCAAATTTCACGCGACGGAGGGTTGAATGGCCAGAAAATTGACCTCAGATAAAATTTTGTTTGCTGCCACGGTCGCGCTGGTTTTGGCCGGGGTCATCATGGTATTCAGCGCCTCAGCCGTTATGGCGAATGAAAAATTTCATACCCCCTATTATTTTCTGCTGAGGCAAGGAACTTGGGCCCAGCTGGGTCTTGTCGGGATGTCCATACTAATGCACATCGACTACCGTTCTTATCGAAAACCCATTCTGGTCTTTACGGGCCTATTTATCTGTGCAGTGCTCTTATTGGCCGTTTTTTTCCTGGATAAGACCCACAACACTCATCGGTGGTTCAAGTTGGGGTTTCTTTCCTTTCAGCCGTCAGAAATAACCAAAGTTTTTCTTGTGATCTTTTTGGCCTTCTTTCTAGAAAAGCGAATTGGCCAGATCAATGATCTTCGCCATACCTTGCTGCCCTGTTTTGCGGTGCTGGCCGTTTTTTTCTTCCTGATTATCGCGGAACCGGATCTCGGAACATCGGTCTCGATCGCCACAGTGGCTTTTATCCTTTTGTTCTGCGCAGGGATTGATTACAGGTATGTCGTGGGAATTCTCCTCTCATTAATCCCACCTCTCTTCTGTCTGATCTTTTTTTTCCCGTACCGAATGCGCCGCATCCTGGCTTTCCTGAATCCTTGGAGCGATCCGCAGGGGGCGGGTTTCCAGATCATTCAGTCCTTGATCGCGGTAGGGACAGGCGGCCTAACCGGCATGGGTCTCATGGAAGGGAAGCAAAAACTTTTCTATTTGCCAGAACCTCATACCGACTTCATCTTTGCCGTGATTAGCGAAGAGCTAGGGCTGATCGGATCTCTTTTTTTGATAGTTTTGTTTGCCGTATTCTTGTGGCGAGGGCTTCGCTTATCGTTAAGAGCTCCTGATCCATTTGGTCAGTTGCTGGGAGTTGGATTAACCATGATGGTTGTCTGCCAGGCTTTTATCAATTTAAGCGTGGTGCTTGGCTTGTTGCCCACTAAGGGGATTCCGCTGCCATTCATCAGCTCTGGGGGGTCCTCGTTGTTAATCAGTCTCCTGGGAGTCGGAATCTTGCTCAATGTCTCGCAGCACTCGACTTGAAAGACACGACCCATGACGCCGGAGTCTGAGGCCATCCAATTGCGAGTCTTGATCGCAGGAGGTGGAACGGGGGGTCATGTTTTTCCCGGAATTGCGATCGCCAACGGAATCAGGAAGCGTTATCCGCGAGCTGAGATTTTATTTGTTGGCACCAGACAGGGGCTCGAAGCCAAAATTGTTCCCAGGGAAGGGTTCAGATTGGAAACAATCACGGTCTCGGGTTTAAAGGGAGTGAAGGGAATCAACAAACTGAAGGGGCTTTTGGCAGTTCCCAAGAGTTTGTGGGAGTCCCACCGGATCATTCGTCGCTTGAGACCCCACGTTGTGGTTGGCGTTGGCGGCTATTCTTCGGGGCCGCCTGTATTAATGGCTCTCCTGGCGGGTATTCCCACCTTGCTTCAAGAGCAAAACGCCCTGCCAGGCCTCACCAATCGCTTGCTGGCTCACTTCAGCAGCCGGGTGGCAACGGCCTTTAAAGAGTGCGAGTTATATTTTGGAAAGAAAGCCGTCCTGACCGGAAACCCGATCCGCACTGATTTCAAGCGGATAGCCCCAAGAATAAGTGAAAAGTTTGTTCTGCTTATCTTTGGAGGGAGCCGGGGTGCCCGGGCCATAAACAAAGCGATGGTAGAAGCCTTGGAACGACTACGGCCTCATTTTTCTGACATGTTTTTCATTCACCAAACTGGAGAGAAGGACTACGACTGGGTGTCAAAATCTTATGGGGATCTAGGTGCCTCGTCGGATGTCCGACCTTTTTTTGACGATATGCCGGTCCAATTCGCACGGGCCGATTTGCTTCTCTGCCGGTCAGGAGCCACCACACTGGCGGAAATTACCGTGGCCGGGAAGGCAGCCATCCTGGTGCCTTTCCCCTTAGCTACGGACAATCACCAGCAAAAGAACGCAGAACAACTGGTCAAGGCGGGTGCCGCCGAGATGATATTGCAACGGGATCTTACAGGAGAAAAATTGGGCACAAGAATTGAATATTTTTACCGGCATCGGCAAGAACTGACCCATATGGAACAAAAGAGTCGCGAATTAGGGCGCCCCGACTCGACCGAGCGAATCGTGGACTTACTGGAAGAATTGGTCCATGTTTAAGAAAATTCAGAACATTCATTTCGTGGGCATTGGCGGAGTTGGCATGAGTGGAATCGCTGAGGTTCTGCTCAACCAGGGATATCGAGTGACTGGATCTGATCTCAAGCTTTCCTCGGTGACAGCGCGCCTGGTATCTCTGGGAGCCCGGGTTTTTGAGGGGCATCGAACGGATTATCTGGATGCTGCAGACGTGGTGGTGATCTCATCGGCGGTCAAGCCCGACAATCCGGAAGTGGTGGAAGCGCACCGCCGTCAAATTCCCATCATTCCTCGGGCTGAGATGNTCATGGCAAAACAACCACTACGTCGATGGTAGCGACCCTCCTGCAGCATGGAGGCATGGATCCCACAGTGGTGGTTGGGGGCCGTTTGAACTCCCTGGGAAGCAACGCCAAGCTAGGGACCGGAGATTTCATGGTGGTCGAGGCGGACGAAAGTGATCGGTCCTTCCTGATGCTTTCTCCGACCCTGGCCATTGTTACCAATATCGATGAAGATCACATGGAAAGCTATTCAGGAATGGAAGACCTGAAAAACGCCTTCGTTCAGTTTGTCAACAAGGTCCCTTTTTACGGCGCAGTGATCCTTTGCCTCGATGAAACCAATGTTCAAGCCATTGTCCCCTCCGTTAAGCGTCGCATTATCAGTTATGGTTTTAGCAGTCAAGCCGACCTCCAGATCCTGAATCCAGTTCATCAAGGGTTCCAATCTCGGTTTCAGCTGCGCTATCGGGGGGACCTGCTGGGTCACTTTCAATTAAACATCCCTGGCAAACATAACGTTTCGAACGCGACCGCTGTTGCGGCGGTTGGTCTGGATCTGGGTCTTAGTCCCGAAGTGA
>QHZP01000757.1 GCA_003224715.1 Acidobacteriota bacterium | reverse complement strand
GGCCAGGGTGATGGACGAACTGACGAACCGTTGCGACTGGTCGATTCACCAGGACATCTCCAAGCTGCCGCGGTCGACGGTGCTCCACTGGATGTGGCAGGTCAAGTTCGCCGCAGCCAAGAACGTTGCCCAGGTCTCAGATAAAATGTTGCATGCGTGTGGCGGCACGGGCTATAAACCGGCGCTCGGCATCGAGCGCTATTTGCGCGATGGCAAGGCGGGCTGGGTGATGGGCCCCACTAACGAGGTGTTGCGACAGTTCGTGGGCAAGGCTGCCCTGCTTGGATTCGAGTCCCTCGACTATTGGAACCAGGCGATCAACGAGCGCCTGCTCCACAACGAACTCAAGAAGCTGGACAAGAGTGCGAGGCGAGAGTTGGCCGAGAAGTTGCTCGCTGAGCTCGCGGAGAAGTGATCGGAACAGTCAAAGCGGGGGAAGAGGATGAAGGCTTGATACCCAAGGAAGATGTGGATGTCGCCAAACCTTATCAAGCCAAACCTTATCAAGCCAAACTAGGCATCATAGGAAGCGATCCCCTCACCCCCGTCCCCCCCCAATGGGTGGCGAGGGGAGAGTATTTCTTTTTTGAGAATCGCCCTCTCCCAAGGGAGAGGGTGCCCGAAGGGCGGGTGAGGGGGCCATTTGGATCTGCACTACAGCGAATTTTTTCATAGCTTCCCTAACACTGCGGTCAGCAAACTTAGCTGGATCGATGACACATGAGAATAACCTAAGAGAGGGATCCTAATGCATAAGACGCTGGACAGCGCACAATTTCGCAAAGTGATGGCCCGGTTTGTCACCGGCGTAACAATTGTCACTAGCCGCGCTGGGGAAGAGGTCCACGGCATGACCTGCAACGCCTTCTGTTCCATCTCCATCGCTCCTCTGACCGTCATGGTGTGTCTGACCAAGAATTCTCGGACGGAACGGCTGATCGAAAAGGGGCGTGTCTTTGCTGTCAACGTAAAATCGTTTCGATGGCTTGGCTTGGACCACGGCGGTTACTGGGGCGCCCATTTTCGAGGGAAGCCAAGCCTACGTGGATTGCAAACTCATGAAAACCTTTGATGGGGGCAGTCACATCATCCATTTGGGCGAGGTTGTAGCCGCTCATGCCGACGAGTTGCAGCGCCCTCTCATTTTCTATCAGTCTCGCTACATGGGACTAGATAGTCTTAGACCCTTAGAGTAGGCTGAAATCGCTATTTACTGTCCAGGCCACCGTGTAACTCATGGGAGGGAAATTAACTTCTGCCCGGTTTGATAACACCAGAGCAGTTTTCCGGCGCGGCAGTCAAGGGCATCAAGTTGCGGTCACGCAGGCCGCAAAGACGAGTCCAGCGTCAGACTGGGGAAGCCGCGAGAAGCTGATGGATTAACTCATCCGACGAAACTGCATAGGTCACTTCGTGCGACACCGCCAGAGAAGCAGCCACACTGGCGAGGTAAGCCGCCTCTCCCAGCGTGGCGTCAGTGGCTAGGGCGGCGGCCAGAGCGGATAAGACCGTATCACCGGCTCCTGTGACATGAGCCGGACTCTTGCAGAGGGCAGGAAAATTGGCAACCCTGTCACCGGATCTACTGGCCACCAGCATCCCTCTTTCAGCCAACTTTAAGACCACGTCACAACCGAGAGCCTGGCTCAGGCTGATGGCTAACTCCGGTTCGGCGAGGTTTTCAGAATTTCCGTGACAGACGAGCGCATGCAGCGCTCGAGCTTCAACCAGGTTGGGTGTAATTAGATCCAGGTGCCGCCAATAAGGCGCGTTGTGGGGCTTCAAGTCGGCCAGAACTTTAAGCCCACGATCCATAACCAGAGATTCCAATGCCGCGGCTGAGGCTGCCGTAACTAAACCTTTGTCGTAATCCGAGACAACCACTAGGCTGGCACCGTTCAATGCTTTTTTGACCAATTCTAAAAGAGGGGATATGTCGTGATGGGTTAAAGGTGAGGCTTCCTCTTCGTCAATTCGCAGATAATAATGACTGCCTGACTGAATACGGGTCTTCCTGATTGTAGGGCGATCACCTACAAGAGGAAGAAACCCAACGCCTCCCTCTCTCAAAAGGGCAGTCACGATTTCGGCCTCGGCATCCTTTCCCACCACTCCTATCAACTGAGTTTGGACCCCCAACCGAGCCAAGTTATTAGCTACATTGGCTGCGCCACCCAGGACCTGCGTCTGCTGCGAGATCTCAAGTAAGGGGACTGGAGCTTCATTAGCCACTCCCAGAGCCTCGCAATCCAAATAAACATCGAGAATAACATCTCCGAGCACCAGCACCTTCGCCTTGTGAAACTGTTGAATCAGCCCAATGCTTCTATCGCGCGCAATATTCATGAAGAATATCCTTGGCGTTGTCTTTCACTCAAAGCGCTTTGGGCGACAGTCAACTCTCTTTCCAGTAGCTCACAGATGATGTGTACCACTGCCAGGTGGGATTCCTGAATGCGCGGGGCGCTCTCCGAGGGAACCCGAATGCAGACGTCACACAGGCCGGGAAAATCGCCGGCCGAGTTTCCCGTAAATCCTACCGTGGTGGCTCCCTTGCTCCTGGCCAGGTCCAGGGCCTTTATCACATTCCTGGACTTCCCGCTGGTTGAAAAGGCGACTACCAAGTCCCGCTCTTTGACGAAAGCCTCCACCTGACGGGAAAAGGTGTTCTCGTACCCATAATCATTGGCGATGGAAGTCATTAATATTTCATTGGTGGAAAAGGAGAGAGCCGGAAGTCCTTTACGCTCGATCAAAAAGCGCCCGACCAATTCCGTAATAAAGTGATTGGCGTCTGCGGCGCTGCCGCCGTTTCCAAAAGCATAAACTGTCTTGCCGTCACGGTAGGTACGGATAATTGTGTTCACCACATTTTCAATGGCCGGCAATTGCTCATGGATCAAGCGCTGCTTGACTCCAACGCTCTCCAACAACAGGTGGCTGATCTCGTGATGAAAAAGGTTGAGTAGTTCGCCCGGCTCTAAATA
>QHZP01000756.1 GCA_003224715.1 Acidobacteriota bacterium | reverse complement strand
TCTTCCCAACGACTCTATGCTGCCTGGACCCCCGAAGGGAGCTTCCCTGGCCAGGTGATCTGGTTGATGGCGATTCCTCATTTCTTGGCGTTGGTCTTCAACTCCGGCGGCAGATCTTTACTGGCCATCGCCGTGTACTCCGCGAGCTGTTTCGTCCAGATCGCCGCCAGTTCACTCACTTTCTCGGGCTTGTTTTTGGCCAGGTTCTTGGATTCCGAGCGATCGGAACTCAGGTCGTACAGTTCCCAGGGACTGTCTTTCCCAGCCGCGACGATCTTCCAGTCGCCCACTCGGAGTGCCCGATTGCCTTCATGAAGCCACCACAGAGAATCGTGTGCGACGGTGCCGTCTTTCACGAAGAGAGGTATCAGGCTCTTCCCTGGAGCCGGGGGCACGGGCTGGCCCTCCCACCTTTCGAGTCGCTTGCCACCGGCCGCCTCGAGTATCGTAGGCATGAGGTCGATGAGATGCCCCGGAGTGTGTCGCAATTCACCACGAGCAGCGATGCCCTTCGGCCAATGCACAATCAGCGGGGTCGAGATGCCCCCTTCGTGAACCCACGTCTTGTGCCGGCGGAACGGCGTGTTGGCCAGACTCGACCACCCCGGCCCGATGCTGAGGAACGTTGCACCGGTTCCGCATTCGGCGTGGGGATCGTGGCCGTCGCCTCGGACCATGATCTCGGCACTCGCGCCGTTATCGGACAGGAAGAAGACGAGCGTGTTCTCCAACGCACCCATCGCCCGAAGTTGAGCAAGGACTCGACCGATCTCGCGGTCCATGCGATCCACCATCGCCGCGTGGATGGCCATCTTGCACGCCTGAAATTCTCGCTGCTCCGCGGTCAGATCCTTCCAGGGAAGTGGCCGGTTCAACTCGTTGGGGCCGAGTTTCTTCATGGCTTCGGGAAACGCATAGGGCGGCCCCACGTCGCGTTCGATGGCGGCAAGCGATGTCCCGCCGATCTTGATTTCCTTCAAGCGCTGCCAGCGATCCTCGCGCATCGCGTCCCAGCCCACGAGGTACTTCTTGCGGTAGCGGGCGATGTCCTCGGCTGGAGCCTGCAGCGGGAAGTGCGGCGCGGTGAAGGCGAGATATTCCAGGAAGGGCTGCTGCGGGTATTTCTCCGCGTGTTCCTTGAGGTACTCGTGGTCGGCGATCACCGTACTGGAGTAGTAGCCAGCCTTGGCATCGACGGGCGGTAACGGCTTATCGTCCTCTGTATGCTGGCGAGGCGCGAAGTGCCGGTCGTGATCGTCGAGGCTGTAGGAGCGATCGAATCCGTTTTGCAGCGGCTTCCCGTCTACGTGCCATTTGCCCGAGTGATACGAGCGATACCCGAGTGGTTTCAACATCTCCGGAAGGAGTCTGGCCCAAGCGGGCCGCGTTCCCTGGGCACCACTCTTGACTCCCGGGACGGTATCGCGGCGAACCTGTTGGGCGTAGTACCCGGTGAGGATAGCCGCCCGTGAAGGCCAGCATCTTGCCGTGTTGTAAAACTGCGTGAACCGAAGGCCGTTCTTCGCAAGAGCGTCGAGGTTCGGCGTCGCGATCTCGCCGCCGTAGCACGAGGCATCGGAGAAGCCCATGTCGTCGGCGAGGATGATGAGGATGTTGGGCTTGGCGGCCGTCTCAGCGGCGTGCAGCGTGGCCGGCGCAGCCAGCAACACGGCGCTGAGGATAGTGAACAGTGGTTTCATGGTTTGTCTCGTGCCTCAGCCAGCAAGGTTCACGGTTTCGGCGAGGTCGTTTTTTTTCGTCGCAGAGTTCGGTGGCGACGATGCGGCCGTCATTGCGGTTGCACTAGAGTGATCTGCCCGCGCTCCCTGCCTAGACCAAACCGGAGCGAGTGAAGACCCTTGGTGGTCTGGTTCCGGATAACTAATATACTAGTTTTTTGTTTGAACAAGCTTAATCCTTAACGTCTCAACATCTCGCTTTTGTAAGCGGGATAACATGCATGTTGTGCAAACCCAGCGGGCTTTCAATCTACCAGAGCACCTTCAGCCCAAACTGAATTTCTCTTCCCCCCCGCGTTCCCAGCACACGTCCGAAGTTGACGGAGGCAACGTTGCTATCCGGGTTGAGGAATTGTGCGTGGTTCCAGGCATTGAAGAATTCCGTTCGGAATTGCACCCGTAACGTCTCATGAACGGTGATGTTTTTTTCGATTGCGGTGTCCCAGTTGTTGACTCCAGGTCCGGAGAGTATCCCAAATCCCGAGTTGCCAAAGAATCCACTGGCGGGAATTTGAAAGCAGCTTGAGTCGATCCAGAAGAGGCCGTTTTTTGCGCAAGTCTCTGTTGGAGAGGCTCTTCCGGCCGTCGCAAAGTCGGTCGGCACGAAAATCCGAGAAGATTGCGCTGGTGACGTTGGGGGAGTTCACCTCAAATGAGTTGCCCTGTGAGAATGTAGTGATGGTAGAGACGGCCCATCCGCCCAAGATGTGGTCTAATACGGGATTTATGTTGCTCAGGAATCTCTGCCCCTGTCCGAAGGGCAAATCCCACACCAGGCTCACCACGAACCTTTGGGGTACGTTATAAGCGGCCAAACCCTTGTCGCAGCGCCGGCAGGCAGCCCTTTGGACCAGCGTACCCGCCCCGCCTGATTCCATACTGTTGCTCAATGACTTGGACCACGTATAGTTGGCCAGAAAGCTAAATCCGCGAGAGAACTGGCGGTGGAACTTGGCGACCAAGGCGTGATAATTCGAGTTGCCGTCGTTGGTGGAAAACAATACGAAGGGGTACTGCGACCAGCGGACCGCCGAAGGAACGCAGGCGAGCGAATCGGCCACCGAGCAGTCGTTGGCGTCCCACCGGCTGTTCAGCTTATGGGCCTGGTTGCCGACATATGCCACCTCGATCAGATTCCGTTCGCCCACGGTGTGCTGGACGGAAAAATTCCACTGCTCCACGTACGGCGTCCGCAGACCGGTGTCTTGGGCAAATATTGCTCCACTGATGTTGTCTGCAAATTCTCGCGTGATGGTCTGGGTGGTGAGAGGGGGGAAAACATTTTGCCCGAGCACAAAAGTGGGGAAGGGTTCGCTGATGCTGTTCGCAACAGCCTGCACAAGCGAAACGCCCGGGGCAACGATGGAGAACTGCTGGTCCAAGAGACGCTGTGAAGCAAAATACACGCCCCAAAATACACGCCCCAGCCGGCGCGCACCACAGTGTTTTTGAAAAAGCTCGGCTGCCAGGCAAGCCCGATGCGCGGCGTGACGTTGTTGAAGTCGGTCTCATAAACCTTAGGATCGATGTCTCCCAAGGCGGCAAATCGGACCCGGCCCGTGGTAAAGTCCAAGGCATGCGGGGAATTCTTGTCCGCGCCCACAGGGTTGGGCGGAGTTGCCAAGTGCCATGCAAAGCCCAAGTTTAGCGTGAGGCCCGGCCGGATTTTCCAGGAATCCTGAAAGTACGGCTCGAACTGGGTGAAGCGATAGTGCGTCCGAGGCATCGAGATCACTTGACCGTTCGTGGGCGTCCCGAGCAGGAAGTCCGCGAAGGAGTTCCCGGTTCCCGCCACGGGCAACGAGTCGGGTGCAAGCTGGGCACTGAAGATAGGGTTGAACGCTATGATGCCCCGGGCGGTTGCATTCGCACTCTGCTGGATCGTGCGCATGTAA
>QHZP01000019.1 GCA_003224715.1 Acidobacteriota bacterium | reverse complement strand
CTTAAGCCATTATCTGTGATGCATAATGTTTAAGTTGTGGGTCTAGTTAAAAGGAAAGTTTGCAGCTTGTCAAGGAAAATCTCGCGGCAAGACGGCAAGATCTCATGCGGTCCCAAACATGTGGGCGCTGCGATACGTGTAGACGAGCACCTTCCGTTTGTCCGTCTACCAGGGCTCCGTCAAAGTCCCGAAACTCAATTGCGTTAGGCACGGCCTTTGCTGACGTGCGGACTACTGACTTGCGCCTCGGCCTGTTCAGTAGCCCGACCGTGAGGGAGGCAAGGAGTTTGACCTTCCATAAGTATACGGTGACCTTTAAGCAATTACGGCATTGTAGATAGTTTCCACCCGGGGATCTTTTTGCCGGACCTGTTCACGACTCAGTCGGTCGTAGCCAATCGCCATGAAGGATCCGGTGATCGATCTGATTCCGAGCACATCGTCGAACTGAGATTAGCCAAACAATTGGGTCTGAGGACCACTTCGGGAAACCCTCTACGAGCTGGAACGTTATGCGTTTGTCACACCCCTAAACTTTTTTTCGGCCTAGTAACCCTAGCCTAGCTGCCATGTTAGAATGGCGCCGATCGTCCCAATCGATGCAATCTCTGCTGATTCTGCTTCCGGCATTTCTTCTGACCTCCTTCAACAATCTGAGCCAGAACACTGCGGCGACGGCTGACAACGAGTGGAAAGGTCACCTCAGCGAGGGCATCGTTTGGCTTCGCGAGCAAAAATTTGAGCGAGCCAAGCAAGAATTCCTGCAAGCCACTCGACTCCAGAAAAATCGTGCGGAGGGGTTCCTTTATCTGGGCGTGGTCGAGCTTCATCTTAATCAACTGGCCGAAGCTGAGAGGGCTTTGTGTCGGGCAGTGATTTTGAATCCTCGCTCGGCCCAGGCTCAGTACAATTTGGGATTGACTTATAGCCGCCAGAACAAAGCCGATGAGGCGATTCAGCACTTGGAGAAGGCCGTGCTTCTGGCGCCACAGCAGCCCGATGGACTTTACAATCTGGGGGTTCTCCTGCTGGGGCAGAAACGGGCGGCCGAAGCAGCGCGATACCTGGAGCGGGCTCAAAAGGCCGGGCTGGATACGCCCGAGCTTTCAGCCAACCTGGTTCGGGCCTACGTGGAGTCCGGCGCCACGGAGCAGGCTCTCAAACTGGCCCAATCTACCAGCGAGAGATTTGCCTCGGTGCCTGAGTTTCATCTCGCTCTCGCTCAGGTTTTCCTCGACCACGACCTGCTGAAAACTGCCCGTAGTTACCTCGAAAAGGCGAGCCATCAAGTGGGCTGCGATCCAGCCGCTCAACTGCCTCTCGCTGACGTGAGCCTACGACAGGGCGATGCACCTGGAGCCCTTCAGGCCCTCGGTTGTCTCGCCGGTAAGATGGCGGACAGCCCCGAATACCACCATCTCCTGGCGCAAGCCCATATCCGGTTGGGTCACAAAGTGGAAAGCCTCAATGAAATACATCGGGCCATCGAACTCGACCCAGCTAATGCCGTCTATCAGCTCACACTGGGCCGATTTTATCAAAAGCATGGAGAACAATTGAAAGCTGTGGAGGTACTTGAAAAGGCTGCCAAGCTTGATCCCAATCTCCCCGAAATCCCTTATAGCATCGCTGTCAGCTACTTTATCGCGGACGACTTTGAGTACGCTCTCAGGTATCTGGATACTGCCTTGAAACTCAGCCCCAAGTTTGACCGGGCTTACTTCTTGCTAGGCATTATCAAGACAGCCCAGAGTCGGCTCCAGGAGGCTGAGTCCTCCTTATTGAGGTCACTCGACTTGAAACCTCAAAATCCCTTTTATCATTGTATCTACGGAATGGTGCTTTTTGCTCAACAGCGATTTTCTGAGGCCATCGAATCCTTTCAACGCACTCTCTCCCTGGATTCCTCTTACGGGCTGGGCTATTACCAATTGGGCCGTACGCTGGCTCAAGTACGAAAATTCGCTGAGGCCCGGGATGCCTTGGAAAGAGCAATTGCATTGAGACCCGATCTGGCGGAGGCTTATTACCGCCTGGGAACCGTTTATGTACGACTGGGAGAAAAAGATAAAGCCGAAAAGGCCATGGCGACATTTCAGCAGTTTCACGCCGTGGAGATGAACGAACGGCAAGAGATGCTGAAGACCATGCGTGAAGTCGTCCACCCGGAGGCGTCGCCTAAAGCGCCTGGGGAATGAAGGACGAGACGCTTCGTGTGACTGCCTAGAAAAGGGGGTGCCGGCAAAGAAGGGTAAGTGCCCTAAAGAAGCTGCTCTTGTCGCGTCACGGAGGCTGCGTCGCATTGGTTTTTGCCACAATGACAAAAGGCTAAATTAGTCGTTCAGATCATTGCTTTTTCACATAAATCTTTAAGGAAGGGGAGAAAATGCAAAGACACGATTGTCTAAGAAGAGAATTCGCTCTGTTGGGAGTCCTGGTCTTTTGGTGGTACCTGGTTCTGCTCGCCCCAATGCCTTTGGGCAGGCGTCCAGTGTCGGTGCCATTCTAGGAACTGTGACCGATTCTACAGGAGCAACCATTCCGGACGCTGAGGTGACAGCGACTCATGTTACTACTCAGGTTGCCAAGACTGCTAGAACAAACACTGCCGGGTTCTACACCCTTGAGGCTTTAGTTGCGGGTCTCTATAAAGTCTCTGTGAGTAAAGCGGGATTTAAAACCCATCTGACTGACGGAGTGAAAGTGGATCCTGGCTTGCGGGTGGGTCATAACGTAACTCTTGAAATAGGCGAGATTACCCAGCAAGTGGAAGTCGTGGGTGAAGCAGTGAAGGCTCAGACGGAATCGGGCGAATCGGCTGGAATAATCACCGGGGATCATGTTCAGAACCTCCTGCTGAATGGCCGAAACTTCCTGGGTCTTGCTTTGCTGATACCTGGTGTCAACAGTGGAACAATTACCGGTCGATCGGTAGGAGGAGGCTCGCTTAATGCGGGGGGGTTGACGGGAGAAACTCCGATTTCCATCAACGGGCTGGGCCGAGAATTTAGTCACTATACGGTTGACGGGGCATACAATATGAATACGGGTGCCATGATCAACCTTGACGTGACCAGTCCCTTGGACACGATTCAGGAATTTCGTGTTATCAAGGATAGCTACAGTGCCAAGTACGGAATGGCTGGTTCGGCTCAAATTATGGTGGAGACCAAATCGGGAACCAACCAGTTCCATGGTTCTGCCTATGAGTTCCTACGAAACGACAAACTGGATGCAGCCAATTTCTTTGAAGCTCGTGACCCTGAGACTGGTAAGGCGCTCAAGACGCCGCTGAAGCAAAATAACTTCGGCTTTGCCATTGGTGGCCCCATCCGTAAAGATAAGACTTTCTTCTTCGTGAATGAAGAGTGGAGAAGGCGCCGAAGCGGTTTGACCTTGCGCGGGGCCATGATTCCCCAGGCGATGCGAGATGGTGACTTCACCAATAGTCCAACCCGGGATGCCAGCGGCTTAGCCTTTGACTCGGTTGCCGCCGGTCACCTTGCTCGGCTTCACCCTGGAGTTAACTGCCTTCCATCTCCTGACAGGCTCAACCCTCTCTGTTTCGACCAGAATGCGGTTCAGATCATGAACCAGTTCTGGCCTTTGCCCAACAATCCAGGAGGTGGATTCTTGAATTACGTCAATCCTGGCACCGACAAAATCGACGGGCGAAACGATACCTATCGTGTCGATCATTACTTCAATGAAAAGTTTAGCCTGATGGGGCGTTTTATGTATGAAAACGTGGTGGATTCGCCGCCAGCACTCGTGTGGGGCCCCAATCCTGCCCCCACGACCAGCCAGACCATTAAGACAACCGGCCTAAATGCGCTGTTGCGATTTACCGCCAACATCTCTCCAACGATGATCAACACTCTGAGCTTTGTCCAAACGCAAACCAAGGCTCGCTTGCGGGATCATGACACACAGTTACCCTCTGGCGTCCAGATCAACTATCCGTTTCCAGGGGCTAACTTCCGTAACACCATTCCAGGGATCAGCCTTGCCAGAGGTTGGTCGGGACTAGGAGTGTTTCCGATGCCCGTGGACGGTAGCGACGGGGAGGGGATCATTTCCGACGACTTTAGCAAGGTTAAAGGCAGCCATGTTCTGCAAGCTGGGGCGTTCTATATTTGGGGGATCAAGCGCCAGAACTTGTTCAGTCAAGAAGAGGGAAGCTATTCCTTTAGCGGCATTCACACAGGTGACCCTGTGAGTGACTTTCTTCTGGGTTTAGACACTTCGTTCTTTCAGCAGAGCGGGGAACCTCACGGCAGTTTCCATTATCGTCAGTTCGAGACTTATTTCCAGGATGACTGGAAGGTGACCCCTAGGCTAACGCTAAACTTAGGGTTACGGTATGTCTATTTCTCTCCTGACACTATGGATACAGACTCCTACAGCGATTTTGACCCTGCCAGGTATGACCCGGCCAAGGCGCCTGTGGTACGGTCAGATGGTACCTTGTTACTGAACGACACTGGCGTACCGGTGACCGCCACGGGGCAACCCGCTGACCTTCTGAACGGCGTTGTACTTGCGGGTAAGGACGGAGTACCTCGCGGCATCTTCAACGCATGGAAGAGGGGCTTTGCACCGCGTTTCGGTTTCGCCTGGGACGTGTTTGGGGACGGCAAGGCTGCTGTGCGTGGCGGTTACGGCATCGGATATAGCCGAATCCCCTTTGGTATCTACACAGGAATTAACAACCCCCCCTTTATCACCCCGGCAACTCTTCTCAATGGAACGTTTAGCGATCCTACTTCCGGTGCACCCGGGGCTATCACCACCAAGGGGATGAGCCTTATTGGCCCTCCCAATGCCATATTCCGCACTACGATGATTCAGACTTGGAACCTTACGATGGAACGAGAGCTTATCGCCAACGCAGTGCTACACCTGGCTTATGTGGGTAGCGGTACACGCTTCATCAAGGGTTCCCGGGATCTTAACTACCCGCTTCCAGTGGCCGGGCCCTCTGTCGCCGACCCTAGGTGCTTGCAGGAAGGCCAGACGATACCGTCAGGTGGGTTCGACTTTGATCCTTGCCTCAACCAAAACGTCGTCTCAGCAGATTTCACCCGACCCTTCGTTGGCTGGAGCGGACTCAACAACGGCAATGGGGCAGGTAGTCATTCCGGAACCTCGAACTATCATTCTCTCCAGACGGGATTCCAATACAAGAAAGGTCCTCTGACCCTGAATACAGCTTATACTTGGGGTAAGACCCTGACTGACGTGGCCGACCGGGGCTTTGACGGCAGAAATACCTCGGCTGGAGCCCAGAATTCTCGAAACTTCAAGGCAGATTATGGAAGACCGGGTTGGGACCGGACTCACATCTTCACAGCGGGCTATATCTACGAGCTTCCTTTTTTGAAGAACCGAACCGATGTGTTGGGCAAGGCGCTGGGAAATTGGAGATTTTCAGGTATTACGGTCATCCAGAGCGGATTTGTGTTCTCTCCTGGGTTGGCTACCGGGACAAGCGGCCTGGCGGCGCGACCGAACGCAGTCGGGAGTGTCAGCGGGCCAAAGACTTTAGAAAAATGGTTTAGCACGGATGCATTCGTAGCGCCACCCTTCGGTTTCTTTGGAAACGCTGGAACCGGACTCATCAGCGGGCCAGGCGAACAGACATGGAACTGGGCGCTTTTTAAGGCCTTTCCCATTCGCGAAAAGGCAAAGCTGGAATTTCGAGTCGAGGCTTTCAACATTTGGAATCATCCGAACTTTGATGCGGTTTCTAACAATCTGGGTTCTGGTACCTACGGCCAAATCACCAGAGCCATGGAACCCCGTATTCTTGAGTTTGGCTTGCGATTCGATTTCTAGAGCCAAGCGGATTCTGCCTCAAACTGTAGCGCAGAGTCTCTCTCCCACTTGCGGCTTGAGGCGCTTCCACTTCTCAAGATGAGAGGAAAGCCCCTGACCGAAAAGCCAGGAGCTGATTCAGTTTTTTGACACGTTTCTCTACCCGAAGAGTTCCTTTCCCTATCTACGGTGAGTGAGCCCTTCGGGTTTTTTCATCTTGGTGGTCTTGGTTTCTTAGTGGTAAATTCTTCCCATGTTTTTCAGGAGAGTTTCCGATGCATCCCAGGGCGGCGCCACAGAGCATGAAAGTGCTGTACCGAGCCGCGACCGTGAGGGAGCGGTTGAGGCAATCAGCCGGACCCACCCGTTCCTAACGGTCGGGGCTCCGATTTTCGTCATTACGTTATGGTATGGCGGTTTACGTCCCGAACGTCTTTGGTCCCTCGCTCTGTTCGTCAGCCTCTTATTCCACGGCCCTCTTTCTGGCTCAGGCGACACCGGACAAACTCATTTTCGCCGCGCCGGCCAATTGGCTCAGGTAGGAAAGCTGGATGCCGCCATTGGCGAGTACCTTTCAGGACTGAAGGCGGCTCCGGATGCTTACGATGCTTACAATAACCTGGGAGTGCTTTACTTCCAAAAGCAGGAGTATCCTCGGGCCATAGCGGCATTCCGCGAGGCCGACCGTTTGCGACCCAAGGATCCGGAAATCAGCTTCAATCTTGGTCTGGCGCTCTTTCGGTCGGGCGATTACAAAGCGGCCATTGCCTATCTGATCTTGGGAATAGGCTCCAAAGATCATTCCTCTGATGCCCACTATCTCGTCGGGTTGTGTTACTACGAGCTCAAGGAGTGGAAGCGGGCAGCCGAGGAACTTGAATTGACCCGGCAGAATCGCCCCGAGAGTGACGAGATTCTGTATCTGCTCGTAGAAGCTTACAGAACCGGTGGAGAACCACAAAAAGGGTTAGAGATTTTCGCTCATCTACTTCGTAACATTCCTGACTCGCCATTCGTACACAAGCTGGCTGGACTGGCACATGACGCAGTCAATCAACCCCGCGAGGCAGAGGAGGAATTCAAGAAGGCCATCGCTGCCTCACCTGCTATGCCGGAGCTGCACTTCGCTTTGGAATACCTTTACTGGCGAGAGGGGCGTTTGAACGATGCGATTGCGCCTTTCCTGGCAGAGATCCAGATCAGTCCTGATTCCGCCGAATCCTATTTCTATCTAGGCGACATTGCCCTCAAGCAGCAACGAACCGAGCAGGCCCTTTCCCATTTTCAAACTACTCTTAGACTAAAACCCTCACACGGGGAAGCGTATTTTGGATTGGGGCGGGCCTATGTCCAACTGGGGAAGCTACAGGCGTCCATCGAACTGTTTCGCAAAGCCGTTCAGTTGTTACCTGGCAACGTTGAACCTCAGTATTGGTTGGGCAGAACACTGATCGGCTTGGGGCGAAAGGCGGAAGGTCAGCACATACTTTCCAAGGTTCAGGAAACTTATACGACGAAACACAAAGTTGACCGGGAGACTCTCAGCCGTGGAGTCAGCCCCACAGTGGCCAAGCCAGAGTGAGTTCTCCTCAATAACCAGTCTCTGTGCAATGGTTGGTTTCCATTCCGGTTAGCCGCCGGCCCCCTTTCCCCTTAAGCTGGAAAGGTGAAACTTTCAGGGGGTTACTTGGAGTAGCGGAAAGGCATCCGGGACAAACCCCGACGCTTGGCGGCATCCCTTTCTCTAAGGGGACTTTCAGAAAGGATCAGAATAACGAGGAGGTTGACCATGCTTGGAGGATTATTGCGTTCCGTATTCCCGCTATCCCCCATGATTTGTCTCATGGGGTTTTTCCCGTCGGTCAGCACATCAATGTTGGCTTATTCGGGGAAGACTGAAACGACGCTGAAGCTTGTCCGGTTGCGTACGGAATACAAAGAAAATCCACTCGGCATTGATATCCGAAAACCCCGCTTGAGCTGGGAGATTCAGTCCGATGGGCGTGGGGTTAGGCAGTCGGCTTATCAGGTCCGTGTGGCGCGGAGCGAGCCTGACCCGCGAAGCGCCAGGGGCATCCTATGGGACTCTGGCAGGGTTAACTCAGATGAATCCATCCACCGTACCTACGAGGGCCCGCCGCTGCGAACAAGGCAGAGGTATTACTGGCAGGTGCGCGTTTGGGACGGGAGCGGTACAGTTTCCGATTGGAGCGCGCCGGCGTACTGGGAGGTGGGCCTACTGGAACCATCGGACTGGCAGGCCGACTGGATCGAGCCGGACCTGCCAGAGGACGTTTCGAAGCCAGGGCCTGTGCCCATGCTGCGCAAGGCCTTTAGGGTGAACGGCGCCGTCGAACGGGCGCGCGCCTATGTGACGAGCCACGGCCTCTACGAAATGTATCTGAACGGCCGGCGGCGCCTGCAATATGAGACCTATGATGTCACGAATCTGCTAAAGAGCGGAGACAATGCCGCAGGGGCCCTGCTCGGTAACGGCTGGTACCGGGGAAACCTGGCGTGGGAAGGGCATCGAAACATTTATGGCGACCGGCTCGCCCTCTTGATGCAGATCAGGATCACCTACCAAGGTGGGCGCGAAGAGGTGATCCTCACCGATCTGAGCTGGAAGGCGACAACGGGCCCCATCTTACTTTCGGAGATTTACGACGGAGAAACCTATGACGCACGACTGGAGAAGGTAGGGTGGACCATGCCCGGTTTTGAGGACGCTCAGTGGTCAGGTGTCAAGATCGCCAATTATGGCAAGGACACTCTGATCGCTCCCGCAGGCCCACCAGTCCGAAAAATCGAGGAAGTAAGAGCGGTTAGGATACTCAGGACACCAGCGGGTGACACAGTGTTCGATATGGGGCAGAACATGGTCGGCTGGGTGAGGCTCAGGGCCCAGGGGACAGCCGGTACGGCCGTCACGCTCCGGCACGCCGAGGTACTTGACAAGCAAGGCAACTTTTATACGGAAAACTTGCGGGCCGCCAAGCAAACAGTGCGGTACACGCTGGGAGGGGGCGGCGTTGAGACCTTCGAGCCGCACTTCACCTTCCAAGGTTTTCGCTACGTGGCTGTGGACGGCTACCCGGGGGAGTTAACACCCGAAAGCCTGACAGGTATCGTCATTCATTCGGCCATTTCACCCAGTAGCGAGTTTGAGACATCCAACCCGCTCATCAACCAGCTCCAGCACAATATCATTTGGGGGCAGAAGGGCAACTTTCTCGACGTCCCGACCGACTGCCCGCAACGAGACGAGCGGTTGGGATGGACGGGCGATGCACAGGTCTTCTCCCGTACCGCCGCCTTCAATATGGACGTGGCCGGGTTCTTTACAAAGTGGCTCAAGGACGTGGCCGCCGACCAGTATGAGAACGGCAGTGTTCCATACGTCATTCCGGATGTACTGACCCGCCCCAACAATCCAGCCGCTGGATCAAGTGCCTGGGCCGATGCCGCGGTGATCATCCCGTGGACCCTATACCTCAGCTATGGGGACAAGCGAATTCTGGAGGAGCAGTACAATAGCATGGCCAAGTGGGTGGAATACATGAGGAAGCGGGCCGGAGGCGATTACATCTGGGACGGCGACTTCCACTTCGGAGATTGGCTCGCTTTTGCCACCA
This sequence comes from Acidobacteriota bacterium, assembly GCA_003224715.1. Lineage (GTDB taxonomy): Bacteria > Acidobacteriota > Terriglobia > Versatilivoradales > Versatilivoraceae > QHZQ01. The sequence continues at coordinate 1,977 of QHZP01000019.1, read as the reverse complement.
CGCGTTCGGACTATCCTGGAGCGACCACCGGCAAAGACTTCATCGCTACCGCCTTCTTCGCCCACTCAACTGACCTGCTCCAGCGAGTGGCGCTCGTTCTCGGTAAGCAGGACGATGCGGCACGCTATGCGGAATTATTCTCGAAGATCAAGAGCGCTTTTCGTCGAGAATTTGTGACGGAGACCGGCCGAGTGGCTGAGAATACACAGACCGCCTACGCACTGGCCCTTCAATTCGACTTGTTGCCCGAGGATCTGCGCCCGCTGGCCGCCAAGAGGCTGGCACAGGAAGTGCGTGAGCGTAAGCACCTGACGACAGGCTTTGTCGGTGCTTCGTATCTCTGTCCTGTCCTCAGCCGCTACGGTTATCTGGACGAGGCTTACCTGTTACTCAATCGCGAGGAGTACCCTTCCTGGCTGTACCCTGTCAAGCAGGGAGCGACCACCATCTGGGAGCGGTGGGACGGTCAGAAGCCCGACGGCTCATTTCAGGATAAGGGGATGAACTCGTTCAACCACTATGCCTACGGCGCGATCGGTGATTGGATGTACCGCGTGATGGCTGGCATCGAAATTGACCCCGCAGCCCCGGGCTACAAGCACATTCTCATTCAACCGCAGCCCGGCGGAGGATTTTCCAGCGTGAAGGCCAGCCACCAGATGATGTACGGCAAAGTGAGTTCCGCCTGGACAATCAAGGACGGCAGCTTCGAACTCGCCGTTGAGGTTCCGGCCAATACCCGGGCCACGGTGCGACTGCCCAAAGCGGAGTTAGGTAAAGTAAGCGAAAGCGGTAAAGCCCTTTCTGAGGGCGACGGCATTGTGAGTCGGCAGGACGGCGATTCCGTTGTTGCGGAGATCGGCTCCGGATCGTACCGGTTCGCCTATGCGATGAGTAAGCCCGCTCTTTCAGACTCAAAATAGCTTCCCCCGGCTTTGTTTCTCGGTGAGTTTGGGAGCCCGACGCGCCAGCGAGGGGCCGAGGCGGTTATACCCTCGCTTGCGCTTCGGGCTTTCGCCCGTGCTCCTCAGTGGGATATCAAGGAGCGAAGCCCTTGTCATTTAGAATCTCGGGACCTGGAGGTACGAAATGCCTGAAAGCTTTGAGGTGGCCTTTACGGCTGATTTTCTGTCCAATGACAAGCTAGTTTTTAAGGACATTGGATTGAATCTGCTCAACGAAGCGAAGAGCATTCGTTATCGCTTCTTGGCTTGCCAGGAACCTACCTTGTCTGCCGGTCAGATCGATGGAATAGATGCCTTGATTAGCCTGGCCCCTCGGATCACCGCGGATTCTCTGGCGCGGGCTAATCGCCTCATCGGCATTTGTCGGTTTGGCGTGGGCTACGATATGGTTGACGTGAAAGCGTGCACCGAAGCCGATGTGGCCTTGTTTATCGCAGTGGGAGCGGCGAACCACTCAGTGGCTGAAGCTATTCTGGGATGGATGCTCGCCCTCGGGCATCATGTGAAGCAAAAAGATCGTCTGACCCGTGAAGGACGATGGAATGAAAAATCCTATTGGATGGGTACCGAGATTCGTCGCAAGGTGGTCGGCATTGTCGGTCTGGGAGGAATTGGTGGTCGTCTGGCCGGTTTGCTTGGCCCGTTTGGGACTCAAGAAGTAGTTGCCTTCGATCCTTACATAGGCCCGGCACGAGCTAAGTCGGTAGGAGTAAGAATGGTTGCACTTTCGGAGCTCCTGCAGATATCCGATTACGTGGTGGTGTGCTGTCCTTTGACGGAAGAAACCCGCGGCCTGCTGGGTCCGGCAGAGCTTGCTTTAATGAAGCCCGGCGCCTATCTGATCAACACTGCTCGAGGTGGCATTGTGGATGAAGATTCTCTGGTGGAACGACTCAAGTCGGGTGGTATCGCTGGGGCAGCGATTGATGTTTTTGCTTCCGAACCGGTCAGCGACCAACATCCGTTGTGCCAACTAGACAACGTAATCCTGGCTCCTCACGCCATTGCCTGG
>QHZP01000018.1:1016-9006 GCA_003224715.1 Acidobacteriota bacterium | reverse complement strand
GGCTCGTGCCATGGTGGAACTGCTGCGAGGGGTGGTCGAATTTGGGACGGCGCAAAGAGCCAAGATCCTAAAGCAACCAGTTGCAGGCAAGACAGGCACGACCAATGATTATACGGATGCCTGGTTTATTGGTTTCACACCCTCCGTTACCTGTGGCGTTTGGGTGGGATATGATCAAAAGAAATCCCTGGGCAAAGGGGAGGTAGGGGCCAAAACCGCTTTGCCAATTTGGATTGACTTTATCCAGCAAGTCACTCGCAATAAGCCGGCAGAAGAATTCGTGGGACTGAAAGTTCCTGATAAAAACCCTCTCGAAAAGTTAGACACGGCAGATGATGCCGCTGGTGATGGGGAAACGCCACCTCAGTAACAGGCCGAGAAGCATGAAACCCCCACGACACTGAAAATCCCTGGGCATGAAAAAAATTGGCGCCGGTGCTGGAAACGGCCGCTCCCTGAAAAATCGGCGGCGATCGGGAGGGCGAGGCTCCCGCCGAGCCTCATGGGGCAAGGACTCGCCGGGGTTCGCCAGGAAGATCGCCCTCCGAATTTTTTCACAGCTTCCCTTCCAAGCGAGGAGTCCCCATTTTATGCCGAAGCGTGTCGGCGCGGAGTATGAGGGATAGTTACTGACCGGCTGGTAGAGGCTCTGACAATCCATGAGAATTGCTTTTGATATTCGGAAGCTGAATAGTTTTGGAATTGGAACTTACATCCGAAATATAATTTTGAACCTGGCCAACCTGGATCACGAAAACCCGTATTTTCTCATAACCCAAGAAAAAGAGCGGTTCGCGCTAGCGAATCTCCCTCCCAACTTTTCCTTTATCTTGGATCCTAGTGGAGACAATTCTCTTTGGAATGACTTAGTTCTCCCCTATTCTCTTAAGAGAAGTCAAATCGACCTCCTGCATACGCCTCATTACAGAGCCCCCAGGTTTCTGGGATGCAGGTCAGTGATTACGATTCACGACTGTGTCCACATTCTGTTTCCCAATTATGCAAGTTCCGCGTCGGCCTTTGACCAAGCCCGGAAAGCTACCAAGAGAAGCATCAGAAAGTGTAGTCATATTTTCACGGTGTCTCAAGCGACCCAAAGAGATTTGATGCGTCTGTTTTCGGTTCCGCAAGAAAAGATAACCGTTGTCTATAATGCCATTGACGAACGTGCCGTGTTGTCGAACAACCTAGAAGAGCAAAAGAGAGTCTTGGAGCGTTATCAAATCCAAGATCCCTTTCTACTCTATGCAGGAAATATCAAACCGCACAAGAATATCGCTCGCATCATAGAAGCTTTCTCCGTATTAAAGATGGAACTCAAAGACGATGAAGTCTGGAAACATCTAAAGCTGCTGATCATTGGGGACGAGTTGTCCAAGCACCAGTTTCTGCGCAGGACAGTTATCCGGAGCGGTGTTCAACAGGACGTCCGATTTTTTGGATTCGTTCCTTATGAAATACTCAAAGTGTTTTATAAATCCGCCCAGATCTTTGTTTTCCCTTCGCTCTACGAAGGATTCGGCCTTCCTCCATTGGAAGCCATGGCCAACGGTACGCCCGTCCTGGCATCCAACATTTCGTCACTCCCTGAAGTTTTGGGAGATGCAGCGCTGCTAGTCAATCCAGAGAATGTTTTTGAGATAAGTAAAGGAATGAAGCATTTGTTATTTGACACGAGCTTACGGTCGGACTTGATAGAAAAGGGGTTCGAGCAAGCTCGAAAATATTCGTGGAAAAAATCTGCTGAATTAGTCTGGAAAACTTACCAGGCGATCCTCACTAAGGACTCCGACTCAAAAATACGGTGACGTATTTCGCTGTGTCAGATAACCTTCGAAAATCTGTTTATTTGCCGGTCAGGCTCGGGTAAATCCATCAGCGTAATTGCGGAATGCAGCACTAAGGAAGGAGGGTTCGATAGACTTCACGGATTACTTCGGCGGTTCCTTCGGTCAGATCCAGATTTCTTAGGTCTTCCATCTTAAAATAGCTGACGGCTGTTGCATCGGAACTGGGTTGGGCGTCGCCCGCCAACACCTCGCAGAGATAATCCACAATGATGAAATGATATTGGATATTTCCACTGGCGTCTCTATGAATACGATCGACGACTTTGCAGATGTGAATCGGGCGAACCGCCAATTGAGTCTCCTCTCTTGCCTCTCGAATTACGGCATCTTCCAGGTTTTCACCCAGGTGCACTGCTCCTCCAGGTATTGACCACTTCCCACGACCAGGAGCATTCCCTCTTTGAATTAAAAGGACCGAGTCCTGCTTGAAGATGATGGCTCCAACTGCACAAATGGGCGCGATTGGATAATCCCGATGGGTGCTCATGATTTCGTCCTCTCCCCAGATCGTGGCATTCATGATTGACGCTTAACTACGGCGAGCCAGAAGACCTTGCTTTCAGAAAGCAAAGTTTCCCGCTCCACTAGCGCAAGCAGCAGGATAAAAGTCAGCAAACCACCCGCAGTCAGACCAAAGACTGTCCCCCACGAAGGAGTGAGTCTGGATTTGAAGATCAATACAGGGACGCAGGCTGTCGCACTCAAGAGGAGGGGAAGGTAAAAGCTTTTCTTGAGGTCAATATTCGTAAAGTGGCGCAATTCCCGCAAAAGCCAGACTGAGATGGGCACTATGCTCAAGCCATAGGCCATGGCGATTCCGGTAAAGTCAAAAAAGGGGCAAAGCAGCAAGGACAGTACCCAATCCAACAGGGTCCACCAAATCAAGATTCGTAGCGAAGTCCTCAACTGGCCCAAGGCATACAGTACGTTGATATAAAGGGTAGTGATGTTCGAGCCAATCATGCGAATGGAATAAAAATAGAAGGCCGGTATGGCCGGCTTCCATTTGTCCGTAAAGACAACCGAGACAAATTCTGGAATCAGCGAGGCAAAAATGAAGATGACTGGAAAGGTGAAAAGGTTAACGTATTTGAAAATGGTTTGCGTCATTTGTCTAACGGCCTCAGAATCCTGCCGCACGCGTGCAATGGATGGAAAGGCAACGCGAGACACGACCTGCGTAAAAATCTGGCTCGTGTAGAACGTCATATTCTTTGCCCAGTTCAGATAGCCGACTGACTGGGGACCGAAGAGGGGCCCGCCTAACACAACTCCAATGTGGTCTCTTAACAAAGAAGTGAGAGTGGAAATCTGAAAAATGGCACCGAAACGAAGAGTTTGTCCCATTCCGGAAAATTTCAGGCGGAATCGAACGGGCCAAGGTGCTTGCCGGAACGCCACCCAGGTTTTTACTAGCGTACTGCAAATAATGGCTATTACAAAACTCCATGATTTGGCGCCCCAATAGGCCAATCCGACGGCGACACTTACATAGGTGATGCCTCGCATGACATCGATTTTGGCAAAAGCGGCATAGCGTAGTTCCCTTTCCAATTTGACACCGGAAATTGTCCCGAAAGAACTAATCCAGGGGCACAAAAGCAAGGCAAGCAGAGTCCAACGAATACGGATGTCGAAATTCAATAGAGGGAATAACCACGGGGCCGTCAGAAAGGCCAGCAGAACTAAGGCAGAAATTCCCAGGATTTGAAAGGAGAACAACGTTTGATATTCTTCGTTGCTCGCTTCATTCTGGCGCTGAATTAGGGCTGCCGCCAAGCCCACTTCCATGACGCCGGCAAGCGTAACGGTGATGAAGCTGGCGATGGCATATATTCCAAAATCATCCGGAGCGAGCAATCTCGCCAGACTAACTTCACCGAAAAGGCCAATGGGATACAACACCAAAGTCCGCAAAACCATAAGGGAGGCCCCTTGCATGGTTTTGGTCCCCACCTCTCGAGCAGTTGCGGGTGAATTACTCAGCATGACCTTATTTCACGATTCATTATTTCAGAAGCCGTAGAAAATATCACCGCTATTTGCAGGGTGGCGGCTTTCGTGAGTTGCCCCGTTTTCACGGCTGCTGTATAATTTTCGCGCTTCCAACCTCAGCGGCTGGCTTGTGCTTAATTGTTCGGACTTAAGCCGGTTATGTGGATCGAAACGAGAATTGTGTGCCAGTTTTTTTGGTAGCCACGGCCACGGTCATCGGGTTTTGCTGGCCGCGGGTTTTTCCCCACGTTGCAGCAAACGGCCCACGACTGCGAACCGCGCGGTGATCGGTGGCTACCGGCGCCGTTCAGGATTTCAAGGGCACAACCGGCGGCTAGTTGGTGATTACTTATGAGCGCACCTCGTAAGCTGGTTTTCTTCTCAGATGCCATTTTTTTGGGTGGCGCCGAAGAATACCTCAAGTTGCTCGTTCCGGAAATGAGTCGCGAAAAATATCAGCCCCGCGTGGCTCTAACTCAAAGACCGGACACCCAACCTTTGGCCGAATTCTTCAAAAGACAAAAGATTGAGGTTGATTTTGTAGAGACCCATAGTAAATCCCCATTACAGAATTTTCTGGCGCCTCTGCGGTACTTTCGACAACAGCGACCTTTAATCGTTCATTTCAACTTGAACAACTCCTTTGGATGCTTCTTCCCCGTTTTGGCGGCCTTCTTCAGTGGAGTTCCCTGGAAACTCGCCACAGAGCACCTGGCTTTCGAACTCGCTTCCGGAAAGAGAGCGGGTGTACGAACCAAAAAATTGGTGAAGAAAATCCTGACCTTTTGCCTGGATTATACCATCGCCGTATCCCAAGCCAACAAGCGGCTGCTGGTAAAAGACTATCGAATAGACCCTTTTAGGATAAAGCTCATTCGCAATTGCATTGATGTAGAAAAATATGCTTTTTCTCAACAGGGCCGAATCCGGGTGAGGCGCGAGTTTGGTATCTCTGATGATCAATTCCTGGTAGGAACAGTTGCTCGTTTCAGTTTTCAAAAAGGGCACAAATTCACGATTGAGGCAATTCCGAAAATTCGGGAGGCTTTCCCACAGACCCGGTTCCTTTTTGTCGGCGACGGACCAGAGGGCGAAAGCCTTCATTCCAGAATCCAGGAGCTTCAATTAGAACCTTATGTAATCTTTGCCGGAGTAAGGGAGGACATTGGCAGCATCCTTTCAGCCATGGATCTGTTTCTGTTAACTTCCATCTTTGAAGGGTTGCCTCTGAGTGTTTTAGAAGCAATGGCGGCCGGTTTGCCCGTTATTGCCACGCATGTGAGTGGCACCCCCGAAGCCGTGCTGCATAATCGAACCGGACTATTGATTCCGCCGTCCGATTCCTTCGCCGTGTCGAAGACTGTGATTGAATTGCTCAGCAATCCCGAGCGGAGGCGTGGCATGGGGGAGCAAGGGCGCGCCCTGGTTCGAAAACACTTTAGCAAGTCTTTTATGGTGAAACAAGTCGAAGACATCTACGACAATCTCATTGCCGAAAATCAAAAGACTGCCGTTGTGCCGTCTCCCTCCTCCAAACCACCCAAAGCCTCCATCCTTGTCCTTTCCTGGAACAAGAAGGAGCTCCTCAAAGAATGTTTAGATGCGCTGGAGTTAGCAGTGGAATATGATGGCGGAGGTCATGAAATCATCCTGGTGGACAATGGTAGCACCGATGGCACTCAGGACTACGTTCGCATTCATTACCCCAATGTTCGCATCATCGAGCTCGACCGCAACTATCGGTTTTGTCGGGCCAATAACATTGGAGTGAAGTGCTCCAAAAATGAAATTGTGGTCCTACTGAACAATGACGTGATTGTGGAGCGCGGATTCCTGCGGCCTCTCCTCAAGGGCTTCGAGCATCCTGACATCTTTGCGGTCACCTCCCAGATTTTCAATTATGACCATTCCAAGATTCGCGAGGAGACAGGCAAAACCTTCGGGACCCTGGTATTTGGATGTGTCCATGTCGGCCATACCCAGCCCAATGGAATTGATGAACAGCGTGAATACGTTCCTGTCTTCTACGCGGGAGGAGGCTCAAGCGCTTATTCTCGCGAAAAGTTTTTGGCGCTGGGCGGATTTGACGAAATTTATAATCCTGGCTACGTTGAGGATACGGATATTTCTTATCGGGCTTGGAAGGCTGGCTATCGAGTGCTCTTTTGCCCGAACAGCAAAGTTATCCACAAACATCGCAGCACGAATGCTTCTCAGTTGGGTAATCCGAAAATTGATTATCTCATTTCCCGCAATCTATTCATCTTTTTTTGGCAGAATGTAAATTCAGCCAAATTGTTTATCCGACACTTGGTTCAATTGCCGCTGCGTGTCCTTTTGGACATCAGCCGAGGGCATTTTGCGATCCTGAAGGCATTCATGGGGGCCCTAGTCAAAATCCCATTGATTCTCTGGAATCGACTGCGTTCTTCCTGCCCCAACCGGCTTTCCGACGAAGAGGCCTTGGCAGTCATTGACTCCTGGTTTTTCTATCGCCACAAATATCTTGTCAACGGTCAGCGGGCTGGTTCCGCCAGAAAAATTCTGATGATCTCCAAGCGCTTACCTAAGTTGGGATTTGATGGCTCGTGGGTTCTCGTCAACCTCATCAAAGGGTTGTCGGTCCATCATGAAATCACGCTGTTGTCCTTCACGGAGACCGACGACGAGAAACCCTATGTAGACTATCTGGCCAGGTTTTGCAGAAAAGTTAAGACCATCACCCTCTACCCTTACCGTCAAGAATTGAAGAGCTCCTTTCTCTTCTCAAAGCTGCTGGCCTTTGTCCATGCCTTCTTGCTGATGCGAAAAGAGGTTCACAATGAACTGAAGAATGGGGATTATGATCTGGTGCATTGTGAGTATCTCCACACCTTGAATTTCATTCCCAATTTAAGTCGATTCCCGAGTTTGCTGACCCATCACGAAGTCTTAAGCTTGGCTCACCAGCGAAGCTTTCAAAAAGCGGCCCATTTCATTCAAAAAGCTTCCTTGTTCCTCAAATGGAAAATAACTCAGTCCTACGAAAAACGGGTCTGCCGAAAAGTTAAATCCATTGTAACCCTTTCACCCGTGGATCAGGAGTATTTGAAATCCCAACTCAAAGTGAACGAACCCAAAACGCTCCCAAGTGGTGTCGACCTGGACTTTTTCAATCCTATCCCGGGCCTTGAGGAGATTCCGAATAGCTTGGTCTTCGTAGGATACTTCAAGCACCCGCCTAATGTAGAAGCTGTGCAGTATTTCTTCCGCCAAATTTGGCCTGACCTTATCAGCCTGATTCCGGAAATTAAGATCACCCTTATCGGACGTTATCCTCCCTCTGAGATTTTGGCTTACAGTCAAAAAGATTCTGTGACTTTTGCGGATTATGTGCCGGATTTGCGACCCTATTTGCAGCAGAGCGCCGTCTTTGTTGCGCCTATCATTAGTGGCGCCGGATTGCGTGGAAAAATCCTAGAGGCTATGGCAATGGAAAAAGCAATCGTGGCGACCAGGCGATGCATCGAAGGATTTCCGTTTCGCCATGACCAGGAAGTTATGATTGCCGACCAGGTACAGGATTTCATCCATTACGTTGTCAAATTGTTGAGAGATCCCGCCAAGAGGAAAGAGCTGGGACAAAAGGCCAGGGCCAAGGTCGAACTCGAGTTTGGTGCCGAATGCTTTACGGCCGGATACGAAAAGCTGTATCAAGAGCTTTTCCAATGAATCAGCTTTCCGTAATTATAGTCAATTACCGTTCGGTAGAATTTCTGAAATCCTGTCTCACAAGCCTTTTTCAAACCACTTCAACACCAGCCAGAGAAGTGCTTGTCATCAACAACGACCTGGCTCAGGAACTGACCTCTGTTCTAAGCCGAGGCTGGCCTCAGGTCGAATTTCTTCAAAATAGCGCCAACCTGGGGTTCGCCGCGGGAGCGAACCTCGGTTTTCGCAAATCACAAGGAGAATTCGTTCTAATTTTAAATCCCGATGTGCTGGCTCAACCTCAAGCGATAGAAACTTTAATACATACCCTGAAAACCAATCCCGAGGCGGCAATTGTATTGCCCCGGCTAAGTAATCCAGATGGGAGTTTGCAGTACTCCTGTCGGAGATTCTACACTTACACTACGTTGCTGATGCGCCGAACCCCATTCAAG
>QHZP01000018.1:0-921 GCA_003224715.1 Acidobacteriota bacterium | reverse complement strand
GACGAACGCTTTTTTCTCTACTTCGAGGATGTTGACCTGTGTCTGCGGATTCGTCAACAGGGGTGGAAGGTCATCTATAATCCCACCGCTACCTTGATTCATCAGCATCAACGAGAGAGTGCCGACTGGAACTATCTGGCCAAGGGGCACCACTTTGCCAGCCTGATGAAGTTCCTCTGGAAATATCGATTTCGACTTTAGGCGGTGTTCGGACCCTTGTTTCGCAGGCCACGGTCAATTCGCTCTTGAATTCCGTCGGCTTTTCGCGAAGGAACTACCCACGACCACCACAACTGAGCTGGTTGTCAATGCCATTCGCAATATCAAGGGTGAGCCCTGGGTTAGGACCTTATGCGGGTTGGGAAAGTCTGAAAGCCCGAAGCGCGAGCGAGGGTCAGTCGCGAGTACCCTCGCTGGCGCTTCGGGCTCTCAACGCTGGTGCTCCGGGGATATCAAGGGCGCCGCCGGGGCACAGTGGAGTTCCGCCTTTAGCCTTTGCTTTGCGCCTTGCTGCTCACCAGGGCATACGGGGCTGATACCAAAAACAAGAAAATCATTAACACTTCAGAATCACCGAAGTTAAACTCGAACAGGCCGGCCAGAAAAAGAACGACCACGCTGATAAAACCAATCGCGTAGATCGTCTTAGTTTGGGTTCCGTCTCCACCCCTCCGAAATCCTCTCCAATGATCCCAGCCAATTTTGAGGATAAGCCAAAGCCAAGCGAGAGCGCAGGGAATACCTCGTTCGGCGGCAAACTGAAGCAGGTTGTTATGCATATGCACAGGGAAAAAGCCGTAACGGTAGCGGTCGTTGGAATTCGGATGATAGTCATAAAATACTTTGGAAACCCTCTGGGGCCCCACGCCGACCCAGGGATGGGCTTCGATCATGCGGAATCCGGCTTTCCAGATGGCGAGC
>QHZP01000051.1 GCA_003224715.1 Acidobacteriota bacterium | reverse complement strand
CGGGGGCAGGTGATTGCCAAGGTGGGATCGATCACGCCGCACACGCGCTTTAAGGCCGAGACTTACATTTTGACCAAGGAAGAGGGGGGGCGCCACACGCCCTTTTTCAATGGCTATCGGCCGCAATTTTATTTTCGGACGACCGATGTGACGGGGGTGGCCAAGCTGCCGACCGGGACCGAGATGGTGATGCCAGGGGACAACGTGGCGCTGGAAATCGAGCTGATCACGCCCATCGCCATGGAGAAAGGGTTACGGTTTGCCATTCGAGAAGGCGGCCGCACCGTGGGGGCCGGTACCATTACCGATATCCTGGCCTAGCCTCGCACAAGACGGTGGGGTGATAGTGTCATCCTTAATTTCCCTCATGTGTTAAGGTAAAAGAGATATGCGAGACATTGTGACACTGCAATGCAACGAATGCAAGAATCGGAATTATTCAACTACAAAGAACAAGAAGAAGACCACTGAGAGGTTGGAACTCAAGAAATTCTGCCGCACTTGCAGAACACACACGGTACACCGTGAAACCAAATGAATTCTTTCTAATGAATGGTGTTTCTCTTCTCACATCATGATGTGATATGAGTTACATTCATATCTCGGATACAGGCCAGTAGCTCGAATTGGTAGAGCGCCGGTCTCCAAAACCGGATGTTGGGGGTTCGAGTCCCTCCTGGCCTGCCAAACCTGTTGGAGGGTCACCTCTAATTTTTGGCTGGGAGGCCGCTCCTTGTTAGAGAAAATCAGTCTGACGCAAGTCAAAGAGTTTTTTAATGATGTCAAAGTGGAAATGAGAAGGGTTTCCTGGCCGGGCAGGAAGGAAGTTTATGGAACGACTATTGTTGTGATTGCAGCCGTCTTTTTTTTTGGAATTTATCTGGGTTTGGTGGACCTGGTTCTGAAGGTGGGTGTGACCAAAATATTCCACCTCTTCAGATGAGGGGTTTGAGGGTATTAATGGCTAAGCAGTGGTACATAGTTCATACTTATTCAGGATTCGAAAGGAAAGTTGCTGAGAGCCTTCAGAGCCGCATCCAGGCTTTCGGAGTCGAAGAAGAATTTGGGCAAATTCTAGTTCCCACCGAAGATGTTGTGGAAATGAAGGGGGGGAAACGAGTCACAAGTTCTAAAATGACTTTTCCTGGGTATCTGCTAGTTGAAATGGAGATGTCTGACCGGGCTTGGCATATTGTGAAAAATACTCCTCGGGTTACTGGCTTTGTTGGATCTGGAACGAAACCTTCTCCGCTGAGCCAGCAAGAGGTAGATCAAATTATCTATCATGCCGAGGCAACGGCCGAGAAGCCAAAGGTCGAACTAACTTTTGAGCGGGGTGAAAACGTCAAGATTGTAGATGGCCCCTTCAGCAATTTTACCGGTACCGTGGATGATCTCAATGAGGATCGAAACACACTGAAAGTGATGGTCACGATATTTGGACGGCAGACGCCCGTCGAATTGGATTTTTTGCAGGTGGAGAAAATCTGAGAGGGCGAAGATCCGAAAAATTTTAAGTCTGCTGGAGTGTTAAATGGCAAAAAAAATTACCGTCTATGTTAAGCTGCAAATCCCGGCAGGCAAGGCAACCCCGGCGCCTCCGGTTGGGCCTGCCCTGGGTCAGCAGGGCGTTAATATTATGGATTTTTGTAAGGCCTTCAACGCCAAGACCTCCTCCAAAGATCAGGAAGGGTTGATTATCCCCGTCGTCATCACAGTTTATGCAGATCGATCTTATTCATTTATCACCAAAACGCCGCCTGCTTCCGTTTTGCTAAAGCGTGCGGCCGGTATTGCGAAGGGTTCCGGCGAGCCCAACAAGAATAAAGTCGGCAAAGTCACTGAAAAGCAGGTCGAAGACATCGCCAGGCAAAAACTGCCTGACCTCAACGCTGCAGACGTCGCGGCAGCCGTCAAGATTGTCAAAGGAACTGCCCGAAGCATGGGCATTGATGTTGTTTCCTGAGACGGGCAGAGTTACAAGCAAGATGTGAGGGTTCACCACCGTTATGCAATTTGTATCTATTATGAGTTAAGGAGCACTCATGGGAAGAGTGGGTAAGAAATACAAGAACGCCCGAGCCCAGGTTCAGAACAGACCTTATAAGCTGGAAGAAGCTCTGCCTCTAGTAAAAAAAGTGGCCTTTGCCAAGTTTGATGAAACTGTGGAAATCGCGGTGAGACTCGGTGTTGACCCGAAACATGCGGACCAGATGGTCAGAGGTACCGTCGTACTCCCCCACGGACTGGGAAAAAGCAAGAAAGTTTGTGTTATTGCCTCGGGCGAACGAATCAAGGAAGCTGAAGAGGCTGGAGCCGAGCATGTTGGAGGTGACAATCTGGTCGCAAAAATTCAAGAAGGCTGGCTGGATTTCGATGCCCTCATTGCGACGCCGGATATGATGAAATCGGTTGGTAAGCTGGGAAAAATATTGGGACCCAAGGGACTGATGCCTAATCCCAAGACTGGGACGGTCACCTTTGAACTAGCCAGAGCCATTAAGGAAATAAAAGCGGGCAAAGTGGAGTTTCGGGTAGACAAAACGTCTATCATTCATACCCCGGTAGGTAAAGTATCCTTCAGCGCCGATAGACTGGTCGAGAATGCCAAAACTTTGATCGATTCCATCGTTAAAGCCAAGCCAGCTGCCAGCAAGGGGAAATACGTTCGCAGTTTCTCTGTGAGCTCTACCATGGGCCCGGGCGTTCAGGTGGATTTGACAGCCATCGAAAAATGATCTTGTGAGGAGTCCTTAGACATGGATCGGGATGACAAGCAGAAGGAAATCGAGGCCTTGCATGAAGAGTTCAAGAGGGCCAAGAATCTTTTCCTGGCAGGCTTTCAGGGTCTGACGGTCGGACAGGATACCGAACTCCGGCGCAACATCCGGTCGACCGGTTCAAAATATAAAGTTGTTAAGAACACTTTGGCGCAGCGGGCTGCCAAGAATACCGGGATTGAATCGATGCAGGACAGGTTTACCGGCAGCAGTGCGGTCGCCTACAACGAAAAAGACGCGGTCGCCCTGGCAAAGGTATTGACCACCTACGCCAAGAACAATCCCCTTTTTGTCTTTAAAACCGGGGTGGTTGAGGGCCGCGTGGTGGGTCTGGCGGATTTGGAGCAGCTCGCTAATCTCCCTTCCAAAGAAGAATTGATCTCCAAATTAATGTTCCTCTTAAATTCTCAAGCCCGGCGATTGGCCACTGCAGTGGGAGGAGTGGCTCGAAGCCTGGCAGTCGTGCTCAGCCAGGCAGCTGAGCAAAAAAAGTTTAATGAATGAATCGCTATTCTGGCTGCAAGTAACCACTGATTAGGAGGATTTTTATTAATGTCTGAAAAAGTGCAAAAAATACTCGGAGAAATTAAAGAACTCACTTTGTTGGAAGCCTCGCAACTCGTGAAGGGTTTGGAAGAAACCTTCGGTGTTTCGGCGGCAGCGGCAGCCCCCATGGTCGTCGCTGCTGGAGCTGGAGGGGGGTCTGGTGCTGCTGCACCGGCAGAGGAAAAGACTGAGTTTTCAGTCGTCTTGACGAATGTGGGATCAAATAAAATAAATGTTATTAAGGTGGTCAGAGAGGTGACAAGTCTAGGCTTGAAAGAAGCCAAGGACCTGGTCGACGGTGCTCCCAAGACCGTTAAAGAGGGTGTCAACAAAGAGGAAGCTGAAACGATCAAAAAGAAATTTGTTGACGCAGGAGCTACGGTTGAGTTAAAATAAGGTGGGTTGATTAACGATTTGAATTTTGATTTCAAACACAATCAAATTCTCAAGGGGGATCGTGCAGCTTCCCCCGCTCCTATTTTCCGCTGTTGTCCGATTCTGCAGTCGATTCTTCCAGGATCTGCAATCTATTCAAAAATTATTCTACGTTGACCTTTGAGTTCCTTTAAGGAGTGTAAGACATGGCTGTCTCATCAGATGGGAAGGTAAGAGAGCGTGTTAACTTTTCGAAAATCCTAACCTCAATTCAGATCCCGAATCTGATCGAGGTCCAAAAGAAATCCTATGAACGATTTCTGCAGATGAACTTCTTGCCTGCCGAGAGAGAAGATATCGGTTTGCAAGCTGTTTTTAACTCCGTTTTTCCTATCAGCGATTTTCGAGGTGTTTCCTCCTTGGAGTTCGTGGATTATTCCATCGGCAACTGGGAATGTAAATGCACCAACCTTAAGGGTCTCTCTCACCTCCGCAGTAACTGCAGGAGTTGTGGCAATGTCATCGTCACTAATCCTTTTTCCATCGATGACATTGTTTGCCCCAAATGCGGCACATTCAACCGAAATGTTTCCACCTTTTGTAATCGTTGTGGCGATCCTGTCAGCTTAAAGCTGAAATATGATGTGAGTGAATGTCAAGAACGGGGAATGACCTATGCCGCTCCTTTGAAAGTCACCATTCGGCTAACCATCTACGACAAAGACCCGGATTCCGGTGCCAAATCGATCCGAGACATCAAGGAACAAGAAGTCTATTTTGGCGAAATTCCTTTAATGACCGAAAACGGGACTTTTATTATCAATGGCACCGAGCGCGTGATTGTCAGCCAATTGCATCGATCTCCGGGCGTTTTCTTTGAATCGGCCAATGCCAAGACTTATTTCTTAGGTAAGCTTATTCCCTATCGGGGTTCATGGGTCGAATTTGAGTATGACCAGAAAAATATTCTCTACGTTCGGATTGATCGCAAACGAAAATTTCTAGGGACTATTTTTCTGCGTGCTCTGGGATTGAAGAGCGATGAAGAGCTGATTCGGACTTTCTACAAGACAGATATGATTAGTTTGTCGAGCAGCAAATTGTATTGGAATGTTTCCGAAAACCTCATTGGGATCAAAGTCTCTCATGACATCGTCAATCCCAAGACCAAGGAAGTAATCTGCCACGCCGGCAAGAAGATTACTCATACCCTATACAACCTCATCACCAAGGCCCATATACCTCAAGTGGAAATAACGGCCAATGATTTGGAAGGCTGTTTTACGGTCGCTGACGTTGTGAATAAAGAGACAGGCGAAGTCCTGATCGAATCTAATCAGGAAATAAAACCCACCACTGTGGCTGCCATGCTCGATGCCGGGATCACTGAATTTTCCATCTTCAATCCTGAACGTGACGATGTGGGAGTGGTTATCAGCCAGACCATGAAGAAAGACAGTATCAAAACCACTCAAGAGGCATTGATTGAGATCTATCGCAAGTTGCGGCCGGGGGATCCTCCCACCCTCGAAACGGCGACCAATCTTTTTGAGGGCATGTTTTTCGACCCGCGAAAATATGATTTTTCTCGGGTGGGTCGCCTCAAATTCAACATCAAACTTGACCTTAATTCGCCTCTGGACAAGCGAACTCTCGAACCGGAAGATTTTTATGCTGTGATCAGTTACCTTCTCAAGCTCAGAAAAAATATAGGTAACGTGGACGATATTGACCACCTGGGCAATCGGCGTGTCCGGGCCGTTGGTGAGTTGCTGGAGAACCAGTTCCGGATTGGGCTGGTGCGCATGGAGCGGGCCATTAAAGAAAAGATGTCTGTCTATCAAGAAATGTCCACGGCCATGCCTCATGATTTGATTAATGCCAAACCGGTCATGGCTGCGGTGCGCGAATTCTTTGGCTCCAGTCAGCTCTCCCAGTTCATGGACCAAACCAACCCGCTCTCGGAGATTACCCACAAGCGGAGGCTTTCCGCCTTGGGTCCTGGCGGATTGAGTCGTGAACGGGCCGGGTTCGAGGTTCGTGACGTCCACACCACTCACTATGGCCGCATCTGCCCCATTGAAACTCCGGAAGGGCCGAACATCGGCCTGATTTCTTCGCTCAGTTGTTATGCCCGAATTAATGAATTCGGATTTATCGAAAGCCCTTACCGAAAAGTTAAGAACGGCAAGGTGGTTGACTACGTGACCATTAATAATGGAGGGGATTCCGATTTCAAAATTGGTGAACACCTCGAAAAGGCCGTCGTGGAGAATGAGAACAAGGCCCAGCGAGCCAAGAAGAAACGGGCCGCCGATTATGAACCCTATTCCTTTTATCTCACTGCCTGGGAAGAAGACAAGTACATCATTGCCCAGGCTAATGTGGAGTTGGATCAGGAAGGGAACATTATTTCTGAGCTGGTCAACGCGCGCCAGGCCGGTAATTTCGTGCTGAAGGCCCGAGAAGAGATGGACTACATCGATGTTTCTCCCAAGCAACTGGTCAGTGTGGCGGCTTCATTAATTCCGTTCTTGGAGAACGATGATGCCAATCGCGCCCTCATGGGATCCAACATGCAGCGCCAGGCCGTGCCCTTGCTTCGGGCTGAGGCTCCCTACGTGGGCACAGGCATGGAGAAGGTGACGGCTCACGACTCGGGCGCCGTTGTCCTTTGTCGTCGTCCTGGAGTTGTAGATAGCGTCGATTCCGAACGTATCATTGTCAGAGTCGATACCGGCGAGAGCGGCCAGCTCTCCCGGGAAGTGGGAGCCGACATTTATCAACTCAAGAAGTTTAAGCGTTCGAATCAGAACACCTGCATCAATCAAAAGCCGATTGTTCGAAAGGGAAACAAGGTTCTGGCTGGTCATGTCTTGGGAGATGGGCCTTGCACCGATCTGGGTGAGCTGGCTCTAGGGCGTAACGTCTTGGTGGCCTTCATGCCCTGGCGCGGCTATAACTTCGAAGACGCGATTCTCGTCAGCGAGAAATTGATTAAGGACGATTATTACACGTCGATTCATATCGAGGAATTTGAAATTGAGGCTCGTGACACCAAATTGGGACCAGAAGAAATTACTCGCGACATTCCCAATGTGAGTGAGAGTTTCCTGAGAGACCTGGATGAAAGTGGAATCATTCGTATCGGAGCCAGTGTCAAGCCCGGAGACGTTTTGGTTGGAAAAGTTACGCCTAAAGGCGAAACCCAGTTGACTCCCGAAGAAAAACTGTTAAGAGCGATTTTCGGCGAAAAAGCCGGAGATGTCCGGGATGCGTCCTTGATCACGCCGCCAGGCATCGAAGGCGTGGTGGTTGAGGTCAAGGTCTTTTCACGCAAAGGTCAGGACAAGGATGAACGGGCTAAATCCATTGAAAGAGGCGAAGTAGAAAAGCTGGAAAAGAATCTGAACGATGAAATCCGTATCCTGACCGATGAAAGGAACAAGCGCCTCTGCCAGTTGTTAGAAGGTTCGGTGTTGGTTTCTGATTTGACTAATGAGCGGAGCGGTAAGCGTATCCTGACAAAGAAGACTACCCTGACCCGCGAAATCATACAACGCCTCAGCGCCAAAGATCTGGCTCGCGTAAAGATTAGCCAGAAGGACGGTCAGCTGGGCGAGCAAGTTCTCGAAATCGAAGAGATGACAGCTCGCCAGATTGATGTCTTGCAGAAATTGCATGACGAGCGGATCAGCAAATTGAAAAAGGGTGATGAACTGCCGCCGGGTGTCATCAAGTTGGTGAAGGTTTACGTGGCGATGAAGCGCAAATTGTCGGTGGGTGACAAAATGGCGGGTCGTCACGGGAACAAAGGAGTAATTGCCAGAATTCTTCCCGAAGAAGATATGCCCTACCTGCCGGAAGGCACCCCGGTGGAAATTGTCTTGAATCCTCTTGGTGTTCCCTCTCGAATGAATGTAGGACAGATTCTCGAAACTCATTTGGGTTGGGCGGCCAGAGCTCTAGGCTTACACTTTTCCACCCCGGTGTTTGATGGAGCTACCGAAAAGGAAATTAAGAAGCAATTGGAAGAATCAGGACTACCCATATCGGGTAAGACTTATCTTTATGACGGAATGACCGGCGAACGCTTCGAGCAAAAAGTGACCGTGGGTTATATCTACATGTTGAAGCTTTCCCACCTGGTAGATGACAAGATCCACGCCCGTTCCATCGGGCCCTACTCCTTGATCACCCAGCAGCCCTTGGGTGGAAAAGCCCAATTTGGCGGACAGCGCTTTGGAGAGATGGAGGTCTGGGCCTTGGAAGCTTATGGGGCCGCTCACATTCTTCAGGAGCTGCTCACCGCCAAAGCAGACGAGCGATCGTTAAAGGAGAAGCTGCCATCGAACCAGGGTTGCCTGAATCGTTCAACGTTTTGATACGCGAATTGCAAAGCCTTTGCCTGGATGTGGAGCTACTCAAAAAATACCAGGATAATTAGAAGTGGCCCGCGGACAGAGGATAGAAGATGGAGGATCGAGGATACCGTCTGACGATCTTCGATCCTCTATTCTCTATCTTCGGATGCCACGGCCCGTGGGCAGTGAGAGCAAAGATGTAATTTTAGCTTGATTGAAGATTTTTTCCTCCAAGGAGGTTTATCTTGTTTAGACAAAATCCCTATGACCGATCCAATATGATTGCTGATTTTGACAGCATCAAGATCAGTCTGGCATCTCCCGAGAAGATTCGGTCCTGGTCTCACGGGGAAGTTACCAAGCCGGAAACCATCAACTATAGAACCTTTAAACCCGAGCGTGATGGACTTTTCTGCGCCAAGATTTTCGGACCTGTGACCGACTGGGAATGTCTCTGCGGCAAGTACAAACGAATGAAGCATCGTGGCGTGATCTGCGATAAATGCGGCGTGGAGGTGACTCTCTCCAAGGTTCGGCGCGAGCGCTTGGGACATATTGAGCTGGCCAGCCCTTGCTCCCACGTTTGGTTCTTTAAGGGTCTTCCCAGCCGAATCGGACATCTGCTAGACCTGAGTCTCCGCGAATTGGAGCGCATTCTTTATTTCGAGGCTTATGTGGTCATCGACCCGGGAGAGGCTGCCTTAAAGGAAAAAGAGGTTCTCAGCGAAGACAAGTTCCGCCAGCTTCAGCAAGAGCATCCGGGAAAGTTCACCGCTATGATGGGAGCTGAGGCCATTAAGCAGTTGCTCAAGCAGATTGACGTTGAAGAACTGTCCATCGAGCTGCGTCACAAAATGAAGACGGAAAATTCGCAGCAGAAGAAGTTGAAATATTCCAAACGCCTGAAAGTGGTCGATGCCTTTAGAAAATCTGGCAACAAGCCAGAATGGATGATCCTGGACGTTATTCCAGTGATTCCTCCGGAACTGCGTCCCCTCGTGCCCTTGGATGGCGGCCGTTTTGCCACCTCTGATTTGAACGATCTCTATCGTCGCGTTATCAATCGCAACAATCGGTTGAAAAAGCTCATCGAGCTTCATGCCCCGGATGTCATCGTGCGGAACGAGAAACGGATGCTCCAGGAGGCTGTGGATGCGCTCTTTGACAATGGCCGGCGCGGGCGGGTTTTGCGCGGCGCCAACAACCGGCCTCTCAAATCGCTTTCCGATACTCTCAAAGGAAAACAGGGCCGTTTCCGCCAGAACCTGCTGGGAAAACGGGTGGACTATTCCGGGCGTTCTGTCATCGTGGTTGGCCCCGAACTGAAACTGCATCAGTGTGGCCTTCCCAAGAGGATGGCCCTCGAACTTTTCAAACCATTCATCTATAACCGTCTGGAGCAGGCCGGACACTGCACTACCATCAAGGCTGCCAAGGAACTCGTGGAGCAGCAGGATCCTATTGTCTGGGACATCCTGGAAGAAGTTATTCGTGAACATCCGGTCTTATTGAACCGTGCTCCTACCCTTCACCGATTGGGGATTCAGGCTTTCGAGCCCACGCTGGTCGAAGGAAAGGCCATCCAGATTCACCCGCTGGTATGTACTGCTTTTAACGCAGACTTTGATGGCGACCAGATGGCAGTTCATATCCCTCTTTCACCCGAAGCTCAGATTGAAGCCTCTGTACTCATGCTTTCTTCCAATAACATTCTGTCTCCTTCCAACGGCATGCCCATCGCTGTGCCAACTCAAGACGTGGTCTTGGGCTGCTACTACTTGACGATGTCAAAATCAGGAACCAAGGGAGAAGGGCGGGCTTTTGGAAGTACCGAGGAAGTGCTGCTGGCGCTGGAAGCTGGCGAGGTTGAGACCCTGACCCCTATCCGCTATCGCTACACCGGCGATGTCATCGATTTGACCACAGCCTATGATGACCAAAGCATCCTGCATACTGAGGTCATAACTCGAAATAAAGATTTCCTGAATACCACAGTGGGCAGAGTCATCTTGAACGATCACCTTCCCAAGGAAATGCCATTCATTAATGGTTTGCTCAAGAAGAAAGGATTAGGCCAGCTGGTCCAGTATTGTTACTTGAAGTTGGGATTGGAAAAGACGGTCAAGATGCTGGACGAGGTCAAAGCCCTCGGGTTTGCGTATGCCACCAAGGCCGGAATCTCAATCGGCATTGAAGATCTTCTCATTCCGGCAGAAAAGCACAAGCTGGTGGAATCTGCCGAACGGGAGGTTTTGAAGGTCGAACAACAATATCAGGAAGGCGCCATCACTAAAGGGGAGCGTTACAATAAAGTCATTGAAATCTGGTCCAACGTGACGGAACGAGTGGCCGACGAAATGATCCGCGGGATCGAGACCCAGAATAAAGAAGGAGGGGAATTCAATCCGATTTACATCATGGCGGACTCTGGAGCTCGCGGGTCCAAACAACAGATTCGGCAGTTGGCAGGGATGCGCGGGTTGATGGCCAAGCCTTCCGGTGAAATTATTGAAACCCCCATTAAAGCCAACTTCCGCGAAGGTCTTACCGTCTTGCAGTATTTCATCTCAACCCATGGCGCCCGTAAAGGGCTGGCCGATACGGCCTTGAAAACTGCTGACTCCGGATACCTCACCCGTCGGTTGGTCGATGTGGCTCAGGATGTCATCATTTCGGAAGAGGATTGCGGCACCTTGGATGGGATCTACGTGGGGCCGATAGTCGAAAGCGGAGAAATCATTGAGCCCTTGCGCGACCGAATCGTAGGTCGCGTTTCACTGGATCAAATCAAAGATTACGAGGGCAACGTCATCGTGGACGTGAACCAGGAAATCACCGAGGGCTTGGCTAGCGAAATTCAGGCGGCGGGTGTGGAGCGAGTGAAAATCCGGTCTGTGTTGACCTGCGAATCGCGCCGTGGGGTTTGCGTCAAATGCTACGGACGTAACCTGGGCTCTGGGGCCATGGTCGAATTGGGTGAGGCAGTGGGCGTGATCGCGGCCCAATCCATTGGCGAGCCCGGCACCCAACTGACCATGAGAACATTCCACATCGGAGGCACAGCCAGTCGGGTCTCGGAGCAATCCACCCTGGAAGCCAAGAACGATGGCATCATCAAATTCATCAACCTTTCCACCGTGCGCAATAAAGACGGCGATCTGGTCGTCATGAATCGCAATGGCCTCATCGCGGTGGTGGATGAAAAGGGACGTGAGAAAGAACGTTACTCCGTAGTTTACGGCGCGAAGATCAAGGTGGAAGATGGCCAAGAGGTCAAAATGGGCGATGGCCTGGTGGAATGGGATCCTTATACTTACGCCATTTTGACCGAGGTGGGTGGCTCCCTTCAGTTCAAGGATCTGGTTGAAGGTGTCACCATGCAGGAGGAGGTGGATGAAGTAACCAGCCTTTCCCGCTGGGTGGTCATCGAATCTCAAGACGAAAAGCGTCAACCTCAAATCGTCATCAAAAGTAGTGACAAGCACAAGACCGTTAAGAAATATCTCATGCCGTCCAGAGCCCACCTCATGGTAAGCGATGGAGACGAGGTTTCGCCGGGCGACATTATCGCCAAGATCCCTCGCGAAACCACCAAGACCAAGGATATTACGGGAGGTCTACCTCGCGTAGTGGAGCTGTTTGAGGCTCGCAAACCTCGTGAAACAGCCGTTATTACTGAGATTGACGGGATCGTGAAATACGGCGATTTCTCCAAAGGCACTCGTAAGATCATGGTCGCCAATGATAGCGGGATGGAGCGGGAATATTCACTGCCTCGAGGAGTGCATGTCAACGTTCAAGAAGGAGAATATGTGAAGGCCGGCGAAGCCCTGATGGACGGGCCGCGCAATCCACACGACATTTTGGCCGTGTTGGGCGAGAAAGAACTGCAAGCCTATTTAGTCAACGAAATTCAAGAGGTCTATCGGCTTCAGGGAGTCAATATCAATGACAAGCATATCGAAGTGATCGTGCGACAGATGATG
>QHZP01000754.1 GCA_003224715.1 Acidobacteriota bacterium | reverse complement strand
TGAGCGAACCCCGGAGCCATGCTGATGCAAAACATTAGGATTAAAATGAGCCCGGCCTGGGGAATAAGCATGATTTTTCTCTCCTATTTTAGATTTTCCTCAACCCAAAAAACCGGGGACCCATGCTGGCGTCCCCGGAGAAGCTGCAACTGAAACGTTCGAGTTAATGAACGCACTTGGAAGCTTTCACGCATGGACGTTGCGGGATCTCAGTGAAGATCAACTTCCCGTCCCGGACCTCCCCATTCCCCGACTTCAGAGGAAAGGGTCTGACCAGTTTGATCCTGCGGCCATCCATGATGACATCCCCCTCTGAGGTGACCTCGACAAGCAGCGTCTTGCGGTCACCATCTACCAGGAAGATGCGAGACGTGTCGTCATCCTCTTCGATAACGACCTGTCCGTCCGGCAGCTCTGGCACCTCAATCATCACAGGCCGGCCGCCGGTTTTTTCAACCAGGGAATCTACTAGCTCCTGGGCAAAGGTCTGGAACAAGAGGGCTCCTCGTCCCTTGCCGTGGCTGACAATACTGAGCAACGCCTGGGCCCAGCCGGAGCGATTGTCCTTCTTGCCTGCCGCCCACTTTTGGGCAAAGTAGATCAGTTCACGAAACTCCTCGACAGACTTATCCTCGAACTGTCGAAGAGCCGCGTAAGCTTGATTACGGCGAAGCAGGGCCGAGCCTCTTATTGTTGAATCTTTGTCCTGCACCGCCACATATTCCATCTGCGCTCGGTTGGCCGCTTCATTGAGCTGTTGCTGTGTCTCCAAGATGGCAGTCACCGCAGCACCCCAGCATTTATTGACCAACTGACACTCTTCAAACATCTCTCGCGAAAACGGGTTACCTGAGATAAGTCCCTTGAAGTGGGCCAGAGGCGCTGATTCACCAAAGAGGTCCTCGACTTCTTTTCGCACCATGTTATAGAGCCTGCCAACCTTGTCCGTTTCAGAAACCTCAAGATGCAGAGGCAGGTCTGAAGCCTTCTTCACTTTCTTCAACTCCAGCCAAGGCGCACGAGGGACCTGCTTGCGTATCCCCGCAATAACCTTCGGATCTGGCTCGGTGCCGTGCTTGAGCCCGTCAAGCGCCGCCTGCAGTTCTTCCACCAGAGCGTAAGCCAGATCGGGCTTCCCGGCTGCCAGGCAGGAAGTGATCAGATCGGTGATGGAGCCGATCTGATTGCCCCGAGCACTCATGGCAACCTGGGGAAGATTCCACCAGGGACTCTTCTTCTTGGTGAGCTTTTTCTTTTCCTGAGCTGGCTTGGCTGGATCTTCAAAACGGGACTTTACCCAGCGGGGGAAACGGGTGCTTTCAATCACGCAAACACAATCGAAATCGAAGTCGCCTCCGTTTCGGCTGGCCGTTCTGGAATGGAGGACGAGTGTCCCTTCCAGCCGCAACTGCTCCTCAACGATGTCCACGACCTTGCCGGCTTGCCAGGCTCCCAACTGCATCCGAGAGTTCGCCAGGTGCTGCGAAAGCAAAGCGACCGTTTCCTGGGTAGACAGGCAACGAACCGGCAGCAAGTCTTCCTTCATGCGGATCGGGTATCTCACCACTAGTCCCATCTTGCAGGCCAGGGATGAGAGTGCAGTGTTCTCGGGAATCCAATCACTTCCGGAAACCACCTTGCCTTGATGGACAAAAAGGAATCCATCATCGGCCAGGGCAAATCCGGGCAGTTTGAACCCGCCCGACGTACAGGCTTTGTAAACCCAGCGCGCCAGCAAGCTCTGGAGACGCCCGTTGACGTAGGGGTGCTTGATCATCATGCCGCTGGCATCGGCTTTTAAAACCGCGCTGCAGACCAGCGTCTCCACACTCGTGCAGTCGGGCTGTACTTCGTCTTCTGCCCGCAAAGCCTCTGAAGCTCCCAGAAGTTCGAGTAACTCTTCGTAGTCTCCATCCTTGGCAGCCCGAGTGACCTTTTCCACCTCATGCAATGCGGCCGATAGAATCTCCAATTGCAGAGAATCCTCGGGCGCATGGACAGTGAGCGTATAACTCGATTTGTATTCCAAATTCTCCGATACCTCCCGGATCCCGAGGACAGCGGGACCATGAAATCGCCGTCCTTCTCGTGACAACATCTTCTGCAGCAAGTTTCTCTCTTTCACGGAAGGTTTAAGGCAGCTCTCCGGAAGGACGACATCGACCTTGAGCAATTGAGCCACCTCATCTCCCATCACCTTGAAGGAACCTTTGGCGTTCAAGTTGTCGAACGCGATTCGGAACTGGTAAAAACGACCCGCAGGAAGAGGCTTTCCAGCAGGATCCTTCAATTTGCTAAAATGGGATTGAGAGATCCAGCCACGGCAGTCGTTGGTTCCCAACTGATGGTCCTGGACCACCAAAACTGCCAGGTTGGGTTTTGAAATCATGCCGTATCGGCATTCTGAAACCAGAATACCGAAGTAGCTGACGGC
>QHZP01000753.1 GCA_003224715.1 Acidobacteriota bacterium | reverse complement strand
CCCTTCGGAGAAGGGTTTTTCCTGCTGCCGGACGATCCATGGCTTTACGCTTTTGAGCTTGACCAGAAAATCTGTCATTTCTATCACGAGGTCTCGGACCACTGGAAAATATCGCAGCGGCTCCACACGCACGGGTCCGGGCAGGTAATGAGAAAGGAAGGTAGCACAAGTTAATTTGGGCTCACCGTTCACCATCATCCCGCAACTTCCGCAGACTCCCATCCGGCAAGACCAGCGGTAGGAAAGAGACCCATCCAGTTTGTCCTTGATGTAGTTGAGGGCGTCGAGAATGACCCAGTCCTTACGAAAAGGCACCTCGAAGCTTTCGAAGGTCGGTTCGGACTCTTGTTCCGGACGATAGCGTGCAACTTGCAGAGTCATGGTTTCTGTCATGGATGCCTACTTTCCGTAAACCCGCTCTCCAGGCGGCCAGCGAGTGATTTTGACTGGGAGGTACTCCACTCGCGATCCGCCCTCTTCTTTACGATAGAGCAGCGAATGAGCCAGAAATTTTTCATCATCCCGCCTGGGAAAGTCCGTGCGCTGATGGGACCCGCGAGACTCGGTGCGCTGCAAGGCGCACTGGACGATGGCTTCGGCGACATCCAGCATGAACGAGAGTTCCAAGGCAGCCGTCAGCTCGGTGTTAAAGGTGCGGCTGTGATCAACGATGGCGACATCACAAAAGCGTTCTTGTAGCTTCTGGATTTTTTCTGCCGCCGCGGCCAGCGAAGTGCCAGTCCGATAAATACCCGCCGTGTTTTCCGTGGTCTTCTGCATCTCTTCCCGAATGGTTGCGATGGGCTCTCGGCCGGCCGTCTTGCGCAGGAACTGCTGCTCCAACCGGCTCTTCTCATCCATCGCCTGCGCCAGTATGGGACCGGCGGGCTCTTTCTGCTCAGAGGCAAAAGCGGCTGCGGATTTACCGGCTCGCGCTCCGAAAACCAGCAGTTCGGTGAGGGAATTGGAGCCCAGCCGGTTGGCGCCGTTGATACTGACACAGGCAACTTCGCCCGCGGCAAATAAACCCTGGAGCGGTGTGGCTCCGTTAATGTCAGTGTGCACTCCGCCCATCATATAGTGAACCACAGGTCTGACCGGAATCAGCTCTTTGACAGGGTCGATGTTCTGGTATTTCAAGCACAGTTCCCTGACAAAAGGGAGCTTGGTATTGATAAGCTTTTCTCCCAGATGCCGGAGATCCAGGTGGACCACTGGACCATAGGGTCCCTCGATGGTGCGGCCCTTTTCCTGCTCTTTCACGAAGGCCTGGGAAAGCCGGTCACGTGGACCCAGCTCCATGGAACGCAAGACCGGCTTGGGTTCTGGCTTACCCAGGTTGTAGTCCTGCAGGTACCGATAGCCATCCTTATTGAGCAAATACCCTCCCTCGGAGCGAGAGGCTTCGGTGATCAGTATCCCGGTAAAAGGGAGTCCGGTAGGATGGTACTGGACAAATTCCATGTCCTTCAAAGGAACGCCCGCCCGGTAAGCCAGCGCCATGCCATCCCCGTTCTTAATGTTGGCATTGGTTGTAAAAGGAAAGACTCTACCACAGCCTCCAGTGCAGAGAATTACGGCTTTGGCCGTGATAGCCTGAATCTTGCCGGTCATGAGCTCGATAGC
>QHZP01000752.1 GCA_003224715.1 Acidobacteriota bacterium | reverse complement strand
CCAGTCGCCTCCAGAGATTGTGTCATAAGCATGATCCTCCAGGCTATCCCCCGGCTTGATGACGGCGGCGGCTCCCCCTTCAGCCGAGACGGTATGGCTTCGCATGGGATAGACCTTGGATACTACGGCCACGCTGAGTTTGGGATTGACTTCAGAAACGGCGATGGCCGCCCGCAGGCCTGCTCCTCCGCCACCAACCAGAAGAACATCGTGGGAAGAGCTGTCTATGATTTCAGCCTCCTAATTGGTACTGATTCTTCTCTTTCTGCTTTCTGAAGGCAGCCTATAGCCAGTTGAAATTGGCCCCCCTTTATACACTCACTTCCTAGGGCCATGCAAATGTTTTTCACGCAGCTATAATGGCAAGAAGCAGAACGGGCGACACTCTATTCACGGCAGCCTAAGTACTATCTTTCGCAATTACACGGACGTATTTGCCCGAGTCCACTTTCCCGGATGCGTTTTGGGGGCATGCTTGTTTTCATTAGCCTCGCGCTTCAGCGTGGGGTGCTCGGTCTGGCCCACAATTTTTCTCGTCCGGGCCCGCCGGGCCCATCGGCCCTCGTCAATGAGCTGAAAGCCCCCTGAAGGGGGCTGGGAGATGCCAATGATAATCTGCAACCCAGGCGTGAACGCCTGGGCTATAGAAAACCCACCGGGCAACGTGGTGGCGATGGGCTCTGTAGCTTATAGAAGTTCTCAGAGAGACAGTAAATTAGACTTCCTGTGGCACGAGCTTAATATCAACTGCCTTCCCGCTGGGCACCACGAGTTCTTCGCCAAAGTCTACCAGCCAGGCCTGATCTTCACGGTTCACCTGGCAGTTGCTGAGATGCTTTCCGTCAGGTCCCGTGGCAGACAAAACCAACGCTCCTTTCCAATCGGCGTCTTTCCTTAGCTTGAGCCTTCCTACTCGAACCTCGCCATAATGGGTCTCCAGCCTGGCCACTCTGGATGCTTTTTCGGATCTTTGGATGAAGGTCCCCCAGCCGGAGCCTGCGGTAAAGAAACATTGAAATCTTTCGGCGTTCACGCGAGGCATGAATGTGAGACGCCGTTCGGGTGCCGAGTACCTGTAGCCCGAGAGCGCCAGCAGGACAGACCAACTCGCCAACGCACGTGCGTAGTGCGACCCGCACTCTACTTCATTCCAGGGATTTCTCCGCGCTCCGTCGTAACGGTCTCGGGCTCCTTTC
>QHZP01000755.1 GCA_003224715.1 Acidobacteriota bacterium | reverse complement strand
ATAGCGGTCGCCTGCACGCGGGGAAGGTCGCGAGGAGTGATCGCCATTAACAGGTCTACTCCCCAGCTGGCCAGCAGCAGCCCTAAGGCACCGCTTAAAATGACCAGGAGCAGGCTCTCTGTGAACAACTGTCGGATGAGTCGCAGGCGGCCAGCTCCCAGGGTTGTGCGGATGGCCAACTCCTTTTGGCGCGTTACGGCGCGGGCCAGCAGCAGGTTAGCCACATTGATGCACCCGATCAGCAACACAAAGCTGACGGCCCCAAGCAGAACCAAGAGAGCCGACCGAAGATTGCCAACCAGCTGCTCGTTCAGCGGGATGATTCTCACCTGCCCGGCAGGTTCCTGGGAGTCGCGTAACGCAATCCGGCGGGCAAGGGTGTCGAGATCTGACCGGGCTGCTTCCAGTGTGATATTCGGCTTAAGGCGCGCTATGGCCCCCGGCAGCACTAGGACCCTTTGTGGCTTTGGTAGCGCTGGTTGGCTTGGGGCTTCGATGGCCAGAGGCATCCACATCTCGGTCGGTACGGGAAATTGGACTTGGAAAGTAGCAGGCATGACCCCAACTACCGTGTAGGTCTCAGCATTGAGCCTCAGCGGCTTCCCAATCAGATTCGAGTCACCTCCAAAGCGGCGCTGCCACAGACTGTAACCGAGAATAACAACGCGACTGGCTCCGGGCCGGTTTTCTTCAGCAAGAAAGGTGCGGCCCAAGACGGGTTGGACGCCCAGCAAGGGGAAAAAGCTGGAAGAAACCAGCGCACCCAAAACCCGGTCGGGCTGGTCTCCACCGGTAAGAGTGAAATCGCTGTAGGAGGAAATGGCCATAAATTGGAAAACGTGGTTCTGCTCCTGCCACTCTAGGAAATGAGGCGCTGTGACTGCTTCCCCGATGAACTGAGGAAAGGACTCCGTGATCCAGACCAGCCGGGCGGGATCCTTGTAAGGGAGCGGCCTCAGCAGCACAGCATTGACGACACTAAAAATCGCGCTGTTGGCGCCGATGCCCAAGGCCAGGGTGATCACTGCCACTGTCGTAAAACCGGGGCTCTTGAGCAGCGTCCGAATGGCGTAACGGAGGTCATTAAGCATCGTGGTTCGGGGTTAGGGATTCGGGATTAGTACAATTGTCGATTTCCGATTGGCGATTGCCGACTAAAAGCTTTTGCGCCTGTGCTTGACCTCTGGCACCTGACACCTCACACCTCACACCTATTCATAGCGTAGCGCCACCATCGGGTCGACTTTCGTTGCCCTGCGAGCTGGGAGGTAGCAGGCGAGCAACGCTACAGCCGCCAGTAGCAAGGAAACCACAGCCAGCGTTAACGGATCGTTCGGCCCAATACCGTAGAGCAGACTGGCGAGCAGGCGCGTGAGGACTAACGCTCCTGACCCGCCTATGGCCAGTCCAACAACGACCGGCATCATGCCTTGCTTGAGCACCAGCCGAAGCACGTCGCCACTCTGTGCTCCAAGAGCCATGCGAATACCGATTTCACGTGTCTGCTGGGCGACGGCATGGACCAGGACGCCATAAACCCCAATCGCTGCGAGAAAGAGGGCGAAGCCAGCGAAGACACCCAGCAGGAAGGTGTTGAATCTGGGTCCGGCAACTGAGGAACTCACCAACTGGGTCATGGTCCGGATGTTGGCAACGGCAAGATCCGGATCGAGTGCGTGAATTTGACCGACCACAGCAGGGGTCAGCGAAGCCGGATCGGTTTGCGTGCGCACGACAAGGTTCATGGTACGCAGCTCTTGGCGGAGACTCTCGTTGGCAAAGAACGATTCGGTCAACTGCAAAAAAGGAGAATACACATGCATTTGGACGGGCTGGCCTGGGGGTCTGTCGTACACATCGCCGACGATTCCCACAATCGTTTGCCAGGGGTTGGCAAGTCCCCAGCGGATTCGTTTCCCGATGGCGTCCTGCCCGGGCCAGAATTTCGAAGCCAACGACTGGCTTACCACGGCAACGGGCTGTGAATCCATACGGTCTGCAGGCTCAAAGGAGCGGCCCCGGAGCAACGAAATACCCATGGCCTGGAAAAAGTCCCCTAGCACCCATGTCTGGCAAAACGCTTGAGGCTGACCACCCCTTCCGCCCGTTTGGCCTTCGATCTGGATCCCCACCGTCAAGCAGGTGTCGAGGGGTAAGTCGCTGCTTAAGGCGGCTACGCTTGAGGCCGGCAGGTGACTCACTCGATCGAGCAACTCCTGGTAGAATTGCCGGACCTGTGAACCCTCCGGATACGAGCTGTAGGGAAGTGGAAGGCTAAGACTGAGCACGTGGTCGGGGCGGAAACCGGGGTTCGTTTCGAGCAGCTTGTCGAAACTGCGGATCAAAAGGCCCGCGCTGACCAGCAGGATGAGAGCCAGGGCGAATTCAACCGCGACGAAGACTTCCTGTAGCCGCCGACGCAGCGGGCTGTGTGAACCGCTCCTGCCACTGCCCTGAAGAGAAACCTGCAAAGAACTGACAAAGGCGTGGAGCGCCGGCGCCAATCCAAAGAATATCGCCGACAAGCAAGACACCGCGAGAGCAAGGACCAAAACGCGGCCATCCATCGAAACTTGATGCGGAAGTGGGACGCCGGGGGGCACGAGTGCGAGCAGTACGTCCTTGCCCCAGCACGCGAGTCCCCATCCCAGCACACCACCGCAGAGGGAGAGCAAAAGGCTCTCTGTCAGCATCTGGCGTAACAGGCGACAGCGCGTAGCACCGAGCGCGCTGCGAACCGCGATTTCCTTCTGGCGCGCAGCAGCGCGTGAAAGGAGCAGTGTGGCAACGTTCGCGCAGGCGATCAAGAGCACAAAGGCTACGGCCGCCGTCAGGACGAGAAGCAGCGTCTGGACGGACCCCACAGCCTCCTCGCGAAAGGGAAAGACGGCGACCTCGATTGGCGCTCCATGGAACGCGTTCAAAAGCAGCGGCGGATAGCTGCTTTCGATGACTCGCGAGAGCGACTGCGCTTCCGCGCGCGCCTGCTCGAGCCCAAGGTTGGCACGCAGACGGGCCAGCCCGCTGAGCATATAGTTCGTGCCCCAACCCTGCAACTCGCCGGGAGTAAGCGCCAGTGGCACCCAGAGATCAGCGGGGCGGCCGTTGTGCTGCGGCCCCCGCAAGGGGAACTCAAAATCCGGCGGCATGACACCCACGATGGTATAAGGCCGCCGGTCGAGGCGGATCGTCCGGCCAAGCACACCC
>QHZP01000751.1 GCA_003224715.1 Acidobacteriota bacterium | reverse complement strand
TAAATGTACCGATATACGAGAACCTCAAGGCCAGGACAATAACACCGAGCAGGGGCATCAGTCCGACAGTAACAGCCGGCGCCAGGAAGGCCGGGAATACGAAATTCAGTAAGAGTTTCATTTGTCTTGGATCTAACGATCAGGCATCAACCGCACGCCGCTATTTTTGGCGGCGGGTCGATTGGATGCCTCGGTTAGAGGCCTTGACGGATGCTGAGGTCAACCGGAGCCTGCTTGCCCTTTTCACTGCCCGTTCGGCCGCACGGTTGAAAAACTCTATCACCGCGGCGGTCGGTCTATTAACCAATCGCCTGGCTTGGTCGTCACGAATCTGACGTACCAAGCTGACGGCTCTGATCTCAATCTTCTGTTTCATGGGATGTGCATCGGCCGCCCGCCCCTACTTTTGGCGGCTGGTGGGCTGGACGCCTCGGTTAGCCACTCAGGTTGATCTGGCTGGTTCCGACGCATTGATCTAGCCAAGTGCTGAGCAGCGTGGCCAAGTTGCTCATGACCACTTCTACGTTGCTACCGAAATCCGACGGCGCATTCTGGTTCGCTGTGTCCGTCACACCGCGAATCTCAACAAATGGAACGTTGTTAAAGGCACAAGCTCTAGCTCCACCGGCCCCTTCCCAGGCGACCACCAGCGCACCCGTGGACTTTTGAAGACTTCTTCGTCTTCCTTCGTCTACGATGTCCTCGTCGCCGCTGGCCACCACTCCAAAATAAACTTTGAACGCATTTGGCAACGCGACGCGACGGAGCTCCGCAATCACTGTTGGAGCACCCTCAAACATTGGGAAGGGACGTTGGCTAAATTTATTGTGGTAGTCATGCTCTACCGTGGAAGTCGCCACGACCACGTCGCCGATAGTCAATTCGTCTACCAGTCCACCCGCCGCACCTATGCACAGGACCAAATCCCACTCCAGGCAGGCATCCAACAAGTGTTGAGTTTGAACAGCGAACTGAGCCTTACCGGCACCCCCACAGGCCAGCGTGATGCCCGCATCCTGGAACTGTGCAACTGGTAGCCGCCCAACTGTTGAATTCTGGGCGTTGAGTCCGAGCTTGGCCCAACCTTGCAAGAAGAAGTCAAACTCCTTCTGAGTTGGAGTGATGATGAGTCTTTTCATGTTTGCCCGGTTAAGCCTCTCCGTCAGAAACGCAAAGGCGGCAGTAACGGCTCGGGCATCACCCGCCGCGCTTTTGCGCCGGTCGAGTGCATGCGGTGTTGGTCGGCAACCTATTTACCGGCTCCCCTCAAAAGACAAATGGTATTAGTCTCCACGTGCGGGCCTTGTACTGGCTGTACTCTTGACCAATGGCCGCCATGAGCATCCCTTCTTCGGTTTGGATACGGTAATAATACGCGGCGAACATCACCACCACGGCGAGAATGAAGGCTATCCAGTTGGTCGTGGCTAGCCCGGCGCCCACCCACATCAACATCGAGCCGAGATAGCCAGGGTGACGAATCATGCGGTAAGGACCTTTTTGCACGACGGACTGAGTCGCGGTGACGCGAAGCGTGCGGGTGTAATACTCGCCCAGCGTTCGATTGGCCCACCAGCGAACCGAAATACCCCCGACCGCGATTAGCAGTCCAACCCAACCAAACACTGAGCCCAAGGTCATAGACCCGAGCCTGAAGTAATTTAGCAGCGGGGCTACCAGTAACCCGGAGCCAGTGAGAAGCCAAGCCACACCGACGAAGGCAGTACTGCTTCGGTCAAACCGCCCCCGGTCGAGGCTTTGCGCCTGTTGACCCTTTCGGCCGCGATACCAAGATGGTCGTCAGCATTTGTCTATCCCTGTGTGACATGAGGGAACCGAGGCTAGGATCGTCAATGCCAGAGACGCCTAACGGCTCAGGCATCACCCGCCCGCCGCTGCTTTTTGCGGCGGCTCGACTGGATGCAGTTTTAGGTGCGCTGTGTGCTAAGACGATCGTCCCTATTCGTTCTTAAGGAAAACGAATGACCGTATTGTCCAGCGGCATTTCTTTCTGGCGTCTGCTATGGACAGCATCAGATGGCGGTTTCCAGCCATCCTCTCTAGTTTCTAATCCCAGAGCTTCGAACAGTTGTGCTTCTCCTAGGACATCAAACGATTCAAAGACAAATGGCAATCCTTCTCCGTCAGAGATCGATGGATCGTTGCTTATTTGAAAGTGCAAGTGCGGCGCATCGGAGTTGCCGGAGTTTCCCAGCCGGCCAAGAACCTCTCCGCGTCTCACTCGATCACCAACTTTGACCCGAAGACTGTTCGGTTGCATGTGTGCATAGAACGCGAAGTTACCGTTACCCAGGTCAAGAATCAGAAAATTTCCGCCGACGGTTTTGGCTGAAGGAATTGCTATAGGTCGTTTGGGCGTGAGAGGGGTATTTTCTGGAATATCATCCTGAGCCTCTGAGATGATCCCATCAGCCACTGCCAGAACTTCTGACCCATACCCAAACCAATTCTCATTCTTGGACGGATCCCCTTGCACTGCCTTTCCATCTTCCCCAAGCTTCATGAAGTCATAAGCGAAGCGTTGAGAAATAGTGACCCGGCCATTAAGCGCCAACAGCATACGACGATGGTGGCCAGCATTAGATGGTCCATTACCGGCCATCCAAGGCCCACCACGCAGCGGCGCTGTAACGGCGAGAGGCAACTCTTTACGAACCGTGACCTCCGCGCCGTCCATCATTTCCTCCTCATCGTTTCCGGCGGAACTGCTCGCGGTAAAGAACAGCCTATGGCGTAGAGAGGTAGGAACCGGATGACCCGCGGTGACTGTTAGCCAGAGATAAATTACCGCTCGCATGCCGCCGCCAATCACTCTCTTGTCCACCAGGTTCGACGGCGCACCTGGACGGGCTAGAAGATTGGTGAGTTCAGTATCGCGATAGCTTGCCAGAGGTGTAGTGCTATTTCCTTGGGCAAAGACTTCGATGCGATTGAGTGTCAGATTTCTGGCCTCGAAATTAGTAACGTGCAACTCATAAGCGAGATGTATCTGGCCATTGCTTTTCACGGGCATGGGTGCGATGGGAATGGTCGCCTCTACCGGAGCACCAGCAGTCAATTGAGCGTGTGCCGGCATCATCCCAGGACTGGCTACGAAAAACATCCAGACAATCCGGCAGATGAACCTATCTCGTATCAACGTTCGTTGCACCACCGCCATTTTGCGTGAAGGCTTGTTGGTCTGTGCCGTAGCACTCAGGCTTAGGAGAAGAATGACAATCAGCATTTTGAAATTCATGTTGCTATTCCTTCGACTTTCGGCTGCACTGCCGTTCTGCCGAATTAACTCAGGCCAATGCGCGATGATTTCTTTCGTCGCCCGGCGCCTAACGAGTCAGGCATCAGCCGCCCGCCGCTGCTTTTGGCGGCGGGTCGGCTGGATGCAGTGTTAGGCTTTTCGCGAGGATGTCACGCCGCCGGCCACCAGTCAATTGTAATCCCGAGATAGCGCAGGATGGCCTCAGTTTTTCGTCTGTTTTCCTTAAAAGAACCCTCCATTCCACCGACGCCGTCGAGTTGAACTGCGACCAGCTTTCCATAAGGCCAAGCGGATAGCGGAAGATGCACCAGGTAAGCTGCCAGTTCGTCTGGGCCAATAATCTGGTAGTCCTTGGACCTTGCATACCACCGAACAGCAAGACCTGACGTGCTGATGATAATATATGGATTTTGCCAGTCGATGGCACCATTAGACCTAAACTTAGTCAGATCGGGCGGCCCTATCCGAGGATCTAAGCTTAGAGACGTGTCACTGGTTTTGATTTCGATTCTCTCTGTTTCCTCGGCTTGCCTGCACGAGGCAAGCAGCAAATGGGAGAGCGTGAGAAGGACAGCGAAGAGCGCCTTGATCATTCGAAAACCTGTGTGGAACGAGTTTTCCTGCTCAAAGGCTACCGGACCGGAAGCTCGGTGGCTGAGCCCGCCGACCGACTCCGGTTGAGCCGCCCGCGCTTTCGGCGCGTCGGCCGGAACCGGCTTGTTAGGCATTCTTGATCGGCTACCCAGCTCTTCGAATCTTGTCTTTGAGCCAAGAGTCAATCAGCATCTTAGAAGAAACCCTCCTAGACTTGGCGATCTCTGTTAATTTGCCGAAAACCGCTTCATCGATGGCGATCAGATGGGTTTTCTTCTTAAGGTCAACGTCAAAATTGGCCTCGGCCATTTGATCCCAATACTCACCCATGTCATGGGTATCGAAGAAATCCACCAGCTCTCTGACGGATTGTGTCGGAGGCAAATGCTTGGACTTACTTCTTGCCATACTGTCTTCTCTCTTTTCTTGCCATGTCTCTAGCACTCAAAATCAATACCTGTTTCATTTTCCTTTTGTAGATGAACAACACTGCCAGATATCTTCCTGCGTCGGTCTGTCCTATCTTGGACCCATACAACCTCTTCAATCTTCATCCGATCCCTCTGCTTGCCATCGCAGTCTTAAAGCCACCTCCTCGGCTTCAACCAATGCCTAACGCCTCGGGGTCAGCCGCCGCAGCGCAGGGGAGGTCGGCTGCACGCGCTAGAGGGCCAGGCCTGAACCGCCCGCTGCTGCTTTTGGCGGCGGGTCGGCTGGATGCCCGGGTCAGGTGTCCGTCGGGAGTTCGCTGGACGACACAGAGAGGAAACGCTTGCGAATGAACCTTAGCCGATGATCCAGCATTTTCGCGTACTCCGGAGTGGCTGGAGCATTCACAGGTATCAGATCCTTCACTGAGCTCTTGGACCGCACGGCTTTCACCCACCGAGACATCTCGTGAGTATACGTTGCAAGTGCCTGCTGCCAGGTTTCAGCATTGTCACAAACGAGGTAGGCGGGTGGAAGGTCCCCGACAACCACCCACAATCTCCTGAGGACACCACGACGTGTCGGTTGCAGGCGAAACAAAAAGATGCCTATTACTCCAGCGATCGCCCATGCCAAGTAACCCTTGTCTACCTTCTTGCACCAACTGTGGCTCAGCAGAAAGGCCTGCGCACGTTTCGCGAAGTTACGAACCTCACGGTCCTTGATCCGTGCAATCGGAAGCATTTTGCGAGCATCCGGCATGGGAGAGCACCTAACGACTCCAGCGTCACCCGCAGCCCTTTTGCGGCGGGTGGGTGGACGCCGGGGTTAGGCCTCTGGAGGCGACTCCTGTTGCAAGATGTT
>QHZP01000747.1 GCA_003224715.1 Acidobacteriota bacterium | reverse complement strand
CGCACAAAAACGAAGAAATAGGTGGCGACAGCACTGACAACAGCAAGTGCCAGGGGCCAGCTGAGCAAATTCATCCGATCTGAATCCGCGCAGCATGCTCCCTCCTTTCATGGGAAAGAATGCACTCTGAAGCATAGCCCGGAGTCAAGGATCCCTTTTTTGACCTCTCGAAGTTCCCTCCCCACTTGCGGACGCCGGGCTAGGGGCGAAGTCTTTCTTCAAATCCAGCCGTTTAGTTTTCGTAATTAATTGCCCAAGCCCCCAGCCCTGATGCAAGCAATTCTGAAACGGTCATACCGGGAGCTCCCCCTGGAAGGGCCTTGCTCTCGTCATTAACATTTCTTATCGTTGCGATCAATTCCATAAATTCAAACCAGGAATTCCGGTGTCACTTTTGGTGTCACTTGGGATTGTGAAATAGAGATATTTCTTGCGCTTGTGTGCGCAGAGAAAAAGAAAAAGAGCTCGCTTGAAACCCTGATCTGTAAAGGTTCTTGCGTGTCCTTGCACTTCTAAGCGAGTGTGCGCAAAATACGCACTTTGAGAATTCGAAGTCCGACGCTCTATCCAACTGAGCTACGGGCGCGTGCTTGGGAGGCACCTCTAGAGCCTTATCCAATGATGCTGAATTATAGTCGACTCGGCTACCGCATGCAACGTTTGGATTGGCATTCCGCGCCTGTAAGTTCAAGGTTCAAGGTCGATGGGACTCGAGCCCCTCCCTGTCGCGCCTTTCAAACAGGTCCGATCATCTGTTATACTATTTTTGTCAGGTAAGGTCGCCGGGGTTGGTCAAGAAAGGGAAAAACGAATCCGCCTGCAAAAAATCCTCTGGCCTGTGTCAACCCCGCTCCTGAAACGGGAGCGGCGGGTATTTCAGCCAGACTTCGCGAAATTTGAAACCTAATTTATAAGGAGCAAAGTGGCACCGTTAGATCTAGCGGTTCAAGAAGACGAAAAGTTAACCAAGCCGACTGAAAAAATTGTAAACGATTTCAATATTCAGGTGGCGACGGTTAACGGCTCAGGCAGTCAGACGGCCAACACGGTTTTGTTGCGCTCGATTTTTCAGATGGGAATTCCCGTCTCAGGGAAAAACCTCTTCCCTTCTAACATTGCAGGCTTACCCACTTGGTTCACGATTCGGGTCAGCAAGAAGGGGTACCTGGCCAGACGAGAGGCCATCGACATTCTTGTCGCGATGAATCCGGAATCGGCCCGCGAGGACGTCATCAAGTTAAGCCCCGGCGCGGTGGTTGTCTACGACGAACCGCTCAATTTGAAACCCTTGCGCGACGATCTGGTCTACTATGCGGTACCCTTCGATAAATTGGTGGCTACGGTGTGTCCCGATGCAAAGCTGAGAAGGCTCGTCAAGAACATGGTTTACGACGGTGTCTTGGCCAAGCTCTTGGGAATTGAAATGGCTGAGATTGAGAAATCCTTAAGAAAGCAATTCAAGAAGAAGCCTAAAGCGGCGGATCTTAACTTAGGCGCAGCCAAAGCCGGCTATGAGTATGCCGAAAAGCACCTTGCCAAAGCGGACCCTTACTTTGTTGAACGTATGGATTTGACGAAGGGAAAGATCATCATCGATGGGAATTCGGCGGCCGCGCTCGGCTGTGTGTTTGCCGGAGTCACGGTGGCCACCTGGTACCCTATTACAATATCTGAAGCGCTATCGAGTTGATAAGGAAACCGGCAAGGCCAGCTTTGCCGTCGTTCAGTCGGAGGATGAACTGGCTGCTGTGGGCATGGCTATTGGCGCCGGTTGGGCCGGAGCGCGAGCCATGACGTCGACGTCGGGTCCGGGAATTTCGTTGATGGCAGAATTTGCCGGCTTTGCCTACTACTCGGAAATTCCCGTAGTCATTTTTGATATCCAACGGGTGGGTCCTTCGACCGGCCTGCCTACGCGTACTTCACAGTCCGATATTCTTTCCGCAACTTTTTTGTCGCACGGGGATACCAAACATATCTTGTTGCTTCCAGCCTCAGTGGAGGAATGTTTTGCTTTTTCTCTCGAAGCCTTTGATCTGGCCGAAGAATTTCAAACCCCTGTTTTTGTCATGAGTGACCTGGACCTGGGAATGAACAACTGGATGTCGGATCCTTTCCCCTATCCGACCGGGCCATTGCGTCGAGGCAAGGTGCTTTCGGCCGAGGAATTAGACCGGATGAAAGAATTTGCCAGATATCGCGATGGGGATGGTGACGGTATCCCTTATCGAACATTGCCGGGGAATCCTCATCCTCAAGCTGCTTATTTTACTCGTGGCAGCGGGCACGATGAACACGCGCAATACAGCGAACGCCCGGGCGACTATGTCCACAATATGGATCGACTGGCGCGCAAATATGAAACAGCTCGCCAGCGCGTGCCCACGCCTGTGATTGACCAAAATTCCAAAGGCAAGGTCGGGCTTATTGCCTACGGAACCAGCCACTGGGCTGTCGTCGAGAGCCGCGACCGCCTTCGAGCTGCGCACGACCTGGAAACCAGTTACTTACGATTACGAGCGCTGCCGTTTAATCATGAACTGGAGGATTTTATCCGTCACCATGATCGCGTTTACGTGGTCGAGCAAAATCGAGACGGGCAGATGCACGATCTCATCCGCCTCGAGGTGGCACCTGAAACCGCGCTGAAGTTACGCAGTGTTCGCCACTACAACGGTCTGCCCATCAGTCCTAGAAGCGTGGTAGAAGAGATCTTGGCTCAAGAAGGAATCCATTGATATGAGTACGATTACTACACCCCCGGCCCCACCCAAGAAAACCAATCGTCTAGGGTTGGCCGTATCGACCTATCGTGGCAGTAAGACTACGCTGTGCGCGGGTTGTGGACACAACGCCATTTCTGAACGGATCATCGACGCCTTTTTTGAGCTGGGGGTCGAGCCGGCTCGAATTGCCAAGTTTTCGGGTATTGGGTGCTCCAGTAAATCTCCGGCTTACTTCTTGAGCCAATCGTTTGCCATCAATGCCGTTCATGGGCGCATGCCCTCGGTGGCCACGGGGGCAATACTGGCCAATCGGCACTTGCTCGCCCTGGGTGTTAGCGGTGATGGCGACACGGCTTCGATTGGAATTGGGCAGTTCGTTCACATGCTGCGCAGAAACTTACCGATCATTTACATCATCGAAGATAATGGAGTTTATGGACTCACCAAGGGACAATTCTCGGCCACGGCGGACGCAGGATCCAAGTCCAAAAGCGGGGTTATCAATGACCTTCCGGCCATTGACACCTGCGCGCTGGCCGTGGATTTGGGGGCAACTTTTGTAGCCCGATCGTTTTCCGGTGATAAAAAGCAGCTTCTGGCCATCTTGAAAGCCGCCATTTCTCACCGAGGCACGGCCATGATTGACGTGATCTCTCCTTGCGTCACCTTTAACGATCACGATGGGTCCACCAAGAGCTACAGCTACGTAAAAGATCACGAAGAGCCGTTAACTGACGTGGATTACATCCCTTATTTCGAAAACATCGAGGTGGATTATGACCCGGGAACAACCGTCTCGATTCGATTACACGATGGATCCCATGTTCGGCTGAAGAAGCTCGATCCAGAATACAATCCCACCAGCCGCCGGACGGCATTGAATCTTCTACGCGAAGCGAGAGA
>QHZP01000115.1 GCA_003224715.1 Acidobacteriota bacterium | reverse complement strand
ATTTAGCTTGGAAAATATCAATGAGGAAACTTCGGTTT
Source organism: Acidobacteriota bacterium (assembly GCA_003224715.1). GTDB lineage: Bacteria > Acidobacteriota > Terriglobia > Versatilivoradales > Versatilivoraceae > QHZQ01. Next base: position 9,193 of record QHZP01000115.1, on the reverse strand, counting down.
TCGATTCCGTAAAGAAAATAAAAAAGAATGATTCCAAAGAAGGGATAAATTCCGCGACGCAAACGTGCATCCCGCTTCAGATAACGACTCACAAGGTGATAGCCGGTGTGTGTCAACGAAGGAAACGACGCGTGAAGAGCGCCGGGCAAACGGGACGTAACCCGAGAAAGAACGCTACGGAGTGTCGGTTGCTGGTTCTCCGTTCTCAGAGGGTTGAGTAACCTGGCATCGGATGATCCTGCCCGGGCACCCTGGGACGCGTGGGCCATCAGGTGATGCAGGTAGCCTGCGGGAACAACTTTGACCATCAGTATGCCTACTATGACAAGCAGGCAGAGGGCCGCCACGGAGAGTCTAATCGTCCTTAGAGTCATGTCCCCCAGGAGCAAGTCGATTGATGCCGCAAACCAGGAAGGAGGGAGGAAATTGAATATAACGGACCGATCCAGAATCAGATTAAATGGGTTTGAGCCGGAGCTTGCTGCGGCTTGAACGTTTTGCACTGCTGTAATACCCATAGAACAGCACTAGAGAGAACCCTACCTGAAAATAGGTCAGGAAGCCTGTCAGGCGCTGGGGATCAAGTCGTTTGAGCAATTGAACGTAAAGATGTACGACGAAGAAGGCACTGGCCAGGCAGGCTATCATCATGATGAGAAAACTAAAGGGAACGAAGTAGAATCTCGTTTTGAAGAACCTAAAAGAAGCAATGGAAGGCATCAACAGCAGTGAGACTGAATACAACATAACGAATAGCGCCAGCGTGATCAAACGCGCCCAATAAATCGTCTGGCTCGTGATCGGTTTGGTGAAAAGGATTTCGGCGTCGTCGGCATTAAGGATCAGGTCATTGTACTCAATCAACACGGCAAAGGCAGTCATCATCATGCCGTAGGAAATGACCAATGTGTTATAGGTGATCAGATTGCCACAGACGGCCGACATGGCACACAGGCCCATTGAGGTGATGAAGTAGGTGACCAACATATTGCGGAAACCCGAGCGTATGGATCGCTCGCTATTTTCACCAAAACCTTGAGTTGGAAAAAATCGACCGCGAGAGCACAGGCCAGGCGCCGAAACAGCGCTTCCGCGCATTTAACCACCAAGATATTAGAATTGATGAGGCTTTTCTGTTGATTCAACGGTGAATTGTCGAAACCTGAGGTTCTCAATCAGTGTTCCTCGAAATGGTTGTCTTGACGTCTCGCTCTCGTCATGGTTCATGCTGTTTTTCGGCTTGATCAGGCAAAGCGGTAAGCTCACGGCCGTTGGTGATGGCCTTGGCGAAGGCTTCGATCTTGTCTTCGACAGCCTTCGCTTTAGTCAGTTCCTTGAAAATCAGCTCCAACGAGGGCGATTGTGTCATTTCACGAAGCTGCCTGATGCTGCCCTCAGCCACGATCTGCCCTCGATGGATAATGGCTATGCGGTCGCACAGTTTTTCGACAACTTCCAGGATATGCGAGGAGTAAATGATCGTTTTGCCCAAATCAGCTAAGCGCCTCATTACACCTTTGAACATCAAAACAGTATTGGCATCCAAACCGTTTAAAGGTTCGTCCAGAAGCAAAAGATCCGGATTATGCAACAGCGCTGCAGAAAGCACCACCTTTTGCTTCATTCCCTTGGAAAATGAGGTCATGCGAACATCTCTTTGTTCAGCCAAGTCGAAGTATCCCAAGAATTCGTGGCTCTTTCGCCTTATTTCAGAGACCTCCACTCGATAGAGCTGGCCCACCATTTCCAGGTACTCGAGAGGTGTCAACTTTTCATAAAGAGCGCCTGTTTCTGGAACAAAGCCCATTCGCTTCTTGGCCTCAATCGGATTTTGCTGGAGGTTGATTTCTCCAATTTTAACATTTCCTGAATCAGGGGTTAACAAACCCGCCAGGATTTTCAGCGTCGTGGATTTCCCGGCTCCGTTGGGTCCCAGGTAGCCCAGGATTTCTCCCCGCCGCACGGAAAACGAAATGTCGTCGATAGCGATCTGGGGGCCGAAAGTCTTTCGAAGATGGGAGACTTCAAGGAAAGTAGAATCTGGAGACATACCGGATCGCTCGTTGCAAAAGGCAAGGCAAGTGAATTAACTTCTTAAATGTTTGAACCCTTCAATGACATCAAACCTGGTTTGGACGCTCGAGATCGCTTCCCCGATTTGTTCGATTCGCTTTTCTTCGAAATTACCTAGAAATTCTCCTGCCACTCGAAGGTAGTCAATCTTTTCCGGGTTAAGTCCGGCTATCCGTGCACAGGTCGAGTCCACCGCCACTGGATCATTCCCGAAGACAAGCACACCGCAAGGTTTGGGTTGGCCTTGGATAGGCCCGTTGCCTTCCATGCCGATAATGCCGTCTGCAATCACAAAATGGGGCCGAATCGTGCTGTTAATATCCACTATACTTTCGTGGATGCCGTGCCAGTGGAGAAAATTCTTCGGCCAACCGTATTTCACACCAGGAACAATACCAAACATATTTTTCATCGAAAGTGTCATCCCTGCCCAATGGTGGGTTTTGATTTTTGGCATCGAAACCAGGAGATCGGCGCTGAACACACTTTCTGCAATGTAAAGGGCGTCAATGCCCATAAAATCACTAAGCAAAGTTACTCTTTTGATATCGTCCAAATTGAGATCGACAAAAGAAGATCCGGTTTCTTTGAGATAGGGGAGCAAGCCGGAAGCCACTAGTAATCCATCCGTATCTCTCCGATGCCCAGGACCCTCACCCACTCGGACCTCCCGGGCTCCGAGCCGGAGAAACGCGTCAATCGCGGCTCCTACAACTGCCGGGTGGGTGTTGATGACCTTGTCTGTTTCGTACTCGACGAGGTTTGGCTTCAGCAATACCTTCCTCCCTGAGACTGGCAGTCCGCAGGTCTTAATGCCCTCAAGAATCACTCCCACCAGATTCTTCTCATAACTGGCAGCTTTTAAAATGGCGACTTGGGAGGCCTTCGGCTTGCGGAAGGCTCCGGTCTTCCAGCGAGACTCTCTGCCGCATCTTGTTGCCAAAGACGTCATTCCCAGCAACGTGGCCGCCTTAAGAAAATCGCGTCGACGCATTGGACTAACCGAAATCACTGGTCGGATGCGATCTGTCAAGTCTCGACAGATCCGTGCCTAAGAATATTTCTGCCTTCGCGCGCTTGCAGCACCAGTAAGGCCAAAGCAGTTGTCTTGATGCTTTGCATAAATTGAGTCTCATGATATAAATCGTCTAATTGCTTCAAAATGTTTTGCCATTCCTGCAAGTAAATATCTAAACCGAGAGCCCCAAAGCAAAGGCTGAGAGCCGACTTTTCCATCGCGATGGCTTGTTTAAGGTAAGCCAGGCTTTTTTGGTTTTCCATGCGCGAGGGATACTCCTGGAGCGCGATTAGCGCCAGGGAGGTTGTTAAAGGATAAGGCCGGAGTTCCTCGCCCAAAACCCGAGCATTCCCATAATTCCAACCTCCACTGTTGCACATACGGTCGTAAACCATTGCCTCAGCCTCTCTGATCGTGCCTGAAACCTTTTCTCCTTGCATTTTGTCCGGCAGTCTTTTCAGGAAGAGCAAAGCATAACAAGTAGGTTCAACCCACGTGGCTGTTCCCGGATTCCAGGCCCATCCGCCTAAATTCGTGTTGACATTAGGGCCATTGCGGTATCCCAACCATTCAGAAAGATGGAGTAACCAATTCTGGGGCATTTTCCCGAAACCTTTGAGGACAAAGGCGACGGCATTTTGGCAGCTAGAGCCCCACCCCGAACTAGTCAAAACCGCCAAACCCACGAGCGGGGAGACCCACACGGCAGTTGCCCTGTCCGTCGTGTTGATCGGCCAGCCCCCATCAGCGGTTTGATTTGCTCTGATAAAATCCAGCGCCTTCTGGAAGACTATCTCACGCCCAAAGGCCTGTTGCAATGCCATCGCTGCATAGGCAGTAGGCTCAAGAGCACTCTGCTTACGTGGAAAATAGCCCCATCCCCCATCCGGATTTTGATGCTCACACAGAAACCTTAGCAATCGTTCCTTCAAGAGCCAGCCCTTAATCAAAGTTACAAATATATTTAGGCGCAGTCTACAAAGGCCCTAATGAAAACTTGCAATAAGCCGAATGTATTGTATCATGTACCCGACTTATCCTTTTTCTACTACCTTAATCATGAGGAGGCTTAGATGGATGCAAGAATAGAGATGGGTCTGCTGCTTCTTGCTACGTTTGCAGGACTTTGGGCCATGTTTTATGCCAGGAGGGCCTTTCACAACACCAAGAAGATCCTCGATAAGTTAAGGTAGGTAGGATTAAGGCAAGGAAGAGAGATGGCAAAGCTAACCTGGAGTCAGGCCATTGGCTCAATCCAATGGCCTAAGGACTTATTAACTTTTTTGGGGGGCTATACCTCTGTTATTAGTTGTCGGTTTATCTTTTTCCCATGTCTGGGGCGACGTCCTGTCCGCCTACCTTTCTGCTTCAGCACCACACCCCGTTGAGCCTCGCTCACCAAAGGCATAAGAGACCAGCTCCCAGTCTCCTCGGTGGCTAGTTCCAAGCTCATAAAATTCAACTGCGTCGTACTCCAGCATCGCTTAGTCCAACTACTCCCCAGGGCGACCTGAGGTCTCCCCCTGGTTTCATCCTTCGAGATAGGTAGAGCTAGCCTAGCGTAGGTTCCATTAAACATAGGATGGTCCGATCACTCGTCGCGAAATCCTATCCCAGGGTTTCTTGCCCAGTGAACCAGTCTCAAAAGCTTTGGATGGCCCTAGCTTCGTCATCGAAAACTTCAAACACAGTGAGTAACTTTGTAATCGACAGCAGGTCGTGAACTTTCTTGGTTAGACTCAACAGTTTGAGCTTACCGCCTTGATTACCAACGGTAGTAAAACTACTAACCAACTCTCCGATGCCTGAACTGTCTATATAGGACACATCTGCTAAGTTTAACAAGATATTCTTTTCATTCCTTTGCAGGAGATTGCGCACTGCATCTCTTAAGATAACCGTACCCTCTCCGATCGTGATCCTGCCGCTGAGATCGATTATGTTCACCCCTTCAATTCTGCGGGTGGTAGCCGTCATTGTCACGAAAATACCCCTCCTTAAGTATCATTGTTCCTTATTAAATCTAATGCTGAACTATGAACGAGAGAGTTTCTTAACAAACTTGACCAGTGTTCCCTGGTTTGGAACATAAGTCAGGGAGAAATCATCCATAAACGAGCGAACCAAAAAAATCCCTCTGCCAGAAGACTTCAAGAGATTGGAAGGGTCACACGGGTCAGGGAGATGTTCAAAATCAAAACCCTTACCCTCATCCTGAATTTGAACCTCAAACTTATCCGCGTCAAAACGAAAACTTATGCGAACTTGCTTGTCCAGATCATACTGGTTTCCGTGTCTAATGGCGTTGATGACGATCTCACGGACCGCCATCTCAATAAAATAGGCTGGGTCTGAATCACACCCTGCCAAAAAAGTCAGGTTGTTGGTTATGTTCTCGACCAAGTCGGTATAGTCGAGGCTGCTCCGTATCCTGACCTCTACGGTCGATTCTATTGAACTCATGAATCTGGGGTGAAGTTCCACAAATTGAAAGCCCCTTACCAGTAGCACAGGGGATGGCATTTGTCAAGCTTGGCTAATTGATGCTTGGCTAATTGATTGGATGTCAACCCAGAATAGGAATGTCCGGTTTTTGAGTTGGGGTCATTGGCATAGTTTTTGTGCGGGGATTGACTTTTGGGAGTGCGGCAGATCACCCCTGGAGACGATCGGTGGAGAGGGAGGAGAATGGAAATGAAACTTCGATCGTGGAGAGGGTCGTCTCCAGAGGTGATCTGCCGCCGGCCTATTAACTGGGTGGGTCTTGGGCAATGACTTGTGATCCTCGAATAATCGCGCGGTGGCTAAGGTAAAGAGCGGCATCCGATTATCGCAGCCTGTTGAGTGAAAAGATCCCCGTGTGGGTAACTTTATTCGACCTCCTAACCCAGATGGGGCAAGGCTACTGACAATCCGTTGTGTATTTGAGAATCACCTGTGGCGAGTGGTGCACCCATTCCCGGATGATTAGCCGGACCGACCAGGCTGAAGAAGGTCCTCTACCAAAGAGAAGAACTTCACTTCTTACTCAATCGAGAGCCCCTTGGGAGCCTCGAGAATGTAAGTGGGAGAACAAAGTTCGAGGCAAAATTTCGCTTGACCGTTTACAAAGCGCGTATGGAGTTATCCCAGAACTGGGAGGTTTGACAAGCCGAATTATGAAATGATATTTTTTGGATCGACTCGCACATTGTGGAGCCCTAATCATTCAGAAGAATCGATCCAACTTTCTTTATGCTGCCCGGTTAAAACTTGAATATTACGCGGCCATGGCTTTACTTAAGGCTATTGGGGCGGTTCCAAGGAAATGTGCGCTTCTTCTCACCAAAGTTATTGCCTGGTTGGCTTATCTTTTTTCGAAAAAGCTCCGGAAGATCGCAGAAAAGAATCTTTCCATAGCTCTTCCTGAGCTTGAAGAGTTGGAGAAGAGACAGATTGTCCGGGGCGTTTTTCTGAACCTTGGGCGATTGCTAGGAGAATTCAGCCAGCTTCCCAGGCTCCATCGAGAAAACATTTCCCAAGTTGTCGTGTATGATGGCTTCGAGAACTTTGCAGCCTCGGTCCAGCGCGGCAAAGGAACCCTTTTTCTGACAGCCCATTTTGGTGCTTGGGAACTCTGTCCTTATGCCCACGCGATTTATGGTCATCCTTTGAAGTTCATCATCCGCCCTATCGATAATCCTCAAATCGATAGTCTGGTTAATAACTATCGGACCTTAAGCGGAAACGAAATCATTGAAAAGAAAAACTCCCTTAAGGAGATCCTGAAAGCTCTTAAGAGTAATCAGGCTATTGGGATCCTTATTGATCAAAATACGACTCTGGATACGGGTGTGTTCGCAAGATTTTTCAATATTCCAGCTTGTACGACCACCAGCCTCGCAACCATTGCGTTGCGCACAAATGCGACCGTTGTCCCCGGCGTTCTTATCTGGGATGGGAAGCTGCGAAAACACCGCTTGCACTTTGAGCCACCCGTGGAACTGATCCAGACCGGCGATCTGCAAGCCGATATTGTCGAAAACACTGCGTTGTTCAATCAAATATTGGAAAAATTAGTGAGAAAATATCCTGACCAGTGGCTCTGGGTGCACCGTCGTTGGAAAACTCGCCCGCCTGCAGAGAAGGAGCTCTATTAAACTCTATCAACAGGGATCATCCCCCAATCCAAGGACTTCCGTACTTATCGTTGCGGGGGAAGCCTCGGGTGAAATGTACGCTGCCGAGCTGGTCGATGCTATTAGAGCCAGAGTGAAAGTTTCGCCACTCCATTTCTTTGGGTGTGGCGGGGAGCAAATGCGGCGATCGGGCGTCGAAACTCAGGTGGACATCCACAAGCTGGCCGTCCTCGGCCCTGTTGAGGCCGTCTCGCATTTTATGCATCTTTATGCGGCTTTGCGCCTGCTGGTAAAGGAAGCTGAGAATCGGAAACCGCGCTTGGCCGTTCTCGTTGACTTCCCGGACTTCAATCTTCGCCTCGCCAGAAAACTTAAGACTCTTAACATTCCCCTCATCTACTTCATCAGCCCTCAAGTGTGGGCCTGGCGAAGCCGTCGTGTTCATCTGATGAAGCAGATCATCAATCAGATGCTAGTCATTCTTCCTTTCGAAAAGGATTTCTACGCCCGCTATGGAATGGATGTGGAATACATTGGGCATCCTTTGGTAGATCGAGTCAAGAGTTCATGCCACCGTGAGGATTTTTTCCGCCAGTATGACTTGAACCTCCAAGTTCCCACGATCAGTTTACTGCCAGGAAGCCGCACCAAGGAAATCAAATATAATTTGCCCGTTATGCTGCAGACTGCGCGCAGGCTGAATTGGGAGCGCCCAATGCAGTTCCTACTGCCTTTGGCTTCTCCGCTGAGTCGCGGCTTGATTCAACGAACGCTGGCGGAGATAGCCCCAGAACTCCCATTAAGGATCATCGCTCGCGATACTTACAATGCAATTGGACATTCCCATTTGGCAGTGGTTTCCAGCGGAACAGCTACTTTGGAAACCGCCATTTTAGGGACTCCCCTTATCACAGTTTTCAGGATTTCTAACTTTACCTGGATCGTTGGGCAATATCTGGTTCATGTCCCTTTTTATAGTCTAGTGAACTTGATCGCGGGTAAAGAAGTTGTTCCCGAACTCTATCAAAAGGAATTTAACGTGGACCGGCTTCACGCTGAAATCAAGAAATATCTCGATGATGCCGCTTTGAGGAAGCATGTTAGAATGGAGCTGGACTTGGTGAAACAAAGGCTGGGCGCAGGAGGAGCCATCCAAAGAGCCGCCGAAAGGGTTTGCAGATGGTTAGAATTTTAGTTGCCACACGCACATCCGGGACTTGGGACCTCTTTGTATGCGTCTTTCTTAATCGACGCATACAACGGAGATCAGCCGAATACAATCCTAAAGATCAGGGATCTTGATGTGCGCGAGTGAAGAAAAACCACATGCCTAAAACCAGACTAATCCGCAAGTACCTTTCAGTTCTTGTCCTTGTGTCTGCACTTTGCCGAATTCCACAATTGTTAGCCCAAGGAGAAGAGGAAAAGAGGCCGCTCATAGATGTCGAAGACTACAATGTTGAAGTAGAACTATTGCCGGCCGCCAATCAAGTCAAAGCCAAGGCCAGCATCAAGTTTACAGTGGCCGAAGCCACCCTGAATTATGTCATTTTCGATTTCAATGGCAATCTGAAACCCGACAAGATTTATTTCGCGGGCAAGCCGCCTCTGTCTAGTTTGGCTCCAGTGCCACCAACTGCCTCTTCTCAGACTCAAGCCCCCTATCTGACCCGTGGTGCGAAAAAAAAGCCCGTCCCTTCTCCAACAGCTCCTCTGCCAGCCGCTCCAGATCCCAATCAATTGAGGTTCAACCAGTCTATAGAGGATCACACTCTGAGGGTGGATTTCAATAGCCCTTTTACTAAATCACAATCCGCGACCCTCATATTCGAATATACGGGAACTCTAAAGTCGTCCGAACACTCTCCCCTGGAAGGTGTATTGGTAGCCTCCGTGAACGAAGACGTCCCCTATTTGCTCGCAATCGCTCGCTGGTTTCCCATCAATCGTTGTATGCGAGATCGCGCCACCGCTACCTTTCGTG
>QHZP01000114.1:16351-18591 GCA_003224715.1 Acidobacteriota bacterium | reverse complement strand
CCACAGTGTTAAGTTAAGAGTGTGGGAGGTGCGCTCTACGCGGCGACCAGCGCGCTTCCCCCACTGCACTTTTGTTCTCCTGCCTGTTTCTTGACTTAACAGCTACGCCTTTAAACTACTAATCCACCACTTCAATCTGCGGTATCTCCAGCGCAGAAAAATCTCCTTCGGTCAGACTTTTGCTTCCCTCAATAACCTTCACAGATCTGTTGATAGTCTCCAACAGAGCAGCCACATTGATCCCCAGGAATGTGTTCGGAAACAGCACCAATCGTTCCTGGGCCTGCTTGATATGAATCACAAATCCGCGGTAAATCTTGCGCAGAAGTTGGTGATAAGCCGCCGCTAGTTGGATTAGGCCCTGAATAAAGAACCGGCCGTCTTCTGGGTGTTGCTGCCAGATCTCCTCCCAGGCCTCGTGGGCTTCCCAGAACTTTCGAGCGTTAAACAAGGCGATGCCGCGGGCGAAATGCCTTTCCTCATCAGCCGAAAGCACAATTCGGGTGATGGTGCTGAGATCCAGCTCGGAAAGAGACTTTTTTCGGATTCGTCCGGGCAATCGATTACGCCCTCCTCCGCCTAGGTGCAGGATGCACTTCAGACTTCCCCAGGCCCGATTTCAAAATCTCGAGTCCCCATTATATGGGACCTCGGAAAGGAACGCTTGGCCAAATGCCTCGGCAGCGGATTTTTTCACATGTTCCGTATCCTCTGGGAACTTTTTCTTTGCACTTGCACCTAATTTTCTAGGGCAGACAACATTTCCTGAGGTAGTCAACACAAATCAATGCACTGAATTGCTTCTTGGCATTTTCATTAGCCCCCTGCTTCAGGACCTCAAATAGCACAAAATTGTTGCAAGAATTGCTTCTCGATCCGTCTTCTCAGGTAAAGGAGCCCGCGGCCATCGACTGGCTTTCCGGGTTTGCGACTTCCCACTTCCCCCTTTGGAAAGGGAGGGCGCGCCTCGCGCTTCGACCATTTTCTTTGAATTTGTCCTTTGAGGAGGGCACTATGAAAAACCTAAACTTTCTATCGACAATCAGTGGGCTGGCTGCCGGCGCTGGGCTGGCGATCCTTAGTATGGCACAAGCTCATCAACCACCCGAGTTAAAGAAGGAGGCAGCGATGAACGTTGGAGGTTATAAAGTTTCAGGCCCTTACAACCATGAAAATCTCTCGATCTTTCTGATCCACGGCAAAGATTCGAACAGAGGTAAGACGTTCCTGACTCTGCAGGAAGCCCTGGAGCAAAAGAAAGTCGTTGTCCATGAGACCAGCCAGGTCAACGAGCTCGCCATCGAAAACGTATCGCCGGAAGAAATTTATATCCAGTCAGGTGACATCGTGAAAGGTGGGATGCAGGATCGAGTGCTGACCTACGACTTCATCGTACCTGCCAAATCGGGCAAGATCCCTATTAGCGCTTTTTGCGTAGAACATGGCCGCTGGCGCCAGCGTGGACAAGAAAAGGCCTCCGCGTTCGGCACTTCCTCGGACCAGTTGTCTACCAAGGATCTCAAGCTTGCCGCTAAATACAGGAACAATCAATCCGAGGTCTGGAAAAAGGTGGCTGTCGCCCAAGGAAAGCTGAGTGCCGGCTTAGCAGTCCCGGTGAGTTCAGCGGAGTCAAATTCCAGTTTGCAATTGACTCTGGAAAACAAGAACGTCCGGGAGAGCAGCCAAGCCTATATTAGACACCTCTCCCCAATCATTGAGGAAGAAACGGACGTGGTCGGTTATGCCTTCGCGATTAACGGTAAGTTCAACAGTGCCGATGTCTACGCCTCCGGTGAGCTATTCAGGAAACTCTGGCCCAAGCTTTTGAAGGCCAGTGCGGTCGAAGCCCTTGCTGAAGCCCATCAAGATAAGAAATTTGAGCCGGCTTCTCGTGAAATTGTCACGGCCTGCCTGACGGACGCCGAACAGGGCCAGGCGTCGGAGAAGCAGGTCAACTCTCGCACCAAAATGGTCACCCAGGAGACCGGCAGGAATCTTCTGTTCGAAACTCGCGATCAGGCGCAGAAAGGGGCGTGGATTCACAGAAACTATCTTTCCAAGGAATAAGGCGTCAAGCCCTTGCGACCAGCTATTCACAAGAGAGCCTGCATGATCCCTGGATCGGTACAGTCAATGAATTGGAACGCCGCATAGGTAGCGGCTCTTTGCCCTGTAAGGGCTAGGTAAAATAGCCCAGGGCACAGGGAGCGTAGCGACCGCCGCCCTGGGTTGGGGACGTT
>QHZP01000114.1:0-16337 GCA_003224715.1 Acidobacteriota bacterium | reverse complement strand
CCTGAAAATTCCCTAGCAACGCGGGGGAGAGGGTTGAACACTTGAGAAGCGTTCACGAGGCCGGTGAGGGGCGGTTGCTGAGACACCAAGGGTTTTTAAGGTTCCATTTGAGTGCATGATTTGGGTGATGAGCCTTCATGGTCTGGGAGGAACGGCCAAAAGCTCGCCTGGAGCCAAGCGCTCTCTGAGTGCACCGCCACGGGGTGCTATTTCCCGAGCCCTTCGATCAAAATCAAAGACAGGAGCGACATCAATAAATAGCCGGGGTTGTCATCGGTCCAATCGATTGCCGGAATATCGTCACAGGTGATCGCCATGGCAACACGACCCTGCTTGGCATAGATGATTCCGACATCGCTGCGCAGGTGGTCGAGCGCACCCGGCTTGCTGGCCATCTCGACGATGCCGTTGAGCGTGCGACCGATGCCATTGTGGGATTGCTGGCGTTTCAATAGATCAATCATCTCTTTCGAAGCGGTCGGGTTGACTACCCCACCGCGTTCCAGTCTTTCAAGCAGTGTAACCATCTCCCGAGGAGTGCTGACACCTATCCCGAAGGACTTGTTGGCAGGGTCCTGAGCGGCGCGGCTCTCTCCACCGTCCTCGATTTTCCTTAACGCCCGCGTCTGCTTTAGCCCCAGCGAATCCATTCGCTCATTCACCCCATCCGTGGTCAGCGCGTCAAGCACCAAATTGGTTGCCGTATTGTCGCTGACCACAATCATTAAGTTCACAGCATCTCGCAAAGTAAGATGCAGTCCATCGGACATCTCCTGTAGCACACCCGCTCCTGGTACCTTCTTGGCATTAGTCAGAATGACTTCGTCGCTCCACTTAGCCCTGCCCTCGGCCACGCGAGCAAAGGCCTCGACCATGATCGGCACCTTGATGATGCTGGCCGTGCAAACGCGATCATCGGCGCCGATTCCGTAACTCAGACCCGTGTCGAGGTTCTTCGCAAACAGGCTCACCTTACCTCTGAACTTTAGAAGTTCGGCGCGCACGCGCCCATCCAGCGCCGGTGACAAGGCCTGTTTGTGGTCGGGCTCAGGGAAACAAGTTCGAAAGGGCGCGTTGGCGCCGAAGCAAACCGTTAGAATCAGTATGGCCCAGTCAATGTTTCGTTGTGTCATCAGCTCCACTAAGTAAGCCTGGAATTCTTGCTTGTGTGAATTGCATCCAGACTCATTGTCCAGAAGAAAGTGCTGTCCGCTGCTGCAGCGATTAGCAAAGTCAGTAACACGCTAACGGGGTAAATTAATCGAATCTCACTGCTCCTTAAGGTACGACCAGCTACAATGTGGACACCTGGCTTCGTTGTCTGGTATGGCCTTTCCACAAGCAAGGCATATGACGGTATCTTCTCCTTGCTCCACAAATTCAGTTGCATGGATGAGGCCAATTAGCTTTCTTGGGTTACAAAAGGGGAAAGAGCGAAACTTGACTTCCCTTGGGTAATGAGGAACATTGTGATTGATTTGGACCGCCCAATTCAGGAAGCGTACACCTGACTCAGCAAATGAAACAACCTGCTGCGGACTAAAGGTCAGCCTGTCCTGTAACCCGGACCCAAGAGTAAGCTGCTCGCGAGTTACCTTTAGGCACCCACCGTATCTGGCGCCGGCCCACACCCATCCCGTTCGACTCAGAGTATCTCCTCTCCGACCTTCCTGATATTGGTTGTCGCTTTGTTTGCTCAACTTGCCCTCATAACGACCGGAAGTGCAACAGTCCGTCAACCATGCCGCATAGTCCTCGAAAAGTGTTCAAATTCCAGGGCAAGCCACCTGTAGGCCAGCAGGCTAGTCCGAGGCCAGACCCTCTTTGGCCTGTCACATAAAACATCTCACGCTGCCGCGTCTCTTCCCCCGCTAGAGGTCGTACCAGCTTGCCTTTAGTCCCCAAGAATCCAGTATTCTGTCAATCATGTTATGTGTGAAGCGGGATCAGGCGGATTCCCCGTCTTTTTCGTAGAAGTGGATTCTCATTCCATTTTGGACACCATACTTGCGCCTGGGATAACAACTTAGACTTTTTCTATGACGGACATCCCCATTTTACTTACCTGATGCCTGAGATATTACATGTCTAATGAGTATACTACCCCGGTAAATCAATAGAAAAAGGTACTACTTTCCGCATGCAGTATCGTGGCCCCGCGACGCGGACAAAGCGTGGAAGTCAGTGAGATAAAACCAGACGTGGTCATCAATATCGCCCCGTTCTTCAATCCTAGATAAATGATGTATGCACATTGTGGGTCGCTCTGGGTTACAATGCTTGGCAGCTCTCATCCGAAGGAGGCTTGATGAGGGAGTATGATGAATGGCAGAAAATTTCTGGCACCGTCAGCCGTCGCCGCTCTCGAGATAAGAGCTGTTGGAAAGTCATTGGATTCCGATGTCAAACCAGTGTAGCGAAAGGCCCTCAGACCCTATTATTCGGGAACTCAATCTTACGACGAAAAGGAATGTCAGGAACTGTTGGACATGCATAACAGCCAACGCCCCTTCCGCGGATATCGGCCCGGTGACGAGCCCCCGTGAAGGCGGCGCGGTCGTTGTTCTTCGCCCCCTCATGCGAAGGCAGTTGGTCGATCGAGAATGGGCTGGCCTATCGCACCCAATTTCCGCATGAACAGGATTCGAAGAATGGTTTGATCCCGCCACATTCGCGACCGTCTTTCGCCGGAATGGCCAAAATCAAAACAAAGGAGGCTCCAAATGAAGAAGAAATTCACGAAATATGTGGGAGTAGCGATTCCCCTGCTCCTTTTGTTGACAGCTATGCTTCCTGCCCGGGCATCGGAGCTGGATGCTCTCCTGATTTCCAAAAATATCCAGGATCTCCATCTAGCCCATGGAACCATTATCGATCCCATGTTCACGTCCCCCAATACTACTACGATCGCGCGATATACCCGTGGCGCCGACTCTGCCCTCTGGAGCGGTCACTATTTGGCGGCAGAAGCATTCCGTCAGGGAGTTACCGGCTCGCCCGAAGCCCTCGCTAACGTCTGGAAGGCTCTGAACGGCATTCGCTCCCTGGTGGATGTAACCACGACAAACCTGCTGGCTCGATGCCTGGTGCCAGTCGACTGGGAAAACAATTTCGATCAAATGGGCATTATCAAAGAGGAAGCAGGGCACGGCATCTACACAACCACGCTTTACGGCCGACCCTATTATTGGGTTGGCAATACCTCCCGCGACCAGTACTCCGGTGTCTTCTTTGGTCTGGGCATCGCCTATGACATCATCCAGGACACTGGCGTACGTTCATTTATTGGAGATCTCGTCACTCGACTGCTGGACTTCCTCCTTCGCAATAACTGGGCGGTCATCATGCCCAATGGCAAGATCAGCACGATTTTTTGGGGCCGGGCCGAGCAGCAGTTGAGCTTCCTCCAGGTGGGCCGGCGAGTGAACCCGGCTCGCTTTGACTCCATCTACAAAAACTATCGCTTCTGGCTTGCTTCCTCGGTGGCCGCGGCTATCTCCTTTGAGGTCCTCGATGATCACCACTCTTATTTCAAGTTCAACCTCGACACGATCAATCTTTACAATCTTATCCGCCTCGAGGACAGTTCCTATTACCGGTGGATTTACATGAATGCGTACAACATCCTGCGACGCACCACCGATGATCATGGCAATGCCCACTTCAACCTGATCGATCGGGGGTTGAAAGGCCCCAACAGTGCAAGGGATGCCGAGACGAGGGCTCTGCTGGACCAGTGGCTGCTAAGACCGCGCCGGGATGAATGGGTAGACTGGCGAGGGGTCTATCCTGCCTGCGGCGAGGATCGGGCTTGCGCCCCCATTCCAGTGCGGGACCGCGTGCGCACCGAGTTTCTGTGGCAGCGGAGCCCGTTCCTGCTTTACGGCGGAGGAGCCGGCACTATCGAAGGACCTGGAATCGACTATATCCTCCCTTACTGGATGGCAAGGTACTACGGAGTCCTCTGATTAGCCTTCCAAACCCCTTCGACCCGTGCTCGTACTCTGGCTCTTGCTCTGGCCCTGGCTTGGCTTTTGCCAACCAATCGAGTAAGAGCACGAGCAAGATGCCGAGATTGGTCTAAATCCAAAAGATCCGAATTTCTTTTTCCAGGGCTTTGAATTCTTTGTCTCCTGTGACCAGTTCTGCTTTGCGAAGTTTTGCGAGCGCAGCCGCAAAGGCATTGGCGTAAGACATCTTGTGGAAGGCTTTGTACCTGGCGGCTTGCAGGGTAAGCTCTTTATCGGGGTCAATGATATCAATAGGATATTTTTCGAGGGTCAAACGATATAGTTCTGCCTTTTCTTCCCCACCTTCACGCAACGCGATGTAATACATTTCCCCCCAATTAACCACGGTCAGAAAGGTCTCTGCGTCATTATCGAGACTCTTTTTAAGGATGCCCGCGACAGCCTTTCCTCCTTCTTCTCCCTCGCAGTAAGCCAAGAGAGCATAACTATCCAAAACGTAGCGCTTCACATCTCACGCTCTCGCATTTTTTCCTCTGCCAGAGCCCGCATGAGCTTGCCTTTAGTCCGTAAGAATCCAATATTGTTATCGATAACATCATGTGTGAGCGGAATCATGCGGATTTCCCCTTCTTTGTCGTAGAAATGGATTCGCGTTCCATTCTTGATGCCGTACTTGCGCCTCAGTCTTGCGGGGATCACAACTTGGCCTTTTACTGTGACTATGGACGTTTCCATCTCACTTACCTCCATGCCCAAAGATATTACCTGGTTAAAATAGTATATACATCTAAGATCAGTAAGGCAACATGAAAAAGTAATACTTCCGCCAACTCCTCGACGTAGACAAACGGGCGAGTCATTGAAGATTTAGCATTGGAAGCGGTCATCAATATCTACCTACCCTGCAATCTGGACAACGATCTCGCACATATTCTGGGCTGCTCTGGGTTACAATGCTCGGCAGGTGTGCATCCGAAAGGGTCTTGATAAGGAGGTGTATCCGATGGATCGCAGAAAATTTCTGGCAACATCAGGCGTCGCAACTCTGGGGGCAAAAATCGTTTCAAATTCATTGGCCGCCGACGGCAAACCGGTGCGGGAGAAACCTCTCAAGGCCGATTATTGGGGACCTGAATTTTACGACGAGAAGGAACGTCAGGAACTGCTGGATGTGCACAGCAGCCACCGCCCTTTCCGCTGGTATGGACCCGGTGACCAGCCTCCCATGAAGGTGGCGAGCTTCGAAAAAGAGTTTGCGGCCCGGATGCAGACTCGTTTCGCCCTGGCGGTCACTTCCGGCACAGCGGCACTGCAGACGGCTCTGGCGGCTCTGGAAGTGGGGCCGGGGGACGAAGTCATCCTGCCTGCCTGGACCTGGCACTCCTGCTTCAACTCCATCGTTCTGGCGGGAGCCCTGCCCGTTTTTGCTGAGATTGACGAATCGTTTAACATTGACCCGGCGGACATTGAGAGCAAGATTACTCCACAAACCAGGGTCATCATGGTGGCTCACCTTCAGGGGAACCCGTGCGATATGGACCGCATCATCACTATCGCCACGAAGGGCCGGCTCAAGGTACTGGAAGACTGCGCCCAGAGCGTCGGGGCCAGCTACGGGGGCCGACCTCTCGGGTCGATTGGCCACATTGGCATTTACAGCCTGCAAATCAACAAAACGATTACGGCGGGTGAAGGAGGCGCAGTCGTCACCAATGATCCGGTCCTGTTTGAACGGGCGGCACGGTTCCACGACCTGGGCGCTCTTCGGCCCCTGCATGAGAAAGTGGCCGGCCAGTCGAGAATCGGCTGGTTTGTCGGACCCAATTTCCGCATGAACGAATTTAGCGGCGGTGTGCTGCTGGCCCAACTGGGCAAGCTCGATGCCATCGTCGATGCGGTGCGTCGCAATGCCCGTCGGGTTTACCAGGGCATCCGCGACCTGCCCGGCCTTCGCTTGCGTCACCTGCCAGATCCTGAGGGCGAGTTGGGAGCGGCCATATTTCTCGGATTCACAACCAAAGAGCAGCGTGACCGCTACATCAGTGCCATGAGGGCGGAAAACGTCCCTGCCCAGCCTCCCGGCGGCTCGGTGATTCTGCCCATTCTGCCCCACATCGAAAAGAAGGTCACGGTTCACCCTGCCTGGCCCTCATTCACCAGCCAGCGCGGAAAGGCCATTGGCTACGGGTCTGGCTGTTGCCCGAGGACCATTGACATTCTCAACCGCTTTGCCGGCGTCCCAATGGACCCAAAGTTCACTGTGAACGATACGGATGACGTTGTGGCGGCAATCCGCAAGGTCTATCCAACCATAGTTCGGGCATCGTAGAGTTCATACCGTGCTCAGACGCTCGTCGTGGTTGACAGCGGTATTTTTGAAGCATTACACAAAAAATTGCTTTGGCTCCAGTAGAGCAGGATACAATATTCATGGTCGAGTTTTACGGATCGCCGGTGGTTGCAATCCGGAAGCAAGCCGTCTCTCATGACTTACGCTCAGTAAGGAATTCAGGGTGGTATTCAGGAACTTAGTACTCGATTTCATAAATATGCTTAGGAATGCCTCCCGCTTCCGGGCCGATTCTTTGCGAAAATCTCATCTTGGTCTCGCTCGTGCTCTTACTCGATTAGTCGGCGGAAAGCCGAGCAGGAGCAAGAGTACGAGCACGAATGGAAACGAAATACCTCACCGTATTTCTGAAATGGCGGCCTTAATTTGTCTAACACTTTCTTTGCTGGTAGCTGTTCCACAAGTCCAGGCGCAGAAGAGCTCAGTCTTGGAAGCGGGATTTTTCTCCAAGAAACTCTACCCGATTCTGGAAAAGGCCAACTGCCGGGGCTGTCATGTCGAGAATGGCGTCGCAGCGGCGACGCGGCTGCATTTTCCCTCTGATTCGGCCTCTGCAGAGGAAATTGAAACGTTTGGCCGGAGTCTGGGGGTACTCGTAGATAAAGGTCGTCCAGAAGGATCTTTGCTCATGAACAAACCGACCCAGCGCATCGAGCACACTGGAGGAAAGCTGATTGTGCCGGGGAGTGACGAGGAAAAGATCCTGATTACATGGGTCAATTACCTGGCGAATTCCACCGGCCACGCAGAGGTAACGGCGAAGACGGAGATGGCGGGTGAGATTGCGCCACCTGTTCTCATGCGCCGGCTCACACATAGCCAGTACAACAATACTGTCAGAGATCTTCTGGGTGACCAGACCCGCCCTGCCAATCATTTTCCCCAAGAGGATTTTGTCAATGGTTTCAAGAATCAGGCTGAAGTGCAGACCATTCCTCCATTACTTGCGGAGGCTTACAGTGCAGCGGGGGAAAAACTCGCTCACAACGCCTACCGTAGTGGCTATCTCAAGAAACTGGTTTCCTGCCGGAAAGCGTCCTCTGCCGATTCCGACTGTAGCGCCCAATTCATCCGCCATTTTGGGTTGAAGGCCTTTCGCAGGCCTTTAACCGAATCGGAATCCAACCAATATTCGGTGTTATTTACCAGGGAACTGCGACGAACCGGCGATGATGCGCGGGCCGCCCAAATCGTTATCGAGGCAATGTTACAGTCCCCTAATTTCCTCTTTCGGGTGGAACGAGGCCGAAATGGAGCCTGGAAGCAATATGAGATAGCCACCCGGCTGTCGTATTTCCTCTGGGATACGATGCCGGATGACGAGCTTTTTCGCAGCGCCGCGGCTGGTGAGCTGGCTACAACCGACGGCATTGAAAGAGCAGCGCGGCGCCTGCTGCGCGATGCTCGCGCGCATGAAGCCCTGGACGAATTTGTGTCTCAATGGCTACGGTTCGACCGGCTCGTTAATACTTACAGGGATCGTCGCCGCTACACGGAATTTAGCCCGGAGCTCGCCATCGCCATGACCGAGGAAACCAAGCGGCTGATCGCCAGCCTGGTGTGGGGAAATCGGAACTTCATGGAAATCTTCACTGCCGACTATAGCTTTCTTAATTCGGATTTAGCTTCCCTCTACGGATTTTCAGCTCCTTCGGAAGAGTTCGCCCTGGTAAAATTTCCGCCCGCCTCTGACCGCGCTGGAATCCTGGGCCAGGCCGCCTTCTTGACATTAACCAGTAAGCCGGCTGACACCTCGCCCACGGCACGAGGGCTGTTCGTGCGGGAACAGTTGCTTTGCCAAAAGGTTCCCAATCCACCTCCGGGCACCAATATGAATCTCACTCCACCCAGTGAATCTAAGCCCCAGACCACGCGGGACCGGCTCTCTTTGCACCGAGCGAACGAGAGCTGCGCCCGCTGTCATAACTTGATTGACTCTATTGGATTCGGATTGGAGAAGTTTGATGCCATCGGCAAACGGCGCGAGAAGGAGTCGATTCAGTTTTTTCCCGCCCACGGCGACTATGACGCAAAACCCAAGACTGTAGAGCTGGACCTCGATGCCAGCGGAATTGTACTGGGAATTCCCGATTCCCAATTTTCGTCTCCCAAAGAACTGGGAAAATTGCTGGCTGCGACATCCCAGTGTCAAAGCTGCATTGTAAAGCAACTTTTTCGCTACGCCTTGGGCCGTCCAGAAACCCCAGCCGACCGCTCGACGCTCGAACAGGCTCTGGAGACATTTCGGGGCTCGCAATTTCAATTTAAAGAGCTTATAATTTCTTTGGTAAAATCTAATCCATTTCGGGAGTGAGTTTTCGTTAGGAAAGAAGTTGAACAGTTGCCTCCCTTCCCATACAGGACAAATTCCAGGCCAGGATTTGACGGTCGCTTACGCTGGCTGCGGTGGCACAGAGCATGAAAAAGTTGGACCGAGCCGCGACCGTAAGGGAGCGGTTGAGGCAATCCGCCGAGTCTACCCCCTCCCTGACGGTCGGGGCTCGGATTTCTGCTATTTTCACAGGAGATAGATCATGTTACGAGGCAATATTTCACGTCGAACGTTTTTAAAGGGAATCGGTTTGACGGGCGCAGTCGTAGGAGTGCGGTTGCCTCCTTTGGAAGCGATGTTTAACTTCGGCGGGACGGCCTACGCGGCTGAGGTAACAACGGGCAAAGTGCTGGAGAGCCCCATCGAATCAAGGTTCCTGTTGTGGTTTAATGGTAACGGCATTCCCGAAAGGTATTGGATTCCAACGGAGATCGGCCCCGGTTATACGCTCACTCCCTGCCTCGCGCCCCTGGCGCCTTTTCGCAACGACATCCATGTCATTAGCGGGCTGGACAACGCGGCCGCCCGGCTGCCCGGACCGGGTAACGGACATCACAATTCGATGAGCGCCCTGGTCTCAGGCACTCCTTTCAGTGGGCGCGGGGCGGGCGGCTCCTCCATCGACCAGGTCATCGCTGCCAAAATTGGCGGCGAGTCGCGCTTCCGATCGCTTCAAATCGGTGTGTGCCAGGAATCTTTCGGAGAAAGCATTCAGCGGAACATGAGCTGGGCAGATCGGGACCACCCACTTCCCCCCGAGATGATCCCGCATAAATTGTTTGACCGTCTTTTTGGGACCAAGGATCAAGGTTGGGTCAATCGCAAGCGGAGTGTCCTGGATGCCGTCAGTAATGACGCTGCTCAACTCAAATCGGCTCTGGGCAAACAAGACCGATTGCGTCTGGATGACTACCTGGCGTCGATCCGGGATATGGAGCGAGCCATCGCGGGTTTACCTCCGCACTACGCTCAGGTTGAGGAGCCTGAGACCGGCGGATTGCCAAGCTGCAAGCTGATTTGCTGGTTCACGCCTTTGCCACTCGACAATCTAGAGTCGCCTCCTACATGCTCACCAAATGCCAGGGCCTGTCGCGATTTCCGTGGTTAGGCCTTACAGCCGAGAGGCATCATGACTATACTCATGATAACGCCAACCAACCCGAAGGCCAGCGTATAATGCGTGACATCTGTAAGTGGCACGTCGAGGAGTTTGCTTATCTGCTGGGAAAGCTCAAGTCGGTTCCGGAAGGAGACGGGACGCTCCTCGATCACTGTTGTCTGGTGTTCGCCCACGAGCACGCAGAAGCCAACATCCACAAGAACAATGGGCTGGCACTCATCGTGGCCGGACATGCCGGCGGGTTGGTCACAGGGACGCATTCCAAAGTGACTGGAACAGTGGGTGATTTGTATTTAACCCTGGCGAATCGGGTCATGGGTGCAGATGCCAGCAATTTCCCAACCGCCCAGAAGCACCTGAGCGAGATCGTTTGAGGCGAAGACGCTGGAGATTGGACATTTTCATTGCCGCGTAGCGGCATCCGAGCATAGGCCGGCCTTTCAAGGCCGGTCTCGGCAACCCAACCCCATACCCCGTCGCAGAGCGACGGATGAGATGGCAAATCCCAACGGGATGCGAGACTCAAGCGCCGCTGACGCGGCGCTGGCCCTCTACGGGACACCAAGGTACCGGCCTTGAAAGGCCGGCCTACCGTCAAACGCCGCGGCGAAACCGGCGTTTCTGTTCCCACCAAATCTCACTCAAAGCGCTTGTTTCACGGTCGGAACTTGGTAACCGCAGAAATCTCAATACGCGTCGTGGTCTGGGGCAGATCCAAAATATCCTCATGGCTGGTCCAACACTTCTCTGACCTTCCTTGACAATGCAACAGTCGTGAAGGGTTTCTGGATGAAGTGCATTCCTTCGTCCAGCACACCGTGGTGGATGATTGCGTCGTCTGTGTAGCCTGAAACATAAAGAACTCTGGTTTGCGGGCGCGATCTGGCTATAGCTTGGGTCAACTCGCGAACGCCCATCTGCGGCATGACGACATCCGTCAACATGAGGTGGATCGGGCCGGCATGCCGTTCGCTAATCATCAGAGCTTCGGAGCCATTTCGTGCGTCCAGCAGAGTATAGCCGTGCTCCTGAAGGATCGAACAAACCAGCCTGCGAATGACCTCCTCGTCTTCCACCACAAGAATGGTCTCACACGCTTTCTTGGTTTCAGCGCTGGAAAGCTTCGCTTCCACTGGTACGACGGCTTCTTCGACGTGCGGTAGATAAATCTTGAAGGTAGCGCCTCTCCCCAATTCACTGTAAACCCAGATATTCCCCCCGCTTTGCTTGACAATGCCGTAAGTCGTGGAGAGGCCCAGTCCCGTTCCTTTGCCTTCTTCCTTGGTAGTGAAAAACGGCTCAAACAGATGGGACCGGACCTCGGCGGTCATCCCAATACCGCTATCGCTGACTGCCAGCATCACGTAGGGCCCAGGCTGGACCGCGACGTGATCACGGGCGTAGGCTTGGTCAAGATCAACGTTCGCGGTCTCGATGGTGAGTTTGCCACCGACGGGCATGGCGTCGCGGGCATTGACGACCAGGTTGAGGATGACCTGCTCGATTCCTCCCGGATCGGCTTTGACTTGCCCCAAGGCCGGGTCAGGATGGGTGACGAAGTCGATGTCCTCCCCGATCAAACGGCGAAGCATGTTCTCCATGCCGGTAACGACATCATTGAGGTTCAGCACCCTGGGCTGGAGCACCTGTTTGCGGCTGAAGGCCAAGAGCTGTCTGGTCAGAGTGGCAGCGCGTTCACCAGCCTTTTTAATCTCGAGAATATCCGCGCTCAGTGGGCTGCGGTCGCCGAGCTTATTCAATAGGATCTCGCCATAGCCGATAATGGCGGTCAGCAGGTTGTTGAAGTCATGGGCAATTCCTCCGGCCAGTCTTCCAACGGCCTCCATTTTTTGCGACTGACGAAGTTGTTCCTCACTCTGCCGCAGCGCCTCCTCGGCCCGTTTACGTTCGCTGATATCTCGGTACAACCACAGGTGACCGCGGTGCTCCTTGCCGACATTAACAGGAATATAGTCGCTCTCCACAGTGCGGTCATCCTTGAGAACCATTTCTTCTGCAACGACCATTGCCCCATTGGCTAAGCGCTTCTTAGTGAGCTCCACGAATGCTTGCGGATCGGTAAAAAGCCATTTCGCCACCGCGGCAATCTCATCACTATTGGCCCCAACCCATTTGATTTCTGGGTTAAGCCCAAAGATCTCGCAAAACTTGGGGTTCACGTGGAGGACACGTCGTAAACTATCTTCGAACAGAACACCTACGTTGAGGTTCTCCAATAGCGCAGTCATGCGGGCTACGCTCTCGCGCATCGCCACTTCTGCTCGCTTGCGTTCACTGATTTCTGCTCTTAGCTCGGTGGTGCGCTCTTCCACCATTTCTTCGAGGTGCTCGTTGAGAAGTTTCAGTTCATTCCTGGCCCTGATCAGTTCAAGGTTTTTTTGGACTGCTGTTTCGTAGGTGGAAAGAAGCAGATTGAGGATCTGCTGTCGTTCCGAAGTGATGAAGTACTTTTGACCTGCAAAGAAGATTTCAATCCCCATCTGCATTTTATCGCTCTTGTACAGCTTACGATTGATCAGAATGTACTGGATACGCGAGAGAAGGTAGTTCTCGTCATAAGGCTTGGTGATGAAGTTGTCTGCTCCACACTCCAATCCTTTGATAACATCCACCGGGTCAGAAAGCGAAGTTAAGAGGATGACCGGGACATCCTTGAAGTTGTTGTCCTCTTTAATACGCCGGCAGAGTTGGTAGCCATCCATTTCCGGCATCATGATGTCGCTGATCACCAGCACCGGCTTTCTCTTCTCCATCCAAGCGAGCGCCTGCTGACCTTGTTTAGTCACTGAAACTTGATAATCGTGCTGCTCAAGGATGTACTTCAGCTTTTCTGCCTGGGTCGGACTGTCTTCGACAATAAGGATGTCACGCATTTCCTCCTCCCTGACTCCCTTTTGCAAATTCATGAATTACTCTCCTTCCGTCCCGGCACTATGGTTTTGACCATTCCTCTGCATTTTTGCGGCTCTTGCGCACCTCGCCATTGATCAGAATGCACTGGATGCAGGAGAGGAGATAATTCTCTTCGTAGGGCTTGGTGATGAAGTTGTCTGCCCCACACTCCAGTCCTTTGACAACATCCATTGGAGCGGAGAGGGCAGTTAAAAAAATGACTGGAACGTCCTGAAGTTGCTTATCCTCTTTAATTCGCCGGCAGAGTTGATAGCCGTCCATTTCTGGCATCATGATGTCGCTGACAACGATCGTTGGCTTTCGCTTGTTCATGGCCTCGAGGGCTTTCTTGCCGTTCGTTGCTCTTGAAACCTGATAGCCGTTTTGTTCCAGGATATATTGCAGCTCCTCGGCCTGCGTTGGGCTGTCCTCCACCACCAGAATTCCCACACCGCCATTCTCAGTTTCTGTTTGATCGTTCATAAGCGGCCCTTTCGAGCTTCAGCCAACGACGATCCGGCTTTCACCAAGCTGGCAAGCGCGGTTGCTATACCTTCCGGTGGAAATACATAAGTTGAGGCTTCCAGCAGGATGGCTTCACCCGGCATGCCGTGGACAACGGAACTTTCTTTATCCTGCACAAGCGTGATAGCACCCTGTTCTTTCATTAACTTCAACTCGGCCGCCCCATCCTTTCCCATACCTGTGAGCAAGACCCCAATGGCTTTCTGCTCGTAGATCTTTGCCACGGAACGGAAAAGATAGGAGACCGAAGGGCAGAGACCGTTTTCAAGCTCATCCTTCCTGAGCCCGATTCGGGCGTTACGTTCCACGCTCATTTGAAAGCCGTCGGGTGCGATATAAGCGTGTCCTGGCAGCAGCGCTTCACCGTGAGCGGCTACGCGAACTGGAAATCCAGAAGAGTGTCCAAGCCATTCTGCGAAACCCTCGATAAATCCCGGGGACATGTGTTGGACAATCACAATCGGAACCGAAAAGTTCTTGGGTAACCTGGATAGAATGGTTTGAATCACGAGAGGACCACCAGTCGATGCCCCGATGGCTACCAGTCTGATTTCCGCCGGCAATGGGTCTGATGTTTGCAGGGAAGGAACGGCAGGAGCCTTGTCTGATCGCAGACGAGCCCAGCGCCTTACGACCTTCACTTCTGACATTAATTTCACTGTTTCGACAAAGTCCTTGGCTGTGGCCTCATAGGCAGGATGCCCCAACCCCTTTGGTCTCTGCACGAAAGCCAGCGCCCCGGCCTCGATGGCGTGGAACGTCGGTTCCACACCGTGGATCTTCGAGGTGCCGCTGACAATGACGATCGGGGTAGGGACTGTCTCCATGATCCGGCGGGTTGCTTCCAGGCCATTCATCTTTGGCATATGGATATCCATGGTGACGATATCAGGTCTTTGGCGTTTCACCGCCTCCAGTGCTTCTTCGCCGTCGCGGGCGCTTCCAATCACTTGAATTTCCGGGTCCGAGCTTAAAACATGAATTAAGAACTCCTGTACAGCGGGTGAATCTTCCACCACCAGAACCTTGATCGTGTGTCGCTGCGAGGTTCCCGTCCCTGGATGAGATATGTTTAGTCGCTCGATCAAATTGCACCCGTTCAAATCAGCCTTCGAACCGCCCCCAACAGATTGCCTTGGTCAAAGCTGCTTTTCACAATATAGGCACTGGCGCCTACTTCAATCCCGCGCTCCCGGTCTTCCCGGGACTCGAGGGCCGTTACCAGCACCACCGGCAGCTCCGAGAGTTTCTTGTCCGCGCGGATTTTGGCCGTAAGTTCAAAGCCATCCATACGCGGCATTTCCACGTCTGAAATCACTAAGTCAAAGTCTTCACTCTTGACTGCTGTGAGACCCTCCATTCCGTCCACAGCAACTTTCACGCGATAACCAGCGGTTTCCAAAATGCCTTTTAAAAGTGCCCTGGCCGTAATGGAGTCTTCCACAATTAAAACGGTCTTTGTCTCCGGTTTAGGTTCGGTGGCCGAGACCTCCCTAGCAGGAGTGGCAGCAACTTTCACTGCAGATTTCATCAAATCAGAAACGTTTAGAACCGGTACGACCCTGCCGCTTCCCAAGACGGTGGCTCCAGCGATGTTGCAGACCCGGGAGAGTTGCTTGCCCAAACTTTTCACCACTACTTCCTGTTCGTTGAGAATCTCATCCACCAAGAACCCGATGCGCCTCTCTGCTGAACCAAGAACAATCCACTGTAGGTGCTCTGCGGAATCAGTCTCCAGGGGTTGCTGGGAGAGTGCCAAAACAACTCCGAGTCGGGCCAGCGAAATAGCCTGCCCGTCCAGCAGAATTGTCTCCCGGCTCCCTGCCGTTCTGATTTCCTCTGCCTTCAGTCTGCCCACACGCTCCACGTAGGTCGCAGGGAGAACAAAGAGATGCTCTCCGACTCGAACCAGGATTCCCCAAAAGCGCGCGAGTGTCAGCGGAAGAAGAACGCGGAATGTCGTTTCTTTATCAACATGGGTCTCCAGTGAGACCGCGCCGCCCAGTTTTTCCACTTTCTCTCGTACAATCGCCAGACCAAGACCTCTGCCTGAGATATCTGTGATCATCGGGCTGGTAGAAACCTCAGACTGGAAGATGAGGGCGTGCAACTCTTTTTCAGTGAGCTCGTCTGATTCTTCCTCCGAAAGCATGCCCAACCTGACTGCTGCTGATCGCACTTTCGCCAGATCGATTCCGGCGCCGTCGTCCGAAAGAAGGATTTCAACCCGGCTGCCCTCTTTCTGGGAGACGGCTATTTTGATTGTTCCTCGGACCAATTTCTGCTTGCCTTCTCGCTCCTCCGGTTTTTCAATCCCATGGTCGATGCAATTCCTGACCAAATGGATGTCTACCTCGATCTCCCCGCCTTGGACTTGCAGTTCCACTTCCTTCCCCTGGTCTCGAGAGAGGTCGCGAATCAGCTTGGGAAAGATCTCCAGGATTGAGGAGAAAGGAAGCATCAGTACCTTCTTCATATCCTCCAGGAGACCGTCTACCATGGCTGATAGTGACCGGTGATCCTGTTCAGCAGCTCGTGTCAGCGAAGTCACTTGACTCTCCAGCGATTTGGCAAAGCTACTGTTCCAATCCAAAAACTCGTTCAATTGTGGATAGGGCGCTGGAAATTGGTGCTTTTTCAATTCCGCATTTCGTAGGCCGGGATCTCCGATACGGTATTTGGCCCATTCTTTCTTCCAAGTTCCAAATGCAGTCTTGATTTCTTTTAATTCAGCAGCCCGCTGACTGGCGGCGACTTTTGCAGAAAGGAGCTCTTCGGTCTGAAGTAAAAGCGAACCCAGCTTAGCTGTGGAGATTCTGACCGTCTCTGCCGGTGTCAGCTTCTCCTCAGCCAGAGGTTGCTGACCTTCCGCCTTGTGTACCTTAAGATGACCCTCGTTCCATATTTTCACCTCTTCGATAGGTTGTTGAAATTCAGCCTTCGCGGCGTTCTCAAGTCGGTGGAGAAGTTTCCGAAACCAGGCTTTTTCCGAGGCAGTTCGTTTGACTTCGGTGAAGACGAGCAGGTTTCCGAGACTATTGATCGTCTGGTGAAACAAATCAAATAAGGCCTGCGATGGCGGCGCTTCTTCGTGTTTCAGAGTAGCAAAGACCGTTTCCAAGGACT
>QHZP01000113.1 GCA_003224715.1 Acidobacteriota bacterium | reverse complement strand
TGTGTACGATGCGGCCGCCTGGAGCGCTCCTGCTCCCCTGAGCGAAACGTCGGTGGCCCAAGGCAGCGCGCCCATGAAGTTTCCCGACTTCACTCGCGGCCGGTGGAAGGAGACGCGCTGACGTGGGTTCTTCATATGGGTAGCCACGATTGACGTGTTGTAGACGTCAATCGTGGAGATCAATCTGCAGAAGTGAGGAGGTTGGGTTCTGCACCTATGGCCGTTACCCCGTGTTCCCCGTGGTTTCATTTTTCCTTCCCTGCTGTGGTCGCCGCGCGGAGCGCGTCTCCCACATTCTTAACCAGTTCAGGCCTCGAGTGAAATCCACCATTTCGAAGACCTTAGTCCACTTGGTGGCGATGAAGTTCAAACTTTGGTCAAGTTTGTTAACCTGCCGTCCCCTCACCCCCTGCCCTCTCCCCTGGGGAGAGGGTGGCCGCAGGCCGGGTGAGGGGTCAGCTGCCGACAGAGCCGCAATCCTCGGCGGTCTGAGGTCGCTCGCTACAATGAGCTGGATCATATGGCTTTTGGGGTCCTCAGGCTGTCGGGCTTCGACCGTTCCGGAAATCCGAGTGCCGCGCCTGGAGAGCCCGCCCGTCATCGATGGAAACCTCTCAGAGTGGAAACAACTGGCCTTTACGGACGGAGTGTGGGACATCTACCGGCTTCAACAGAGCCCCTGGTTCGAACCGGACCGCAATCGTCTCACCGATCATGGCCACGAGCCGGTCCCTGAAGACGATTTGAATGCGCGCTACTATATTGCCTGGGACGTGAATTACCTCTACCTGGGAGCTGAAGTCCATGACAATGTCAACGATGTGGTCGATCCTGCCCACGAAGACAAACGCTGGTACTTCAAGGATTGTGTCGCCTGGTTCGTCGAAGCACCCAGGGACGAAGTTTCCGAATCTTTTGGGCAGGGCGACAATGCTTTCTGTTTTGTCATCGATGCCCGAAAGCCCAAATACGGGGCCTGGTGGCGGCATGGAGCCCCGGGCAAGACCTATATTGAGGAGCCAATCCCGGAAGGGGCGGTCGATTACGCCGTTGCCATGAATCCATGGGGAAGGAGCCAAGGGGACTTCATTTTAGAGGCCCGGGTGAAGATGGCGCCAACCCTCGGCCAAAGTGATCCAGCCTGGCATCCGCCTGTCATTGGCGATATCTACGGGTTGGAGATCGTTCACACGGATCCAGACGGAGGGGACTACGGGGGTCATTTTCTGATCTATGGAAAAGGAGATGACGACGCCACTTGGGGGAAGATGGTTCTTATGGGGCCTATTCGCCCCGTGGAACGAAAAGCGAATTAGCCCGTTATGTGGATCGAAACGAGAATTTTGTTCTCGTTTTGGTAGCCACGGTCAGCAGCTTTTGCTGACCGTGGGCTTTTCGTCGCGGACTGCCCACGATTACCGCAAAAGACGCGTTAATCGTGGCTACCCGAGCCAGGGATAGCAAGGGCGAAGCCCTTGGCTAGTAGGTTCTTAGGACGCAGATAAACGCAGATTGACGCAGATTTTGGTAATTGGGGATTCCCTGCAGTTGACGGAGATGAACGATTTTGGTGTTGCAGGGCTACTGTCGCCATCGCCTCCAATGACTTTCGAACTACAAGCACCGCAATTCAAGTGAACAGGAATATCATGCCCAAGATGAATTCATTGATCGCAAAAACCAGCAGCCATTCTCAAGCAATGGGCCCTTTGAACGAACCAAAGCCCAGCGCCGTGCGGTGCGCAACCTGGAGCCCGACAAAGCAGTTTATTTGTCTTTTAGTCCTGCTTGCCGGCTCGACCGGGACTACCTTTCCGCAGCGATTACCTGTCTGCAACATCCTGGACTATGGGGCCAAAGCCGACGGCCAGACCGTCAATACGGCCGCTATCAATCAAGCCATTCAAGCCTGTGCCAAGGGCGGGGGAGGAACCGTCTATGTTCCTTCAGGAACGTACCTGACCGGAACGATTGTCATGGTCAGCAACATCACCCTCCATCTGGAGGCAGGCGCCGTGTTAAAGGGTAGTTCTAACCTCTCAGATTACTCGATGAATGGAGAGCAGAGACATGGCCTCATCTTCGCCCAAAATGCCGGAAACATTGCCATCACAGGGCATGGTGTGGTTGACGGCAACGGGACTCAATTCATGGATCTGAACAAGCGCCGGATTGAGGATGACTTCGACGGCCAGTTTACCCGGCAGGGCAAGAAATATATGTACGGGGATCCTGACATGGGTGATGGACCCGTCTTGCCCAAGGATCGTCCGGGGAATCTGGTTGTCTTCTCCGAGTGCAAAAATATTCTGATCCGCGACATTACCATTAAGGACAGCCCTCTATGGACCCTTCATCTGGCGGACTGCGATCACGTCAACCTCACCGGGATTGTGATTCTCAACGGGCTGGCATATGCCAACAATGATGGCATTCATTGCACCACCAGCCGTAATATTCATATCTCTGACTGCGATATCAGTGCAGGTGACGATGCCATTTGTGTGACGGGTTTTGGCCAGAAGAAAGGCGTGGCAGAGAATGTCACTGTCAACAATTGCACGCTGCAGAGCCGTTCCAGCGGCATCCGAGTGGGCTATGGCGATAACAGCATCAGGAATTGCGTGTTTCAGAATCTGGTGATTTACGGCTCCAACCGCGGCGTGGGTGTTTTTGCGCGGGACAGGGGTTCCATTGAGAACATCCTGTTTTCGAATATCACCATTGAAACACGCCTGCACACCGGCCACTGGTGGGGACATGGCGAACCCCTCCATGTCTCGGCAGTCCCCCTCTATGAAAACATCAAAGCAGGAGAAATCAAAAATATCCGCTTCTCGAATATCATTGCCCGTGGCGAATCGGGCATCGTGGTGTACGCTCTAAAGGAAAGCCCGATTCAAAACTTGACCCTGGAGCAAATCAATTTAACCATTCTTCCCACTCCTTTAAGCGCTTCTTATGGCGGGAACTTTGATTTGCGTCCCGTTCTGGACAAGGTATTGGCGATATTCAAACACGACATCCCGGGAGTCTTCTGCCGGTATGTCAACGGTATCAAGATTCAAGACCTTGAACTCCATTGGGTGAATCCTCAGGCGGATTACTTGAGCCACGGAATTGAGTGCGAAAATTTCCAGGACCTGCTGGTTGATGGGTTCCGCGGCAGGCAAGCCTTACCGGGAGGGAAAGCGGCAGCCATCGCGCTGAATCATGGTGGGAAGGTGATCATTCGCAATTGTGAGGCCCTGGAAGGGACAGAAACCTTCCTGTTGCATTCGGATCTGACCGATCAACGCCTCTTCATCAATAACGACCTGTCTAAAGCCAGAAGGGCTTTCCAGCCGGACAAAGTATCTTTCACATCGTCAGGCAACATTCTTCCTCCAAAATGACTCAGTGCTCCGTTGGAGAATATGCCAACGTATTTCGTGCTCGTGCTCATGCTCTTACTCGATGAGTCGACAGAAAGCCGAGCAAGAGCAGGAGTAGGAGCACAAAATGTATTCAAATGAAATACGTGAGAGCATCTGTCAGCGTTCATTAGCCCCGTGCTTCAGCGTGGGAAGTTTCTCGTTGTGTTCTTACCTTTATGCGGGCCCCCGACGCGTATTGAGATTCCTGTAGTTGTCAAGTCCCGACCATGAAACAAGCGTTTTCTCGATAGGTGATATTTGTTGGGCACAAAAACGACTGTTTCGCCGCCGCGTCGCGGCGCTTGACTGTAGGCCGGCCTTTCAAGGCCGGTACCTTGGTGACGCACGTAAGGAATCCGCGCCGGGTCAGCGGCGCTTGAATCTCGCACACCATTGGGGTTTGCGATCTCATCCGTCGCTCTGCGACGGGTTAGGGGATTGGATTGCCGAGACCGGCCTTGAAAGGCCGGCCTAACCTCAGATGCCGCTACGCGGCAATCAAAACGTCCAAACTCTAGCCCCCGTGCTGCAGCACAGGGCTACCGAAAACGAGAATGCCATCCCAACACATCCCGAAAGGTGCGAGTCAGACAAATAGGTCGGCGCAGTTATGAAAGGCGGTAGGGACGTAGCAAAAACCAATTGACCATGTTTGAAAAATTTCCAACCAAAACGCTTGATTCCCTCTACTTTTCCTCGAGCTTCACCCTGACACCGTAGTTCTTTAGTTCCGAAACCTGGTTTTTCTTAGCGGATTCGCTCAAGGGATTACCAAGCAGAGAAAGAAACAGAAAAGGCGCAAAGTTCTTTTCTCCCTCGAAATCTTTCTTGCTCATAGTCACCAAAGGGCCAATGTCCGAAATCCGGTTTTTGTCGAGAAGCAGGTACTTTAAGCTCGTCAATCCTGATAGGGGTGAAATATCCGAAACCTGGTTGGCGGTGAGATCCAAACAGTAAAGATTCTTCAGTTTGCTGAGCGGCTTGAGGTCGGCGACCCGGTTCCCTTCCAGGTAGAGGGAATAGAGTTTGGTCAGCCCGCTGACAGGACCGATATCCTTAACTTTGTTCTTGGCAAGGTACAGGGAAGCCAGAGCGGTCAAATTGCTGATGGGAGTCAGGTCAGAAATCTCATTTCCAGTAAGTTCCAGGTATTGCAGATTTGTCAGTCCACTTAAAGGAGCCAGGTCTCTAATTTTGTTGCCCGAGAGAGTGAGAGACTGAATCCCCGTTAAACCTTTCAATGGACTGAGGTCTGTAATCTGATTGTTCGACAAATCCAGCATCGCCAGCGCAGTGCACTTCTCCAATCCCGTAATATCCCGAATTTCACTGCCCGAGGCCTTCAGGACCGAAAGCTTGCGGACCGATTCCTCATTCAGTGGCTCGGTGGCAAACACCTGGTTTCTGACGGCAGCCTGCAAATTCTTGTCCGGAAAAAGTAGGCTGGCATTTTGAGCGAAGGCCCTGGAGAAGCAACAGGAGACGACCAAGAGAACCCATAACAGATTGGTGAACCTTCTCATAATTACCTCCAGCGAACAAACAAGTTCTGTTACAAGCGAGCAACCTTTCAAAATCATCATCGTGGCACAGTATTTTAATTGGAACCTCTCTCCACTGCAAATAGCTTGCCTGCTCTGGGCGTCGCCCGTCAAAGTCCCCGGCCCTCCCTCATGGTCAGGCTACTGAACAGGCCGAAGGTCAAGCCAGTAGCTCGCGTGTCAGCAAGCGGCTGTGCCTCAACGTAGTGACTTACGGCGCTCTGACGAGAGTTGCCTACCCACGCCCACATAGCTCCCACGCCAGAGGCCTTAACTAACCAAGGGCTCGAACCCTTGATCCAGGCACATCGTGCTCGTCGTCCCCACACCCGTCCTCGAACTCCAAAAGCACGACGACGATTCCATAAACGAGAACAAAATTCTCATTTGACTCTCATTAAACAAAATCATTGAGGATGAAGGCATAGCGCGGTAAACTTAGATATCGTTGAGGACTTTTAATTTTGTAATCCAGTGATCAGGACATAGTATCGAGGCCTAATGCAGATTAGAACAATGAAATGATAGCTGGACCTTTGGAACCGGGTTTCCCTTGATCACCGATTGTCCTAATCCGTTATGTGGATCGAAACGAGAATTCGTTCTCGTTTTGCGGACGGAATGAGAGCCCGAAGCGCCAGCGAGGGACAGCCGCGCGATGATCCTCGCTGGCGCTTCGGGCTCCCAGTCAAGGCGGTGGGGGGCAGGGATATCAGGCGCAGCCCTTGTTTAGAGCTCATTAGCTCCTGAAGTGATTGTTTCATATGAGTACAAAATACCGAAATTGGGTGGGTCTTCTTATCTTTGGCTTTGCCTTAACAGGGTCGATGGCTTGGCGAGCGATCCTTGTTTTCGGCGAGGGCCAGGCGGCTCAAGCTGTTGAGTTCAATCGTGACATTCGGCCGATCCTCTCAGACACGTGTTTCACCTGCCACGGTCCGGACGCGGCAAACCGGAAGACCAAGCTGCGCTTCGATACCGAAGCCGGAGCCTTTGCGGACCTCGGCGGCTATCGCGCGATAGTGCCTGGCGATCTGGCCAAGAGCGAGATGTACCGGCGCATCTCGGCAAAGGATGAAGCCGTGCGTATGCCACCGGTTTACTCGGGTCGCAAGCTGACGGAACGACAGATCGAACTCATCCGTCTCTGGATCGAGCAGGGCGCCAAATGGCAGAGGCACTGGTCTTTTATCCTGCCTCAGCGTCCCTCGCCGCCGCAGCTGAAGAACAAAAACGGGGCACGCAATTCGATCGACTTCTTCATTCTCGACCGGCTTGAACGCGAGGGGCTCAGTGCTGCTCCGGAAGCGGATAAGGCCACTCTCATTCGGCGCGTGACGCTGGATCTGACCGGTCTGCCGCCTACCCCGGCTGAGGTAGAGGCCTTCCTGGCGGACAAGTCACCCGGCGCTTACGAGAAGCTGGTGGACCGGCTGCTCCAGTCGCCGCGCTATGGCGAGCGGATGGCGATTCGCTGGCTGGACGCGGCTCGCTATGCCGACACCAACGGCTATCAAACAGACGGCGAGCGAACCATGTGGCGATGGCGTGACTGGGTGATCAACGCCTTTAATCAAAACATGCCCTTCGATCGCTTCACCATCGAGCAAATCGCCGGTGACCTGTTGCCCAACGCCACGCTCGACCAGAAAATCGCGACCGGCTTCAACCGGAATCATCGGGGCAACGGAGAAGGCGGCATCATTCCGGAAGAGTATGCGGCGGAGTATGTGGTCGATCGTGTGGACACGACCTCCACAGTGTGGCTGGGCTTGACCATGGGCTGTGCACGTTGTCATGACCACAAGTATGATCCGATCTTGCAGAAGGAGTTCTACGAGGTTTTCGCGTATTTCAACAACGTGCCGGAGAAAGGGAGGGCTAACAAGTACGGCAACTCTCCACCCATGATTAAAACTCCCACCTTGCAGCAACAAAAACAGCTCAAAGACCTCGAACGCAAACTGGCGTTAGCGGAAAGCCAGTTTGCAAAGTTGGCGCCTGAACTGGCTGCGGCCCAAACGGAATGGGAGAGATCCTTGAAAAGGACAAGACTGATCCATTGGTCAATCACCGAGGGGCTAGTGGCGCATTTCCCCCTCGATGGAAACACCACAGAGCAAAGCAGCAATGCCGTCGACGCCAAGCCCCAGGTCGGTAAGGTGATTGATGGGGAACCCGATTTTGCTCCAGGTCAGATCGGTCTGGCAGCCAGCTTTGATGGAAAACGCTTCATCGACGCCGGCAACATGGCCGAATTCGGCTTTTACGACAAGTTCTCCCTGGGAGCATGGATTTACCCCACCGACGGGCAGGGCGGTGCCGTGTTATCACGAACGAAGGACGCAGAAAAAGAGCAAGGCTATAGCCTGTATCTAGAGAATGGAAAGGTTCAACTAAACCTGGTCCAACGCTGGCTGGATGATGCACTACGCGTGGAGACCGAAAGCAGCTTACCGCCCAATCGCTGGCACCATGTGATGGCGACCTATGATGGTTCAAGGGACGCTAGCGGAGTCAAGATTTATGTCAACGGGAAACCGCAAAAGCTCAAGGTGCTGCTTGACGAACTGAACCAAACATTCAAGACGCCGGAACCCTTCCGAATCGGTGGCGGTGGCGGCCCTGAAAGCCGTTTCCACGGCTACATCGACGACGTACGCGTATACAACACGGCTTTGCCGACTGAGGCAGTCGAAGTGATCGCTACCAGCGATTCGATTACGGATATCGCCGCAATTCCTCCGGAAAGAAGGACCAAGCCGCAAGCCCACAAGATCCGATCCTATTTTGTGGAGAAGCACGCGCCCGAAACCATCCAGCAAGCCCGACAGCAGCTCGAAGCTTTGCGTAAACAGAGAGAGCAACTGATAGAAAGCTTTCCCACCACCATGGTGATGGAAGAGATGAAGCCGCCGCGTGATAGTTTCGTTCTGATTCGAGGCGCGTATGACAAACACGGCGAAAAAGTGACTCCGGGCATACCGGCCAGTCTCCCTCGGCTGCCCGCCGATGTTCCAAACAACCGGCTGGGATTCGCCCGCTGGCTGGTCGATCCATCGAACCCACTGACGGCACGCGTGGCCGTCAACCGGTATTGGCAGATGTATTTTGGGACAGGCCTCGTCAAGACGGTCGATGACTTTGGCTTCCAGGG
>QHZP01000112.1 GCA_003224715.1 Acidobacteriota bacterium | reverse complement strand
CCATCTCTGGCCGTAGCCGGGACCATCCCGGCTGGCCTGGTCAAAGTGCCCACAACCCAAGCGCCATCGGCTTGTCCTACTTGTGGAAATACCAATCATCCATCCGCCCGCCGCTGCGCCGCCTGTGGAGGCCATTTGCAGCCGACACGGCAGTCGGAAGTAGCGCGAGCATAAGAAACTCATTTTGGTTCAAGAGCATGCCGGACAAGCAAACCCAACCGTCTTTCTGTGCCAAAATCAAACAATCAATTGTCGCGGTTCTTCACTCGGGCAGCGGACAGAACGAACGTCCCTATCTGAAAAAGCACAACGAGAGTAATATTGCAGGGATTTAGCTGGGGCGCCGGTGATCAAATATGCCATGGCCCAGGGCTACGACGTCATCGAGCATATTGCAACGTTGCCCGGCGCCATCGGCAGCACCGACCCGGAGGTTTACGATGTCGTTGTCATCGGCGCCGGCGCGGCCGGGCTGAATGCGGCACTGCAAGCCAAAGAGCGCGGTATGCGCTGCCTGTTGCTCGAGAAAGAGCAGATTGCCAATACCATTGAAAATTTTCCGGAAAGCAAATGGGTGTACGCCGAGCCGGATAGCCAGCCTCCCAAGGGTAAGCTGTGGCTGGATGGTGCGTCCAAGGAAGACTTGACCCGGCGCTGGCATCAGATCATCCAAGAAAACCAGCTCAACCTGCACACCATGGAAGGGGTGACAAACTGTGAGAAGAAAGACGGCATTTTTAGTCTGAAAACAGCCAAAGCCGTTTACCGAGCCAAGCGAGTCGTGCTGGCCACCGGGCAGCGCGGCAACCCGCGCAAGCTGAGGGTCGGTGGCGAAGAGCAGGAGCACGTTTACCATCGACTCTATTCCCCCCGAAAATACAAGAACGAGAATATTATCGTAGTGGGAGGAGGCAACAGCGCCATTGAGGCGGCCATTACTCTGAGCCAGCAAAACAAAGTTTTTCTTTCCTACCGAGGCAGCGAATTCAGCCGAATCTTCAAAGACAATGAACGAAAGCTCCAGGAGCAGATTGGTGCCAAGAAAATAGAGCCTTTGCTCAACTCCAACGTCGTGGAATTTGGCGAGCAGGAAGCAACTTTGAAAATCGATCGTGCCGGTTCCACAGAAGCCCGCCAGATTCCCTACGATCATGCATTTGTGCTGATCGGCGCTGATGTTCCGCGCCAGTTCCTCAAATCGCTTGGCTTGAAAATGGAGAATGAATGGGAAGGTAGTCTCGGGCGTGCCCTGGCTTTGATTCTGGTTGGTTTCTTGGGCTTGTGGATCTTTGGCGGCCAGGCTGCCCTGGGCGGGCACGACCTTTCAGTTCTTCCCCCCTGGATCGGCATTCTGGTCTGGGCCGCGGGGCTTACAGGATTAATCCGCTTGGGCCTGAAAGGCGACCGTTTTGCCTGGCTGGGCCTTTCCTTCTTCATGTGGTACACCGTCTATGGCGTCAAAATCGGCAAAGGCGAAGAGTTCTGGCCTTACCGGGATTGGGGATACAAGTTTTTTTCCTTTTTCCATCGACCCTGGTCTTTCTGGTACACCGTTCTCTACACCACGCTGATGACTGTCTTCGGATTGCAGGCCCTCAAGCGCTGGGGTTTGGACCGTAAAGACAAATTTCAAATCTGGCGCTATGTCAGCTTACTGAGTTTCCAGTGGATTTTCTTTTTCCTCATTCCGGAATTTCTTTTCCAATATGCTGTCAAGTATCAATGGGTCGGCGAAAAACTAGCCAACGACCCGGTGTTTGCACAACAGGCCTGGCGGAGCTACGGCCTTATCTATGCCTGGCCGCTGTTCTTCTATACCTTCTTTTATAACCCGCATCAGATCTGGGTGGCGTGGGGCGTATTGTTAACTTTTGTGATTATCCCGGTCTTGGTTCTTTTTCACGGGAAACGGTATTGCTCGTGGATTTGCGGGTGTGGTGGACTGGCGGAAACCTTTGGCGACCGCTGGAGACACCTGGCTCCCAAAGGTAAGACCTCGATCAGGTGGGAATGGATGAATCTGGCGGTCCTGATCTTTGCGGCGGTGGTCACTGTCTTGGTTCTGGGCAAGGATACGTATGCTTCCATCACCGGCCCCGCCGACCTGGGCATTCGCCTCTACCGCCTCGTCGCAGACATTTGGCTGGTAGGCATTCTGCCGGTCACGTTGTATCCGTTCCTGGGAGGCAAAGTGTGGTGCCGCTATTGGTGTCCTCTGGCCAAGTTGATGCATCTGCAATCTCATCTCTTCACCAAGCTCAAGTGGAGCAAGTTTAAGATCGTCGCCAATGACAAGTGCATCGGCTGCAACGAGTGCTCTCGCAACTGCCAGGTGGGCATTGACGTCATGAACTTTGCCTTAAAACAGGACGTGCTGGACAACCAGCAGACCTCCTGTATTGGCTGTGGGATTTGCGTTTCCGCTTGCCCGATGGATGTTCTCTCTTTCGGCCCGCTAGTGCAACTCACCCCACCCTTAGCCGCCGGCCATATGAGCCGTTGACGCCGTCTGGACCAGGCGATTACTTTGTTACTGCGCTGAGCGGGACCGCCACTCCGCCTCGGGTCTTGCTCATATCGGCGGCTTCCATGAAGGCAAACATTTCCAGAGTTTCTGACGGGGTTACGGGCGCCGCACCCGTCTGGAAGAATTTCACGATCTCCGCAAGCAGCGGCCGGTAGCCTTCCTCGCGTGATTCAGAGCGCAGCACCGCTTTCTGGCCGAACAAAGTAATCCCGTAATCTTCTTTCCCCTGGCGGGCGCCTCGCATGACTCCCAGACGACCATCTTTCCACTTGCCTACCACCACATCGGTGCCTTCTGTATTGACTCGGGTTACGGACTCGCATCCGGGGCCCATCAGGGTATAGAGCATCTCGACCACGTGAATGCCATACCACATCAAGTCCGGATGGTGAGGCTCGGTGGGGGAAGGTCCGTAGACAAAACAGCCCACAATGCCTCCCGCTTCCGACGCTTTTTTCAAACGCTGAGTCTCTTCCCAGAAGCGCAAGCTGGACGAACTGAACCAGGGCACTCCAGCTTCTTTGGCGAGACGAGCAATTTCCAGGGCATCCTTGTAACTGGCCGCGAGCGGCTTATCAATGAAGACGGGCTTTTTGGCGGCCAGCACGGGTTTTACCTGTTCCAGGTGAGGCCGGCCGTCCACACTTTCAAGCAAAATGCCATCGACTTTCCCGCAGAGGCTGGGAATATCCCCTACGATCTCGACATGCCACTTGTCACGCAGCTCCTGGGTAAATCCTTCGATTCGGTTTCGACTGGAGTCGATATCCGGGCTGCCTCCTTTGAAAGCCGCTACGACTCGGACTCCGGGCAGATGCTCCGGATTGCTCGGATCATTAAACACCTTGGTGAAAGCTACTACATGGGAAGTATCCAGGCCGATGACTCCCAGCCGAATGGGTCGCTTTGAATTGGATTGGGAGAAGCCGTGCAGGGCGACGAAACTCCAAACAAGAAGTGACATTGAGGGGGTAAGGCAGAAAATTCGCAAAATGGGTCGTTTCATTTCAATCTCCTTTGTCAGTCATCAGTAATTCGTCCTCAAGGGATACCGACCACTCACCCGTCTTCGTCCTTTCTGACCGCTGAAGGCTGACGGCTCAAGGCTTGCCTTGTTGGTAGTTCT
Organism: Acidobacteriota bacterium; assembly: GCA_003224715.1. Taxonomy (GTDB): domain Bacteria; phylum Acidobacteriota; class Terriglobia; order Versatilivoradales; family Versatilivoraceae; genus QHZQ01. The sequence goes on along the minus strand of QHZP01000112.1, from coordinate 5,926 downwards.
TCGTCTGAACCGCAATAAACATCGACTGCAAAACGTGGTTGGTCGGAAAACTGTTCACCACGACCGTGAGTTCGCGTGGCAGGTTTTCACGCTGAATAATAAATTCTTCAGGAGAACGCGCCTCGATCTTAATGATGGCCCCGTTGGGCAGTTCGAACCGAATGGGTTCTTTTTCTTTTAATTTGAGATTCATGGTGTCCTGCAGAGTTGATTGGCAGCCATTCACACCGAGTCTGGCTCCACCGGTGCAATCAAAATCCTGCCTTGGCCAAAAGGATCCGTCATGCTTAGGGCTGCTTGGCGGTGACAAAGTTCAGAGTCCGGTCAAACTTATGCCAAGACCTAACCGGCCCCTCACCCCCGGCCCCTCTCCCTGCTGGGGCGAGGGGAGAGTGAATTTTAAAATTATTACTCCCTTTCCCAATTTGAGAAGCGTGGGAGCTTTGAGGAAGCTCCCTGGGTGAGGCGACGGCAGGTTAACAAAGCTTGAACTTCATCGCCGCGTAATGGATCTAGTGTTCAGCCTTTTTCTTCGGCTTCCCAGGTTGGCAATGCCAGCAGCTCTACCGACTGAAATTTTCGAGTCTTCTTGTCGATGCTGGCCAGATCCAAAATTTCCGCCTGGGTTGACACCCCCAAATCCTTGAACTTTCTAGCAGCCGCCAGGACGCGTATGTCTAACGAACCGACGGCTCTGTTATAAGCCTCGACGCTTCGTTCAAGGTTACGGCCAACCTCATCAAAGTGCCGGGTCAGGGTTGCCAGCTTGTCATACAAGGACTTTCCCAGGTCACTGATGGCTTGAGCACTTTCGGCAATCTTTTCTTGCCGCCAGCCATAGGCCACCGCCCGCAGCAGGGCGATCAAGGTGCCCGGGGTAGCCAAAATCACGCGCTGGTTCACACCTTCTTCAAACAGTTGCGGATCCTGTTCGAGGGCTGCACTGTAAAAGGATTCGCCAGGAATGAATAATATAACGAACTCAGGGCTACCTGCGAGGTCTTCCCAGTAGGATTTGCTGCTCAAGCTCTGCAGGTGCGTTCTGATTTGGCGGGCATGAGCCTTCAGGCAGGCTTGGCGGACCTCGTCATCCGGGGCGTCCAGGGCGTCCAGGTAAGCTTGCAAAGGCGCCTTTGAGTCCACGACGATTTCTTTGTTGGCGGGGAGTTTGACGATCATGTCGGGGCGTAGCTTGCCCGCTTCGCCGTCGATGACTTCTTGTTCCACAAAATCACAATAGGCCGTCATGCCGGCCAGCTCCACCACCCTTCGCAATGTTAGCTCTCCCCAGCGCCCGCGCACTTGGGGGGTGCGCAGAGCCTTTACAAGGTTCCCCGTTTCGCTTGCCAATTTCTGCTGGGAAAGCAAAAGTGACTGCACTTGCTGGGAAAGGCTGCCATAGGCTTCACTGCGAGACCTCTCGATGGCCTGGATCTGCTGGTCGTACTTCTCCAAAATCTCTCTTATGGGGGTCACCAGATTCTCAACGGCCTTCTGCCGCTGTTCCAAGTCTCCTCGGGCTTCCGAGTGAAATCTTTGCAGCGTCTCTCCGGCCAATTCGAGAAACGCCTGGTTATTACTTTTGAGCGCATCGGCGGATAGGGCTTGAAAGGCATCACTCAATTGCTCCGTCGCCGCCTGCAGAAGGCTCAGTTTTTCCCCAGCAGATTTTCGTTCCTCTTCCAGGACGGTTTCCAATTCTCTGTTGGTGGTTTTAAGATTGGAAATTTGCTCTAAGAGAGAATTGCGGTCATCCTTTCTGGCCTCCATTTCTCTTTCCACAATGGAAAGGCGGCTGGCCCTTTCCGCGGCAGCTGCGCGAGCCTCCGTCTCCCTGTTCAATGCGGAGGTTAATCCCTCGACTTTTGATTCCAGCGCGGACTCTTCTCTGTGAAGATCCTCAATCTCCCTGGCTTGGAAAGCCAGGCGTTCGGTCAAGCTGGCTACATCTACCCGGGACTGGGAGTCAGCCTCGGCGACAGCCTGCGCTCTCCTGGCCCTGGCAACCAAGGTGGCGGCCAGGCCTCCGAGGACTATTCCTAAAGCCAACCCAAAAATCCAATAAGCTAGGTCCATCGTTATTTTATCTGAATCTTGGAAAGGTCTGTCCTGGCAACCGGGAAGGACAGTTTGAGTGATTCCAGAGTATCAACTATGGTCCTGGCCACCGACCAATTCCGATACCACTTGTGGTTGGCCGGGATCACGTACCAGGGAGCCCATTCGGTGCTGCATTTGCTCAAGGCATCCTCATAGGCGGCCTGGTAGTCTTCCCAGAGTTCTCTCTCCTTTAAATCGAGTTCGGAAAACTTCCAGTTTTTGCTTGGGTCCTTCAGCCGCTCCTGGAATCTTTTCCTCTGTTCTTCTTTGCTAATATGCAAAAAGAACTTTAAGATGACGACGCTCATTTCGCTCAATAACTTCTCAAACCGATTAATCTGATCATAGCGCTCTTTCCAGACTTCCCTGGGAACCAGGTTGTGGACGCGGACTACCAGGACATCCTCATAGTGTGAACGGTTGAAGATACCAATATTTCCTCGGCGAGGGACCGCCTTATGAATCCGCCAAAGGAAATCGTGGTCGGCTTCTTCGGCTGACGGAACCTTGAAACTGGTGACCTCACAGCCTTGCGGGTTGAGTCCACTCATGACATGCTTGATTGTTCCATCCTTGCCTCCCGCGTCCATGGCTTGGAGAATAATGAGCACAGAGCGCCTGTCTTCCGCATAGAGCATCTCCTGCAATTTGGCCAAGCGCGTAATGTCCTTGGCAATGTCTTCCTGGGCAGCTTCTTTGCTTGAACATAGACTGATGTCTTCCGGATCGTACTCAGACAATCGACATTTAGCACCTGGCTCAATCAGGATGCTCCTTAATAAATCCTTCATGCCCATGTCCACCGCTCCCCAAAGAGAATGGCCTGTCGCAACGACTGCGATTATTGCACCGAGCGGATTCCCTTGCAAGATTTCAAAGCGCGAGGCGCACGACAATCGGCGAGCACCTTTTGTCTTGGCCCGTCACCACGAAGAGATGAAATATAAGGTGATCACATCGTCTTGGGTTTTTCAACAGATGAGGAGGGCCGAGAATTGAGGATCGTGGATCGCACGATCGAAGACTTCCATCCTCAGCTTTCTTGTTCCTCTGCGGCTCCGCGTCTTTGCGTGAGGAGTTGTCTTGGCTTTATGCGGTATGACCTTTCTTACTGCTCATTTCGGAATTTCACTGTTTTTAATAAGTTCAGCCATCATTTCGCGGACAAAATCGATCTCATCCTGGTTGATGGTATGACCCATATTCGGGTAGAGCCGCTCGGTGACGTTTCCGCCCAGCCGCCGCAGCACTTCGGCAGTGTGATGCACTCGTTCTTTCGGAATATGAAAATCGACGTCACTGCACCCTAGAAAGACAGGCGTGCCGTCCAGGGAGCCGGAGTAGTTACGGGGAGTACCATCGGGCCCGATAAGCCCTCCGCTGAGACCCGCGACGCCGCCAAAGCGGCGTGCATGGCGGGCCACAAATTCAAGGGAGAGGCAGGCACCTTGGGAAAAACCCAGCAACAGGGTGCGCCCGGGTGAAATTCCCGCGGCGCTCAATTGAGCCAGGACCTCTGCGATGGCAGAGAGCCCCGATGACAATCCAGGTTCATTCCTCTCTATAGGAGCCAGAAAGCTTTGCGGATACCAGGTATTATCGGCCGCTTGAGGAGCGGCATAGGCAAAACCGGGTTGTGCCAGCTCTTGGGCGAGCGTCAAAATGCTTTCGGCCGTGGCTCCCCTCCCGTGCACCATTAGCATCGCGGCTCGAGCGCGAGCGAGCGGCTCGCCAGCCAGCAGAACCGGTTGTCCTTGATGGGGGCCTTTCCTTGTCTCGATGGGTTGGGTCATAAACGTTACCTCTTGAGGGATATCAGATTTTTGCGCTGGAGGTTTCTACCGGGCGCCAATGCGGAACAGTTATGGGCCGGAGAACCCGCTCTATATCGGCACGTCCCTTCTCCAGCCAGGGGGGGAGCCTTAGGTCTTGACCGAGATCGGCCATCGCTTCATCAACTGCAAAACCGGGCCCCGCCGTAGCCAGTTCTACAATATGTCCGTCGGGATCGTTGGTGTAGATGCTCTTGAAGTAAACACGGTCCATCACCGGCGAGACGCGCAATCCTGCTTTGATCAGCTTCTCCCGCCACTCCAGTTGGGTATCTGGGTTCGGAACCGCTAAGGCAAAGTGATGGGTCTGCCCGGCGCCCATCCGCATCCTGCGCTCCTTGGACGGTGAGCGTTCAAAATAAGTGATCAATGTTCCCGGCCGCCCATCACCCACACCCCAATACCAGTGAGCTGAGCCTGGATCATCAAAATTGGAGGTCATCTTCACCCGCCTCAAGCCTAACAATTCGCCAAAGAAGGCGTGTGTTCTCCCAATGTCGGAACCAATGGCGGTGATGTGGTGCATTCCTTCGAGGAGCTCCATGTCCGGCGTGATGGCTGGTACCGGCTCCGGCCAGGTTACCGCTTGAATGCGCTCTTTGTCCCGATTCGAAACAATGACTCCTCTCGGAGGCTCGCGGAATTCTGTACCGAGGCGATCGGAGTCCTCGTCAATGGTCCAGCCTGGGCCGCGGGTGGCGATTTCAATGATTGTTCCGTCCGGATCGTTCAAATAGATTGAGACGAAATAATGACGGTCGAACGGGCCTTTGACGGCGATGCCCAGGTCCGTCAAGCGTCGTTTCCATTTCAACAACCCGTCATAGTTAGACACAACCATGGCAAAATGATGAGTCCCGCCAATACCCGGATAACCCCGAGCGGCACCCGGCCACTCAAAAAAAGAAAGTAAAGGTGATAGCTGCCCGGATCGTCGAAGTTAACGGTCTTCTTGACAAAACGCAGACCCAGCACCCGAGTATAAAAGTCAACCGTCTGTTGAGCATCTGAACAGACCAGCGTAATGTGATGCAATCCTTGAATGGTCATTGTGTTCTCCTCCAGCGAATCCGTCCTTGGGGGGTTGCGGCCCTTGGGCTGCAGAGGGTGTCCTGTTGGAAGGTTCCATCCCGCTCGCGACAGAGACATCCCCCTGCACCCCCTTCGAAGGGGGAATCATTTTCATTTATTAGTGGTGCCGCCTGAGGGGCGGCATGAGAGGCTCCTCTGAAAAAAAATTACCCCGCTTTTTGCCGCACTGTTTCCAACAGATTGATCAGGTATCGCAACTTCCGCTGTCCCAAATGCCCCAATTGCTGTTCCTGCATTTCCAGCATCGGTTTGTCGAGCTGCTTCAAAAGCTGCTGACCGTCTGGTGTGATCCGGGTGGTGATCACACGGCGATCCTTCTGGTTGCGCGCTCGGGTAATGAGGCCACGATGTTCCAGACGGTCCATTAACCGGGTAATATCCGGATCCTTGGTCAGAAGCCGTTCCGCTACCTCCCGGCAGGCTAACCCGCCTGGATAGGCCCCCCGCAAAATTCGCAGGACATTGTATTGGGGAGGCGACAGCTGCAGCGGTTTAAGCAAAGCCTCGCCACCACGAAACAAAGCGTCGGCGGTTCGAAGAAGATTCAGGTACGCCTCGGCCTCCAGCGTTGCGAAAGGTTTGGTCTGCCTGATTTCCGCTTGTAATCGCCGCACCATCGAGGCTAATATAGTCGTTAAAACGACTATTGTCAAGAGGAGTTTTGCAGGAATAGCTGGTTTCCCTTGCTAAACCCAAATCTCGAAGTTGTGGGCATGAAAAACATGTCACGCGCTGGGGATGAGCCACCCTCACCCGCCCTGTGAAGGCTTATCAAGCCTTCACCCCTCTCCCACAAGGAGAGGGAACAAGAAAATTGGATTGACTCTCCCCTCGCCCTTTGGGAGAGGCATGGGAGCTTTGAGAAAGCTCCCTGGGTGAGGGTTTGAAGCCAATGCGAGAAT
>QHZP01000745.1:1494-3589 GCA_003224715.1 Acidobacteriota bacterium | reverse complement strand
ATTGACGGCATCTTGGTCCAACTGCCTCTACCGCAGCAGATTGATGAACAGACCATCCTTTTGGCGCTGGATCCAGCCAAAGATGTTGATGGGCTTCATCCAATGAACGTGGGTAACTTAGCTTTGGGCCGCCACTCGCTAAAGCCCTGCACGCCCTCGGGAGTTGTCGAGATGCTGAGGCGGGAAAACATCCCCATGAAAGGGAGTCATGCGGTCGTGATCGGTCGGAGCAACCTGGTCGGAAAGCCCCTGGCCTTTCTGTTATTGCAAGAACACGCAACGGTGACTATTTGCCACTCTCGTACCCAAAACCTGCCCAGGGTCGCCGCGCAAGCAGATATCCTGGTTGCCGCCATTGGAAAGCCGGCCATGGTCACCGCTGAGTTTGTGAAGCCGGGAGCGGTGGTCATTGATGTCGGTATCAACAAAATCGAAGGGGATCTGTTGCCCGAATTTTTGGAACGAGATCCTTCGCTCCGGTCGCAGTACGAAAAGAACCGGGCGGAAAACAAGAACCATGTTTTGTGCGGCGATGTCAATTTCGCCAGCGTGTCGGAGTTGGCCTCGGCGATAACTCCTGTACCCAGGGGTGTTGGTCCTTTGACCATTGCCATGCTGATGAAAAACACGGTCCAGGCAGCCAGGGTGCGCAGGGCATGACCCTCATGTCTTCCATGTTAAGGATAGGACTCACGGGGGGAATCGCCAGCGGTAAATCCACTGTCTGCAGGATGCTGCAAGACAGAGGGTGTACGATCGTTGATGCCGACAAAGTGGCACACGACCTCCTGCTTAAGGGTCAACCTTGCTTTAGTCGAGTGCTGGAGGCGTTTGGGGTTGAGATTTTAGATTCCGCCGGTGAAATCGATCGGAACAGGCTGGGCGCCATAGTTTTTGAGAATCGACCTTTGCTGCAGAGGCTCGAGGGTATTGTCCATCCGGAGGTCATTCGACAAATACTGGCGAAATTGGATATCCTGGAAAAGGAGCAGCCGCACGGCAAAGTTGTGGTGGATGCTTCGTTAATGATCGAGTCAGGATTCTATAAGAGTTTCAAACGGCTCGTGGTGGTGACTTGCAGATTGGAACAACAATTGGAACGATTGATTACCAGAAATGGTCTCTCAGAAATCCAGGCCAGACGAAGAATTTCAATTCAAATGCCGCTGGAGCAAAAGTTGGGATTCGCAGACTACGTCATTGACAACTCCAGATTGCTGGAGCACACCAGGGCACAGGTCGATGCCCTTTTGGCGGAATGGAGCCCCAATCCATGAACAAGGTAAGTTTAATTTCAGCCTTTCTCGCCGGAGTGGCTTCTTTCGTTTCCCCCTGCGTGCTCCCGCTGGTTCCAGGGTACATCTCTTTTATCTCCGGCGTCTCTTTAGACCGATTGCGCCAGGAGCCGACTGAATCGACCCGGCGGAATGTGATACTCACCTCACTCATTTTCATTGCAGGATTCTCCACCATCTTCATCCTCCTTGGAGCTTCTGCGACTTATGCAGGCAGATTTCTTCTGCAGAACAAAATTCTCTTCAACCGGATCGCAGGGATATTGATCATCATTTTTGGGTTACACGTTGCCGGCCTTTTCCAAATTAAGTTTTTGAATTATGAGAAACGTTTCAACATGAACCGCAGGCCGGTGGGGACACTCAGCGCTTTTGTGGTGGGGTTGGCCTTTGCGGCGGGTTGGACGCCTTGCATTGGACCCATCCTGGCGACTATTCTCATCGTAGCCAGCAACCAGCGGTCCAGTGGCCAGGGGATTTTGCTTCTGTCCAGTTACTCTCTGGGCTTGGCAATCCCCTTTTTCCTGACGGCGCTCGCCCTTAATTCCTTTCTTAACTTTTTCTCTTGGATCAAACGTCATTACCGAGCCATCGAATATGCCAGTGGTGGACTACTGGTCGTCCTCGGGGTCATGGTGATGACCAACCAATTCACCAGGCTGGCGGGCTATTTCAATTACGGATATTGAATGAGGTTGGCACTAAAAGCAGTTCCGGGAGGGCGAGGCTCCCGGCGAGCCTCCTGGGGCAAGGACTTCCTGGGGCGATGGCCCGCCAGGAGGCTCGCCCTCCCAATTTTT
>QHZP01000745.1:0-1478 GCA_003224715.1 Acidobacteriota bacterium | reverse complement strand
AAGGAGTAACCTCAGACCACCAAGGAGCGGATCTCTTGAAGCAGCTGACCTCTCACCCGGCCTGGTGAGGGGACGGCAGGTTAACAAACTTGACCGAAGTTTGAACTTCGTCGCCACCAAGTAACCCGAGGAGGCAAAAGATTGTCAAAGACTGAGCGTGAGGTTTTATGAACCTAAGTCGTCCACAAGTTCTGATTCTTTTGACGGTGTTGACAGTCATCCTGCTTACCGCATACAAAGTGGTTCATTTTCAATTAGGCCCTTCAACCTCCGATTCCTCCGGAGAGGATCTGCGGCCGGTTCCTCAATTTTCTCTGCCTAATTTGGATGGAAAGAATGTCACCTTCAAAGACTTTGCCAATAAAGTCGTAGTGGTCGACTTCTGGGCGACCTGGTGTGGACCCTGCCGCGAAGAAATCCCTCACTTGAATAAACTGTACGAGAATTATAGAGGAAAGGGACTAGTCATAGTGGGGATCTCGATGGACACCGAGGGGCCTGAGGTTGTAAAGGAGTTCGCCAAAAAATTTAGAATGGAATACCCCGTGGTGATGGGCGATGAGAACGTCCAGCAGGATTTTGGTGGAATTGTGGGTCTCCCCACGACTTTTATTATTGATCGGAAAGGAAACATCGTTAAGAAGTACACGGGTTATCAGCCTGGCTTCCTTGAGGACATGGAGCAGACCATCCAGGGGCTGATCTGAGGAGTGGAAGCGCGCTCCGCGCGGCGACTGGGCAAGTCATTCCCCCTTAATAAAGGGGGCAGAGCCAAAGGCTTGGGGGATGTCTCTGTCGGAGTCTGGACGGGCATTTGCCAATCGGGACACCCCCCAATCAGAGGAAGGCATTTCTCACGGTTTGTCTTCACTCTTGGCTGAAAGCTGACGGCTGATCGCTGAACCCCCGAAGGCTCCGGTTGAGTCCAACTTCCAACCCTTCATTCAATAATCCTAACTAAAAGTATGAGACTGACTCTCCCATTACGGACCTTGCTTCTAATTCTCGGCCTGGTGAGTTTAGGGACGTGGGCTGCCAGCAGGTTGCTTCCCAGGGACACTGCCCCTTCCGCCTATTTCACCGAGGGCCCTTCTGCCGCCGCGGCAGACAAGCCTTATGTCCCGGCCAACGAAAATGAGGCTAACAATATCGACATCTATAAACGGGTCAGCCCTGGTGTTGTCAATATTACCTCCACGACGGTCGACTTCGATTTCTTTTTCAACCCGATGCCGAAGCAAGGCTCCGGCTCCGGCTCGATCATTGATGCCCAAGGATATATCCTCACTAACTATCACGTCATCGAAGGAGCGCGGGTCTTGGAGGTGACGCTGGCAGACAAGCACAAGCTCAAAGCCAAGCCTGTAGGAATTGATCCTTCCAATGATTTGGCTGTCATCAAAATTGAGCCGAAGAAGCCTCTGCAAATTGTGCAACTGGGCAGCTCTTCCAACTTGCAAGTGGGACAAAAGGTGCTG
>QHZP01000111.1 GCA_003224715.1 Acidobacteriota bacterium | reverse complement strand
ACGATTTCGACCTTCGTTTGGAAAAATCAATATTCTTCACCGGCACGATCTTCCCCAGAGTTTCCGGTCATTGCCTGTTCAGGAATTCTTGGGAGATGACGGCTTCATTCAAAATGGTGTCTCTGGCAATTTTTTCATCCCCACACCCTGGGACCCCAACTCCAGTCTGGATGCCACTGTGGAGGTCTTAAATGGGGGGGACATTGCCCTATCTCCCGAAGTGCGAACCAGGGTTTCCTATTTGGGACACCTCCGATGGTTCCGGACTTTCAAAGAGGCACATAATCTGGAGCTAGGATGGTCAAGCTACTATCATCCCTCCGGAAACCAGGTAGCATCGGCCAATCTTCATGGTGTGGATTTCATGTATCGTTGGAAGCCCTTGCGCCTGGGAGAATGGAAGTCTTACATCCTCGGCGGCGAGTTGATGTTTGCTCGGCGCGCCTACCCAGAAGCCTCCGAACCTGTTGAAGTGGCCCGCGCCATCGAAGGGCTGCAACCTGGGACAGGTAAGCCTAGAGGCTATTCCATTTTTAACCAGTGGCAGTTTGACCGCCGAAAATACGCAGGGGTCCGCTGGGATCAGACGGATACTTTGTTCGATCCCGGCCTGAAACGGCGCAGTCTCACAACCTATGTTTCTTACTACTTCAGCGAATTCCTCCGTTTCCGCATCAACTACGAACACCGTTGGAGCGATTTGTTCACCGAAGACAAACGCAATTCGGTTTTCCTGGAACTCAACTGGGTATTCGGATCCCACCCGCCGGAACCGTTCTGGGTAAACAAATAAGCTGGGCCACCCATTCTGTGTTCAAGCCATCCAAACCTATTGTGGAAACCGTGACGAATCTGCCGTTTGAATTCGTCCCGGGCTTGAGCTGCTAGTGGCGGCAACCAGAAAAATGCCCCCGAGACACGGAGAGAAAGTTTCTTTAGCACGCAGACCCACGCAGAGTGCACGTAGATGTTAGTCCTACTACCGCAAAACTATCATGAATGTTCTTGGTCCATCATATCCATACGAATAACCTTGCACCTCTCCGAGGCTAATACCAGTGGTGCATAATTTGAGTATTACAAGGAGTCTGTAATGAGATCGCATAAGGCATGGCTTATTCTGATGCAGACAGGGTTCATCCTGATGCTCGCCTCCCCGGTCCTGGTCCACGCAGCCATGGGAGCAGACAAGAAGGTGCGCGTCGTCTGCACTCTTCCCACACTCAAGGCCCTTACTGAAGAAGTGGGAGGAAATCGGGTTGAAGTGATTGCTCTGGCGAAGGGAGACCAGGATCCTCACTTTGTCACGCCCACGCCCGTCCTGATGAAGAAGACCCGAGAAGCGGACCTTTTTATCGAAAATGGTTTTTCGCTGGAACTGTGGGCCGACGAGGTGACCAATGGATCCGGAAATTCCAAGATTTTTCGAGGTACCGCCGGACGCATCGTGGCGGGCAGCGGCGTCTCAGCGCTGGAAATTCCCTCAGTCATTTCTCGTGAATTGGGAGACATCCACCCACAAGGCAATCCGCACATTTGGTTGGATCCTTTGCTGGCCAAGGTGGAAGCAGGCAATATTTGTGAGGCGCTGATATCCGCAGATCCGGTGGGAGCTGCTTATTATCAATCCCGCCAGACTGATTTTTTCAACCGAATTGACAACGCTCTGTTCGGTCCCGAATTGCTAAAACTGGTGGGAATTCAAAAATTAACGCGCCTGGCTTGGGGTGGGCAATTGCACAACTTTCTGGATAATAATAAACTGGCCGGCCAGCCCCTGTCTGCCAAAGCGGGTGGTTGGCTAAAAGCGGCTGAGCCTTTGTTGGGCAAGAAAGCTTTTGAATTTCATAGAGTGTGGGTATACTTCTGCCGCGTATTTGGAATTCAATTGATGGGAACTATCGAAGAACGGCCCGGCATCCCGCCGGGCCCGCAACATGTCCGACAAGTCATTGAAAGGATCAGGGCCGAGCACGTTCCTCTGATATTGGTCGATAATTTCTACGATCCGTCCTTGCCCAATAATATTGCCCGACAGACGGGTTCAGCCGTTGTCCTGCTGCCTAACCAGGTGGAAGGAGAGCCCGGGGTTAAGACCTACTTCGATTTGATGGATCACGTGATTTCCAAAATGACGGCCGCTTTGAAAGCAAAGGGTGATACGTGATTCGTGGTTCGTGTTGCGTGAGGAAATGACGTTGCATGAAGTATCACGCATCACGTTTCACGTATCACGCATCACGTTTCACGTATCACGTCTCATGTTTCTCCCATCCCGTTTCTGGCTTTCACGAATTATCTAAGAGCAAATAGCGGATCTTCCCATGCCAGCCGTGCTCGAACTAAAGTGGATGCTGATTCCTTTCCTTGCCTGTCTGGTACTGTCCATAAACCATGTCTATCTTGGAATTCATGTGATCGCCCGCAAGGTCATTTTTGTGGATCTGGCGCTGGCGCAGATTGCCGCACTAGGCGCCACTTATGCCTTAACTCTCGGATACGATCCCTACGGTGACTCCTTTAAAGTGTCACTCTTTTCCCTGGCGTTCACTTTCGTCGGCGCCGCCTGCTTTGCCATTGCCCGCATGCGGAAAGAACGGGTTCCCCAAGAAGCGTTCATCGGAATCATTTATGCGGCGGCTTCGGCGGCAGCTATCTTGATCCTGTCGAAATCGCCCACTGGTGGAGAGGAACTCAAACACATGCTGGTGGGCGACCTGTTATTGGTTTCTTTCCCGGCAGTGATTCAAATGGCCCTTCTTTATGGAAGCATCGGCGTCTTTCACGTCATTTTTCGCAAGAAATTCCTGGCCATCTCTTTGGATCCCGAAGCCGCAGAAGCTTCTGGTATCAACGTACGATTTTGGAACATCTTGTTCTACATGTCTTTTGGCGTGGTCATCACCAAATCAGTGGCCATTGTGGGAGTACTGCTGGTCTTTTCCTATCTGGTGGTACCCGCCGTTATTGCCCAGATGTGGAGCAATACCGTCCGAGGCAAGCTGTTGTTGGGGTGGTTAGTGGCAATCTTAGCCAGTACTCTCGGGATCGTCTGGTCATTCTATTCTGATTATCCCACCGGGCCAGCGGTAGTAGTCATGCTTAGCCTGTTTCTGATTCTTTCCGGTATTGCCTATTATATTCAGCATGCCCTGGACAAAGGACGAGCCATAGCCAATACAGTGGCCATGGTGGGATTTGCCGTTCTGTTTTTTATGACTCTGTCGCTCTTCAAGAAAACTGAACCGACGGATGGCCCCTCCAAGCTGACGCCGGTGGACTTGTTGCTCAACGAGGTCAAACAGGAAGATGAAGCCCGCCAACTCGACGGGGTGACTCACCTGGGTGAGATGCATGATCCTAGAATCGTTCCGGCCTTAACTGAGTTATTGGCTCACACTCAATCTGAGCAAGTGATAGAAGCCACGGTGGAAGCGTTAGGAAAGCAGCGGGATCCACGTGCCATTCCAGCTCTGCAACATGTCGCCCAAGGCAATTATGATGATTTCTTGAAACTGTCCATTAGCAAAGCTCAACTGGCTCTGGGTGATCCCGACGGCTTTGTCACCTTGATCAAGATCCTTAAAAGTGATGAGGCGGGGTTCGCCCGGCATCAGGCCATTGAGTTGTTGGAGTCAAAATCTGGGAGGAAGTTTGGGTACAATCCTGACCAACCGCTTGCTCATAATCGTGTCGCCCTTCAGAGGATTGAGGAGTGGTGGAAGAAAGAAGGGAGCCGGTTGAAGAGGGACCCGCGGACAGCCAAGTTTCAATGAGTTACGGCAGGAACCCATGGTTTTTTCGCCGTCAGAATGCTGGAACCGGGAAAAAATTCAAAACCGCCGAGATCGGGAGGGCGAGGCTCCCGCCGAGCCTCATGGACCAAGGACTTGCCAGGACAGTGGCTCGCCCTCCCAATTTTTGACAGCTCCCCCTACCTTCGTACACCCCTCACCGCATTGCCGCATTGCCCGATTTCCATTGAACCAATTCCTTGCTTCGACTATAATTCTCGTATCCATATGGTTTTCACCAAAGAAGGGCTTTGCACTGACCCTGGGTGGCTCGTATGAAAGTTGGCATCCGGTACATCGGTATTGATGCATTCGGCAGCGGATTGACTGTAACAAACCCGAAGCCTGGCCGACACAGGAGCTCCACCAATAATTCAGGCAGGCTTAGGTTGTCTGTAACCCTTTCATTTGCTGTCTTATGGCTGGGTTTCTGGCCTGTTGGCACACAGTCTAGCCCTGCCTTTTTCTATGCCCAACCCGTTCCGGATTCAAATTCTCGAGTACCGGACGCTCCGCCGATTCAAAAGGTGTCCAGCCGTTGGCGTCCCCTAGCCTTTAGCGAGTGGCTCTCAGGGCTGATCTGTGGCGCTGGAGATCCTTCTTTAGAAGCCACTGTGAAGCTCGTCATGGTTGACATAGACCGTGACGGAGATCCTGACTTGGTTGCCGTCACCAGCCTGCCCCGCTTACTGGTCTGGCTCAATGATGGGCGCGGGCACTTCAGGTCATGGCAGCCTCACTCTCTCTGTTTCCTGCGCCGCGGTTTGTTGGATTCTGAGTCCAATGAGGAAGACGCGCCACTGCTCTGGTTAGAGCCACGTCAACTTACAACCCACTTGATCCCCGTCGCCTCAAGCCAGATTAACCGCAAATCGTTCAGAATGTCCTTTCAATCCGTCTCCCTACGCTCCCCACGCGCCCCACCTCTCCCCTGAATTTTAGCTTTCACAACCTGCTTTTTCGGTTTCAGCCTGGTTTTACTAAATCCGCTTCGTCCTGCCGTTTCGGCGAGAAGTCCATGAGAGGGAAAGCACCAGCGAGAAAAATTCGGGCCAGGAAACCTGGCCTCAGTGGAGAGTGTTTATGCGCATCGTATTAGCCGATTTGAAGGCAACCGAAGGGGTGGTGGGCAAAGATACTGTGGCAGGAGGATACGGGTCGAGACTTATCCCATTGTCACGTACCACCAAAGTTTATTGCTTTTTCAAAAAAACGTTTCATGATCATCCCAGTGTCCAGATGGCGTATATCGCCGCGATTTGCGCGCGGATGGGGCACGAGGTCGTTTGGACGCGCTACGAACTTCTTGAAGGAGAGGTTGCCATCATTCTTTCATCCCTGGTCGATTACCGGCGCGAGACGGCCTGGGCTGACGTGGCGCGTGAACGTGGGATGCGAGTGGGATTTGTCGGGCTGGCGGCCTCCAAGCTGCCGGAGCTTTTCCTGGGCCATGCGGATTTCATCATCAATGGCGAACCCGAGGCCGCTATCCAGAGACTTGCGGATGGGGAGCGGCTGTCTGGCTTGTGCCAGAGCGAAGCCATCGCCGATTTGGATTCACTGCCTTTCCCGCGCTGGGATCTGTTGCAGAATCACAAACTCCTTAACCGGATTAGCATGGTCAGACGGCCTTTCGGCGGTGGATTTCCGCTTCTGTCCAGTCGAAGCTGCCCCGAATTTTGTACCTATTGCCCGCACCGCATTTGGACCAGCTACCGAGCCCGTTCGGTTAATAACATTGCTGAAGAACTCGAACAGCTTTGCGATCGCTACCCGCGGCCCTACGTAGTTTTCCGCGATCCCCTATTTACCCAGCAGCGGGATCGCTGTCTAGCGCTCTGTGACGAAATCCTGGCCCGAGGGCTCAACCTGCGTTTTGAGTGTGAAACACGGCTGGATCACCTGGACGAGCATTTGTTGGATCGTATGAGTGCTGCAGGATTGCGGGTGATTACCTTTGGCGTAGAAGCAGTTTCAGATGAAACGCTTCGTAAGGTGGCCCGCCGCCCGACCCCCGAAAGGCATCAGCGGGCTATCATTGAGGCGTGCACCTTGTGTGGCATCTTGACGACGGCTTACTACGTCTTCGGCTTCTTGCAGGACAATTGGAACTCCATTGCCGCTACCATTGATTACTCAATTGCCTTAGGATCTACGTTTGCCCAATTCAAGATTCTTACCCCTTACCCGGGCACGCCCTTGTGGAAACAGATGAAGCCGCTGGTTAACGAGCCGGATTGGCAAAAATTTGATGGATACACTCCAACCTTCCAGCACCCCAACTTGAGCGCCGAGGAGCTCCGTTTCTTGTTGGGAGCGGCTTATGCGCGTTTCTATACCCGGCCTTCCTGGCTGGCCAACTACTTGCGAATCCAGAGAGGCCCCGTGCGCGAATGGGTGCATCGGATGGACACGAAAGCCTTTGAGGCTCACACTCGCAAGGAAATAGAACTGATGTCGAGGCCTGTCACGTGTTAACTGCCATCTCCCGTTACGGCGCCCGTGTCTTGCCTAATACCCAGCAGATTATTGCTGAGTGCCAGAGACGCGGAGAGCTAGTGCGGGGCCCACAGATTGAGGAATTTGAAGAAGCTTTTGCGCAGCGTCTGGGCCACGGACGGGCTGTCTCCACCTCGTTTGGTCGCATGGCGTTCTATTATATTCTGAAGGCGCTGGACCTGCCGCCAGGATCGGAGATCATTCTGCCGGCCCTTACTTTTTGGGTCATACCTGAGCTGGTTCGGGTGGCAGGTCTCAGGCCGGTGTTCGCCGACATCGATCCAGGCACGTTCAACCTTGCTCCGGAAGCTCTCGAGCGTGCGATCACCACCAAGACACGAGCCGTTGTGCCGACGCACCTTTTTGGTCTCCCCTGCGACCTGGATGAGATCCTGTCCATTGGACGACACCGCGGCCTCTTTGTGATCGAAGACTGCGCCCACACGCTCGGTGCAACCTACCGAGGACGTCCAGTGGGCACTTTCGGGGATGCTGCGTTCTTCAGCTTTCAAACGCTAAAGCCGCTGAATACTTACGGAGGAGGGATGGCATTGGTGCAAGATCCAACGTTAGCCCAAAGGGTTGCCGCCCTGGCGGCCGCCGAACCCTGGCCTGACGCGAAACGAATCCTAGGGCGCCTGCGCGTGGGCAGGCTCCAGCGAATCTTCACACGCCCCGGTGTTTTTACCCTTTCTGCGTTTCCCATCTTGTGGACGGCCTCCTGGCTTAAAGCAAGGCCAGACGTGTATCTATGGGAGTCGATCCGCCCTTTGAGCCCCCTTCCTCCACAGTACGGAGAAAGGTACAGCAACGTGCAGGCTGCACTGGGCCTAGCCGGACTGAAGCTATTAGATCAATGGACCAAACTTACACAGGCACATGCGCACCTCATGAATGACACCTTACGGGATCTACCCGGTGTGCGTATTCCGGAAGTGCCTCCCCATCGATCCCACACCTACTATCAATATTGCGTCTATGTCCCCGACCGCGACGACCTGGTTCGACGCTCGATCCGCAAAGGTATCGACATCGAGACCCTGCACGTGGATGTTTGCACCCAACTGCCTTTGTTCGGAGAGTCCTCGAACGACCCTCCTGGCGCTAAGCTTGCAGCCACCGTTGTCCAGATTCCCATTTACGCAGGGCTTTCAGATCACCAAGTAACGCAAATTGCCAAGCGGGTGCGGTCCGTGCTCGAGCGCGGGACCCAACGTCCTATCGGAGTCCCCAAGGCTTCACACCAATGAACCCAGCCAACTGGCCGGGACACCTCGCCTACCTTGCCGTCTTCATCGCCGCCGCCGTTGAAGGAGAGGTGGTTTTCGTGGCTGCCAGTGTCCTGGTCAGCCTGGGCCGACTCGATCCATTGGCCGTCTTCGTGGTCGCAATGCTCGGAGGTTCTGCCGGAGATCAATTCTGGTTTTATGCCTTGCGCGGTCGGCTCCGTCCCTGGCTCACTCGTTTTCCTCGGCTGGCCCAGCGGCAGGAGCAACTGGTGGCACGTGTGCAGGGCCATGGAACCCTGATGGTTCTGGCCTGTCGCTTTCTGCCAGGCTTGCGGATCGCTATTCCAGCAGCCTGTGCCTATGCGGGAATCCCGGCCATTCGATTCACAACTCTCAATCTGATTGGCAGCTCCGCCTGGGCTGCCGCTATCTTGGTCACGGTCACTCGTATAGGTCCCGCATCATTTGCCCGCTTCGGTCTCAATGCCTGGTGGACTCCGATTGTCCCTGCCCTTCTGATTATCCTATTTTTCCGCTGGCTTGCGCGAGGTTCGAGCGCCTCCCAGAATTGACGAAGATGGTCTTTAACCCATCCCAAAACAGATTCCGGCGCACTCGTCATGACCAGGAGTACGACAAGTTTGTAGGTCATGGCAGAACCAATGAGCCTCGTAGAGGCG
>QHZP01000744.1 GCA_003224715.1 Acidobacteriota bacterium | reverse complement strand
GCCCTACCCTGCAACGGAAAATTAGAAAGTACGACATTGAAGTGTGACCGAGTTTTCTGTACTCAGTACGCAGTACTGAGTCTGGAGTTTCTACATTTTGTTTTGGCCTCCCAGGCAGATTTTGGTTCCAGTGGAAATAAAAAGAAGTCGGTCTGTAATTTTTTTATTGACAGACCGACTTGAATCGAGTAAGCTGTTTCCATCCTGGAATCGGAGTCGGCCATGGATGAGGAACTCAAGGATCTTCTGCTGGGCACTTTTGAAGCCTCTCTCGAAGCTCAGCTGCGGGCGGTCCGTCGCTTACGCCAAGGCGAGACCGAACCGAAAAAGAGGCGGCCTCCAAAAGGTCTGTCACAGGTTGACATGGCGTATGACGTACTCAAGAAGGCGCGGGCCCCGCTGCATGTCTCGCAGTTGCTGGCCCGCATCGAAGCGGCCTTCGGCCAGCGGGTGGATCGGGAAAGCCTGGTCTCTTCCTTGACGAAGAAAGGAATACTTTTGGCCTACGCCCGGAGGCCCGATGACGCTGTTGGCCGCGCTGCTGGAGATCCTGGGGCAATGGCGGGAGGCGTTTCCCCAACAGCGCAGTTGGAAGAGAGCCGCCCGGCAGGGGGTGAGCTGTCTGGCTTGTTTGGGCCGCCGTACCTTGTCGCGGATTATCTGGACCCATGGGGGGCAGCAGCGCAGCTGGAGCAGCGAGTACTTTCTGCATTCGCGCTGTCGCTGGCAGCCGGAGCGGTTGTTTGGGCCGATCCTGGAGCGAGGGCTGCCGCATTGTCCGGGTCGACTGGTGGGCGTGGCGGTGGATGAGACGCGGCTGCGCAAAACGGGACGCTTGATCCCCCAGGCCTTTTATCAACGCGACCCCTTGTCGCCTCCCTTCCATGTGAATCTGATGTTGGGGTTGCGTTTTCTGCAGGCTTCGTTGCTGGTGCCGCTGTACCGGCGCGCCGCGGTCAGCACGCGGGCCCTGCCCCTGGCTTTTGAGGAAGTCTCGCCGGTCAAGCGTCCGAAACGAAGAGCCAGCCACGAGCAATGGCGACAGTACCGGCAAGCGGTCAAGCAACACAACCTGTCGCAAGCCGTGGTGAAGATGATGGTAAGGCTGCGTCAGCAACTGGACCAGGCGGGGGGCACGACCAAGCTTCTGGTGGTCGCCGGAGATGGCAGTTTTGCCAATCGTACCTGCTTTGGCGCTCAGGTGGAGCGGACCGAGTTGATCGCCCGCACCCGCAAAGATGCCGTGTTGTGTTATCGGGCTGCTGCCGGCTGGCTGCGTTTTTATGGGGCGCACAAGTTTACTCCCGAGCAGGTGCGCCAGGACGAAGCGCAACCGTGGACGGTGACGAAACTTTTCTACGGCGGCAAGCGCCGCCCCTTGCGTTACAAACAACGAGGCCCCCTTTACTGGCAGGGCGGGGCGCGGCGGCGACCGCTACGGTTACTGGTGGTGGCCCCGACCCCTTATCGCAAACGTCTCTCCGGCCGCCTCTACTACCGTCAACCGGCCTATCTGCTGACCACCGATCTCGCCAGCCCGGCCCGACAGCTATTGCAAATCTATCTCGATCGTTGGCAGATCGAAGTCAACCACCGGGAGGAGAAAGACACCCTGGGCGTCGGACAGGCCCAATTATGGAACCCCACGGCGGTCCCCAAACAGCCCGCCTTGACGGTGGCGGCCTACAGTGCCCTGCTCCTGGCTTCCTTGCAAGCCTTCGGGGCGGAACGAGGACGGGCTTATGCTCCCTTACCCCGCTGGCGCCGGGGGGCTCGACGCCCCTCCTGCTAGGCTCAAATTCGAATCGCTTTGTATCACAACCCCTGTCCCTACGGACAGGGCATCGAGTTTGATTCTATGAGAGCGCAGCAGTCTCGGCTTTAGCGTTATGCTAAAGCCGGAAAGTCTGAAAGGAGGTTGCAGTGCTATCAAATACGACGATTATTATACTGTAAAATTCAATGGATCGGCTCGAAGATGAACCATTGAAGATCTCCTAAGAAAACGTATCGATTGCCTCGGGTCAATTCCTGCTGGCGCCCCAATTGACACACAATCTTGTTTACCGCCATAGAGTTTGCGACAAATGAAGCCTTTTCGATTCCTAGTTCATCTATCTGCGAATTCACAAAAGTGACACGCGCTACCGAAATAAGATGCCACGATAGTACAGCTAATCGGCTAGGCAGGAAAGGTTGGTCTATACTGGAAGCGTCATTGCAACATCCAATGTTGGTCCTGGAATCAAGACTGACGCTGACGCCTCCGCTATAGGCGTCAGAACTGATGCAGAATAAACGTAGATTGCAACTGAGGTATTATATCTTCCATTGGAACTATGTAAACTTGAGCATCCACCAGGAACTGGTTGTTGTCGCTTCCGCCCGCAATGCTTTGACTGTCAAACTTTACAGTACCAGCGCCGCTATAATTAAACACATCTCCAAAAAGTTGTCGTAATTTCTGATCTGTCCGAGAGACATCATAAGGGTGATATCTCCCACCTTGCCAGTCTTATCGTATAGGATAACCTGAATTGGGTAAGAGAAGTCTGTGGGGTTCAATATGGAAACTCTTGTCTTCCAGACAGCCCCAAACAACCCGGGGATATTCGCCATCACTGGAACACCCACGAAACTGGAGGCGAAGGATAATTTTCTTTTAGAGGGCTTTGATTCCACCGAAAAAGCACCTAGAACAAGTAACCCGGCGAAGGAAGTCAATGTGCAGATTTGGCGCAGAATTTTGTAGAGGAATGCCGCTTTTGGGGCAAGATCCGGGTTTGATGTCACGGATTTTGGGGAGGATATGGACGCGGATTTTGGCGGACGGGGCTTGCTTTGTATTCTCAAGATCAGACAGAACGTACGTTCCCTCCAGACCATTTCCCTCCAAATCCCTGCCGTGTACTTAGGGATCGGTTGGTCTGTCAAAGATCGAAATTTGACCATGCCTGGACGCAACCAAGGGAATTTGAGGAACATGGTGATTTGAGCCACCAGGCTCAGAGACCTGTTAAACGCTGTACCTGGCTCCAATCAGTGTTGATATCTCCTGACCTTCGAGGACTGGGTCAAATGTTGAGCGAAAGACGGTTGACGGCTTGGCGTTTGAGGTCTTCGTCGGGGTTGAGGTATTGGCGGGTGGTGTCGATGTTGGAGTGGCCGAGGAGCTTCTGCACCGTTACGATGTCGGCGCCGCTCTCAAGAAGCCGCGTGGCGTAGGTATGTCTGAATTTGTGGAGGGTGGCGTTTTCAACCTTGGCCTTCGTTGCGATTCCTTTCAGGGTTCGGAGGAGATGGCTGGTTCTCCTGCCTTGGGCATTGGGGAAAATCCATTCGGCGGGCCGGGGGAGATTCTTTAGGCGCTTTACCAGGTCGGGCGGAATGGGGATGACGCGTTCTTCGTAGTCCTTCGGGGA
>QHZP01000746.1 GCA_003224715.1 Acidobacteriota bacterium | reverse complement strand
TGCCGCGCAGATTGTCGCAGTCACTGAGCGCCGCTACATGCCCCCATGGCCGCCTGAGTCGGGTTATGCTGATTTCGTCGGTGAGCGCCGCCTCACCGACGTTCAAGTAGGTCTTATCGCCGAGTGGGTGAAGCAAGGCGGGCCCGAAGGCGAGCCCTCTGATTTGCCGGCTGAGCCACAATTTACCGAAGGATGGCAGATGGGTCCCCCGGACCTGATGGTGCAAATGCCCAAGCCCTACCGGTTGGCGGCGAGCGGCAGCGATATCTTTCGGAATTTTGTCGTCCCCGTCAATCTGAAGGACACGAAGTACGTTCGCGCGATCGAGTTGCGGCCCGGTAACAAACGCGTCGTGCATCACGCCAATATCTGGAACGACCGCAGGCAGTCACTGCGCCGGCGTGACGGAGCAGATGGCCAGCCAGGTTTCCCAGGCATGGACGTGAGCACTGAGGCGCGCTCGGATTCCTTCGATCCGGACTCGCACTTCCTAGTTTGGAAGCCTGGCACGGTGCCGCAACCGGAACCGGACGACATGAGCACTTGCACTTGCAGCCTTCGGGCAAGGAGGAGACGATCCAACCCGTGATTGGTTTCTACTTCACCTCCCAATCGCCCCGCCTTCATCCCATGCTCATTCAGCTCGAGCATGATGGCGCTATTGATATCCAACCGGGCTCGCGCGACTTCGCGGTGACGGACCATCTGCTGCTGGCGGTCGGAGTCGAGGTGCTTGCCGTCTATCCCCACGCACACTATTTAGGCAAGCAGGTGGAAGCTTGGGCCATACTTCCCGACGGCAGGCGTACCTGGCTGATCAAGATCAATGATTGGGACATCAACTGGCAGGCTGTTTACACCTATCGCAAGCCCGTCTGGCTTCCTAAGGGAACAACGGTTAACATGCGCATCATTTACGACAACGCGCCTTCCAATCCGCGCAATCCCAACCATCCTCCGAAACGAGTTCGCACCGGACCGCGGAGCCAGGATGAAATGGGCCATGTGTGGCTGCAGGTTCTGCCGCGAAAGGAATCTGGAGAGGATCCCCGTATCACCTTGCAGGAAGCCCTGATGCGGCGTCGGCTCGAAAAGTACCCCACTGATTTCGTTGCCCATTGCAATCTGGGGGCGCTGCTTACGACGCGCGGAGAATTTCGCCAGGCCATTTCTAATTTCGAGCAGGCCCTGCAAATCGAGCCGGCGAGTGCCACAGCACGGAACGGTCTTGGCGCAGGTCTTTTGGCTGAGGGCCACTTCGATGACGCCATTCGCGAACTCAGGGAAACACTTAAGATTGATTCCGCCCACCTCAATGCACGTTTGAATCTGGCTCGAGCTTTGGGGCGGAAAGGGGACTGGGCTGGGGCTGCGGTGGAACTGGATACGCTTTTGAAGGAGAGACCGGATAACGCGGAGGCTCAGGTCGGTTTAGGCATGGTTTATTTTATGCAGCGCCGCTGGGACGAGGCGCTTCCCCATTTTCAGGAGGCCGTCCGGCTGAGGCCTGGCGATGCGGACATTCATACCCAGCTGGGCGCTCTGCTCGCGAGACGCGGCGATCTGCCTGGAGCGATGAAGGCCTTTGAAGAGGCGCTGAAGCTGAACCCTGACCATGAGGTTGCACGAGCTTCCCTGGCAAAGGTACGAGCAGAACTGGCGAGCAAGCGGTAATATGGCCGCGTTCACCCAAACACAGCGGTTCAATAACCGCAGAGACGCGGAGACGCAGAGAGAATCATAGAGGAAACATATAGAAACTCTGAGATCTCAACGTTTTCGTTTTCACCCAGCAAGTAAAATCAAGATGTGGTCACCGATATTCGGACAAAACAATCCAGTTTCTTTGGATTCATGACTGCTGGCAGTTCTCAGAGGACAACTCTTTGTGTCTCCGCGGTGACTTTGAGTGCCGTTTCTGGGGTTAATCGAGCTTGTTGACGCGCTGCTTCCCGTCCGTGCGGTGTCAAAATGTAGAACTCGAGGCCCCGGAGGGGCAGCGGAGGGTAGCCTGGGGCAAAGCGAAGCGACGCCCCAGGCCTGGTTGTTTTTTGCGTGTGGCCCCGGCAGGGGCGCAGGAGGTGCCGATGCCCTCGACGCATACGAGTCTGCATTTCCATTTGATTTTTGCCACCAAGGACCGCTATCCACTGATCGCGAACGAGTGGAAGCACCGCTTGCACGCCTATCTGGGTGGGTTGGTCCGCCATCTTGGAGGGGTGCCGGATGAGATCAATGGCATGGCCGACCATGTGCGCCTTTTGGTCGGACTGCGGCCCACACATTGCCTGGCCGATGTGTTAGAGGACGTGAAAGGTTCGTCGTCCAAGTGGGTTCACGACGAGATCGGCTCCAGCAGGTTTGCTTGGCAAACCGGCCACGGTGGGTTTACCGTCAGTCCGTCCCAGTTGGAGGCGGTTCGGAACTATATACGTGAACAGGAAGCTCATCACCGTAAGAAGACGTTTCAGGAGGAATATGTGGAGTTGCTGAACAGCTGAAGTTGCGTTGGTAGCGCCAGGCATTCTTGCCTGGCGAGAGTTGGCTCGTTAGAGAACCTGTGAAGCGGGGCACTAAGAAAGTTTTCTATTTCGATAGCGAGCACGAGTGCAACTGATGGGCAAACGTCAGGCATCGTAGTTTTGCAACAAAAAATAATACAAACGTTATAGACCGGTGTTGACATCAGCATCTATCTTTAATTAATAGAGCACGGTTCAAAACTTCAAACGATTGAAATCCTAAACATCCTTGAGAAGGGGGTTATATGTTTAGAAAGAGCACTATCGGCCTGATATCTGTTGCCATTCTGGTATTAGCTGCGCTACTGGCAGGCCAGTTGGCGGCTCAGTCAATAAGCGGAACCATCAACGGCACCGTGGTGGACCAGAGCGGAGCTGTTATTCCTGGTGTCGAGATTACTCTGACCAATGAGCGCACCAGCGAGACTCGCAACACCGTTAGCAACGACACGGGCGAGTTTGTTTTTGCAGCCTTGCAGCCAGGCAGCTATGCCGTCAAGGTCGAGAAAACTGGCTTTCGTGGGTTCAATCGCAAGGGAATTATTTTGACTGCCAGTGAGCGGGTGGCCTTGGGCAGGATTCAGCTCGAGCTGGGCGAGGTATCGAATACCGTAAATGTTACGCTGGAAGGGGAGACAGTCACGACCGAAAGTGCTGACACCGCCGGCGTGCTGTCGCTCAAGCAACTCGACAGTGTCCCGATCAAAGGACGGGATGTGATGAATTTGCTGCGGACATTGCCCGGAGTGTCCCAGGTAAACGCCGCGCCGTGGGGCGGTGGGGAAATCGGTGATAACGACCCAGCCGGGGGGCAGTCCAATGGAGGGCAGTTTGGCAGTTTCACACCGGCTGTTGGCGGCGCCCGCCTGTTTTGGAATACCGTCACCGTGGATGGGCAGGTAGGCTCCAATCCCGACTTTCCGGGGTTATTCATGGCGGCCATCAGTATGGATGCCGTGGCCGAAGCCAAGATCATCTCCAACAACTACACGGCCGATTACGGACGCAATCCAGGCTCGACCATCGACTTAGTCTCAAAGTCGGGGTCCCAGGACTATCATGGCAATGTGTATGGTTACAAGCGGCACGAAAAGCTGAACGCCAACGAATTCTTTAACAATCGCGACGGGGCACCGAAGCCCATCTACCGATTTGGCACCTTTGGCTTCAATGTCGGCGGACCGGTCTATATTCCGGGAAAATTTAACACGGAGAAGAAGAAGCTCTTTTTCTTCTACTCACAAGAGAACTGGAGGGTCAATCTACCTCAAGGAATCACCCATGTCACAGTGCCAACGGCGGCCGAACGCCTCGGGGATTTTTCTCAGACCTTCGATCAGGGTGGCAATCTGAGAGTCATCACCGATCCTGCCAACAATAACCAAGCGTTTCCGGGCAACATCAT
>QHZP01000110.1:8304-10008 GCA_003224715.1 Acidobacteriota bacterium | reverse complement strand
GACAAACCGAAAGAGCAAGCATTAGACATGTCTCTGACAAAATTGCGTGAGGTCATTGGTCGGTTCACCAACTAGTCCAACGGTGATGACGGCTTCGGTTGGAAGGGGTTCGTAGCCAGCTAATGAAGATTTAAGAGGGTGAGGAAGTTCAACCCCGCAGCCTCTCCCCAAACCTTGGTAGTCCCAAAGGAGGCTCACATGCAAGGATCCGTGCGAAGAGTGGTGTGGCTAGGCTTGGCCCTATTAATGCTTGGCGGGCTAGCCCGGGGACAACGGGAGCGGAGCTCGATCGGGGGTCGCGTGAGCGACGCCTCGGGTGCCGTTATCCCTGGCGTGGCCATCACGATCACAAACACCCACACAGGCGTCAGCTCCCACTCGGAGACCAATGGCGAGGGCATCTACACGGTGTCCGCTTTACCGGTTGGGATCTACCGCGTCGAGGCTAAGAAAGAAGGTTTTAAGACTGCCGTGGCCGACAACATCGACTTGGGAGTGGCGCAGCAGGTCACCATGGACCTCACTCTGCAGATCGGAGAAATCGCCGAGAAAGTGACTGTGACATCGGAAACACCCTTGCTGGAGACAACGGCAGAGATTGGCAGCGCCATGACCGACCAGGTGTTCCACGAGCTACCTATTACCATCGATGAATTTAATGGGCGCCAGCCGCAGACGTTCATCTTTTCCAGTCTGCCAGGAAGCACGGGCAATTCCTTCTCTGGCTCCATCAACGGGGGCCAGCTCTTCAGTCATGAGGTCCTTGTGGACGGCATCGCGATTGCCCGTTATGACATTTCGGGAGGAAGTATTTCCGGGTTCAATCCTTCAGTGGAGGCCATCGGTGAATTCAAGCTGCAGGCCAATAACTACTCGGCGCAGTATGGTGAGAGCCAGAGCGGTATTGTCAGTTTTCAGATGAAGTCAGGCACCAACGAACTTCATGGAAACCTCTACGAATACCATCGCGACCGCCTCTTTAACGCAGCCGGGTGGCGAGTCAACACGTTTGCACCCAATGGCGTGGATGCAGCAGGAAAAGCCATCAGGGCTCAGAATGTTCAAAACAACTTTGGTGGAACAGTGGGTGGACCGGTTTTTCTTCCCAAGGTGTACAACGGCCGCAACAAGACTTTTTTCTTCTTCTCCTACGACAGCATGCGAGTGGTCACCAAACCGCGCGGCTCACTGATGACTTTTCCAACTTCAGACCAGTTGGAAGGCGACTTTTCGCGCCTCCTTGACCTGAGCAATGAAATCGGGGTGGACGCTTTGGGAAGGCCCGTCTTTCAAGGCGCTCTCTATGATCCAGCCACCACCCGCCCCATCAAGAACGGTTCGATTGATCCGGCTACAGGCTTGATGGCTACTCAGGACGGTTTCATCCGCGATGCCTTTGGTTTCAATCCGGTTACCGGTGCAGCTTTTCCAGGGCAAGCCAACATCATCCCACAAAGCCGCTGGAGCAAAGTCTCCGGTAACATCATTCCCTTCTACAAAGAGGTACCGCGCATCAACGACAACCTCTTCCGTAATCTGGCGCGGTCCGGAACTAACGGACCTTACTTGCACATCAACACCGTCAGCATCAAGGTGGACCATGCCTTTACCGACAGACACAAATTCTCCTCGATGTTTAACTACAATGACAACCCGGGATCCAACGGTGTTGTTTTTTTCGGTGGGGGGCCTATCGGCTTGGAT
>QHZP01000110.1:0-8288 GCA_003224715.1 Acidobacteriota bacterium | reverse complement strand
ACGATTAATAACCACTGGTTAAACCATTTCGGCTTTGGCTACAACCGGTTTGCGAACCCCAATGTGTCAAAGGTGTTTGAGGAAGACTGGGCAGGCCAGATTGGCCTCACGGGCGCCAGTTCGGCCCATTTCCCGCAGTCTAACTTTGGCACCTCGTGCTTTAGTCCTAGCGAACTGCGGCTGGGTTGCATCGGGTCAACATCAGGGAGCTTTGGCGTTAGCGAGAGCTGGATCTTATTGGATGACATGAGCTATACCTTTGGCAAACATCAGCTGAAGTGGGGTGGTGAGTTGCGGCGCTATCGTTACAACAATCGGGAAAAGGGAGGAACCTCAGGCATCTTTACCTGGTCTAACAACCAGACATCGCTTCCCGGTTTTCAAGCGACCTACGGCGGCGGTTTGTTCGAAACTGGCTGGCCCTTCGCCAGTTTTGTACTGGGTACTGCGGAAAGGGCAAGCCGCGCCGTCATTCCAACGCAGGTGGGCGTCCGGCAGGGTCTTTATGTCCTCTACTTCCAGGATGACTGGCGTGCCACTCCCAAGCTGACCTTCAGCTATGGCCTCCGCTGGGATGTCCCCACTCCGCGCGGGGAAGCCTTCGACCGCATGTCGAGCTTCGATCCCAACGTGCCTAACCCTGGCGCTGATAATCGCCCTGGCGCCCTGGTTTTTCTGAATGGTTTAGGGCGGGGCTCGTTCCAGGACAGGTACTATCGAGAGTTTGGCCCACGCTTCGGCGTGGCATACCAATTGACCTCCAAGACCGTATTGCGTGGCGGTTATGGCATTACCTATGCGCCTCCTATCGCAGACGCGTGGTGCTGTAATAATGCCCAGGGTTTCAACAGCAGCATCGTTGTGAGTCACAGCACGCCTGATCCTCGGTTTGGGTCAGCTCCCAATCCCTGGGATCCTGTTCTGCAATGGGACAATGGCATTCCCCCGTACTCAGGGAACCTGCCCAATACAGACCCGGCCTCGGAAAACTTCGATCACTCGGGCAACTACGTTGACTGGTTGAGAAGAGACTCGCTGCGGCAGCCGTATGTCCAGCTTTGGAGTCTGGGCGTTCAGCGCGAGCTGCCATTGGATTCGGTGCTGGAGGTTAATTATGTGGGAAGCAAGGGAACCCGCCTCATCGCCTCGATTTTCAGCTCGGCAGTAAATGCAGCACCCACCAAATTCATGAGCATGCTGGATTCAAACGGAAACGCCCTGGTCAACAAGACGTTCGGTGATCTCACGCCCAGCGATTGGACCGTGCTGAATTCCTTCGGGGTCAAAGACAAACCCTATCCGAGCTTTCCTAACGATGTACCCATTGCCCAGGCTCTCAAGACCTACCCGCAATACGCCGGGATAAACGATGTTTATCCAAATTTCGGGTCCTCCAATTACCACTCGGCGCAGGTGAGCTGGCGGAAAAGGCCAACTCACGGGTTGACATTTATCGCCTCTTACACATTCTCGAAGACCTTGACCAATTCAGAATCAGGCCACACCTATCACAAATACGGCTCACCTTATTCGGGCTACTACAACATCACGCAGTGGCCCGAAAGCCGGCACCTGGAGAAGTCAGTGGCCGATTTCGACATACCACAAGCCTTGAAGCTGACCTGGGTATATGAGTTCCCAGTAGGCCGGGGCAGAAGGTTCCTGAACCAAGGTGGTGCAGTGGACAAGATATTGGGAGGATGGAAGATCACAGCTGTGCAAAACTATTTGTCGGGCTCACCTTTAGTGTTCTCTTCCTACATCCCGGCAGCGATTGCTACCGGCCCGTTTGGCAACGGGCACTGGGCCACACGCCCGGACATGGTCGGAGATTGGTCTGGCGTCAAAGGTACCGTGGTCGGGCCTCTGGATCCAGCCGGGACACCCTACTTGAACGTACCCTCGGAGCCCGATGCTCAAGGTTGCAAGGGACCGTTCTGTCCGGTCCCAACCACGGCCGATGGATACGCGTTGCATCCAGGCAATGCACCCCGCGTGTTTGGCAACATCCGAGGGCCTGGAAAGATGTTTGAGGATTTCGGGGTCATCAAAGCCACACGAATCAATGAAAGGGTAAACGTCGAATTCATGACCAATTTTTTCAACGTCTTTAATCGGCACGGCTTCGGCAACCCCGATCCGGTAGTCGATTCGCCAACCTTTGGGCGAATCCTGAATCCCGCCCAGGGACCGCGCACCATCCAGTTTGTGTTGCGATTGAATTTCTGAAGAGATTCCTATGAAAATCCCATCTCGGAAGGGGCAGAAGGCCTAGCCCTTCGGGGCGGTCCCTTCGGTTCGGGACAACCCACCCTTGCACTGCTGAAGCTGTGAAGAAATTCCCGGCGTCCCCCCTCACCCGCCCTTCGGGCACCCTCTCCCCGTTGGGGCGAGGGAGTTAAGTCTAACGATTACTTTCCTCTCCCCCGTTGAGGGACAGGGGTGAAAATAACCGATATCCGAGCCCCAACCGTCAGGGCGGGGCAAACTCCGCAGATTGCCTCCACCGCTCCCTTAACGGTCGTGGCTCGGTGCAAATTTCTCATGCCCTCTGGTGGCCCCTAGGCGGCATGGATTCCTCTGAGAAAAAAGCTGTACTTTAATCTGGCTACCTATTAACCCGAATTCCGAAGTTGAATCGAGCTACACTCTCACATTTAGCTCCAAACCCTCACCCCCGGCCCCTCTCCCAAAGGGCGAGGGGAGAGTCCATCTAATCTTTTGTTCCCTCTCCTCCTGGGAGAGGGTGCCCAACGGGCGGGTGAGGGTGGCTCATTCGCAGTGGGTGACATATTTTTCAGTGCTGCAACTTCGGAATTTAGGGTTAATGAGACTTATCCAGATCGAGCATCGCAATTTTTATGGGTGAATAGGTTTGATGGTACGAACCGGTGGCGACCATATTGGTACCCCATCCCATCAGGCTCCCATCTCCCAGGAGCGCAAAGCCGGAACCGTTCCCAGCCTTGATCGCAATGGCCTTGACGATGGGCACTTTGACCGGAACTGAACTGTCATCTCTGCCGCGGGAGCCCAGGGCTCCCAATGCGCCCCATCCCCATCCCATCACGCCACCATCCCTTAACAGAGCAAAACAGTTGGCAGCGTGTGCATCTATCGCCACCGCATTCTTTATTCCTTTCACCCGAACCGGCACAGCACTATGATCATACTGACTGCCATGACTAGCGCCATTTCCTAACTGTCCCTTATAATTTAAGCCCCAGGCCCATATCTCACCAGTGGCCAGTAACGCAAGTCCACTATCGGCGCTGGCGGCAATAGCAATGGCATCTTTGATACCGCTTACTTTTACCGGCGAGCCGCTGGCCTCCTCACTGCCATTACCAAGCCGTCCATTATGGCCATCGCCCCAGGTCATCACGTCTCCATCAGCCAGTAAGGCCATGGCTCCTGAAATGGCTACTGCATCCTTGATGCCTTGTACCCGCACCGGCAGGGGACGACCGGCTATTCTCGAAGTTGTCATAGCATGGGTGACTTCTTTTCCGTCACCCGTCATTCCCATATTGCCGTTACCCCACGCTCGTATGCTGCCGTCGGCCAAAAGCGCAAAAGAGGTATTGTAGAGCGCAGAGACGCCAACCGCATCAGTAATGCCGGTCACCTGTACAGGCGTGGCACTGTTCTGTTCTGATTTTGCTAATGCCTGGTTGCCAAGCTGGAAGTCATCGTTTAGTCCCCACGACCACACCGTGCCATCACGCTTTAGCGCAAGCATGTGACAGTTACCGGCTGCGATGGCGATGGCGTTTTCTATACCCGGCACCGGCTCCGGCTTTCCTCCGGCGGCAAAGGTACGCACTGTACCATCGGGCCATAGCAGAAAATGCCGGGTACCATTTCCACCAATCATACAGGTGGCAATCCAGCTGCCTGGTGGCGGATAGGCATGGGCGGCACTGCTGGTCTGAGCGGCCAGATCATGGCAAAAGCATGAAAGATACCCGCAAAGGAGAAGGGTCAGCCGTAGAATGCTCATAAATGTATTTTAAGAAAAAAGCCTCACCCAAAAGTTTAGGCAAAAGTCGGAAATCGTGGTTGAGGTACGCGCGCAGGTGACTGGTCAGTTCGAATTACTGGCGACGCGAAGGGGTGTTGCTCCACCTGGCGGAACCCACTTCGGGCTTTGCCGCGCCATCCTGGCCGGCATCGGCCGACCAGCCTTCACGGCCATCTCGGTAATTGCGTTCATCACGACGTCTTGTACCTTAGAAGCAAACAGGCCGATTTCCACATACAGTCCGCGGGTTTCATAGCCGCCCTCTTCTAACACCCGGGCGGAAGGCAAGTAACCGTAAACGTCATTGCAATAGCCAGCCACCCAGAGGTTCAACGGCCCCAAGGCTTTCTCTGTGAAAGCAACATAATCCACGACTGGCTCCCCGCTATAGCCGACCAGTGTGAGATCCTGGCCGAACTGCCAAAGCCCGAAGGGAGCGCTGTAGTGCTCCGGCAGCGTCTTACCTTGGGCTAACATTTTGAGAGCATGCTTGGCGAAGAAGTCTGGGCCGTCGGAAGTCTGTAGCGCTTCGATCTCCTGGCGCGACAACTTCTGGAGAGGCAGGTCCAAGAATCTAAGCTCCGTCCTGATAGGACCACGGACGGGCTTGAGCTTTTCCGCCAGCACCCTCTCCACTTCTGCGCCGAGATTTCTACCGTGTTGCTGCGCCAGTGCCAGAGTGCGCCGCGGATAAGGGTTGGCATCACCGCCGCAGCCCGTGATGAACATGGCCTGGACCCCTGGGAATTTGTGCTCAAGATAGGACTGCGCATATCCAGCCCATTCACCGTCGATGCTCACGTAGTCCTGGTCGAGCGTCGTACAGTGGCAGGCAGCTCCGAACAGAACCGCCAGCAATTGGCCGTCCGGGGCTTCAACCCGCATGACCGGTACGGTGCGGTCCACCGGACCACGAGGATTCACCCCCAGAATGATTCCATGCTCGGTAAACTCACGACGGTTCATGACGAATTGTGCGACACCGGCGCCCCGGCTCAGACGGGCCGGCTTCAAGTTCCGCAGCGCCTCCTGGCCGATGCGGACAAGGTCATCCTCCAGTTTTTTGTTGTAGTCCATCACTCGTTTCCACTGGACCTCTCCGAACGGACGTTCGAGATTTTCTTCCAGCAGAGAGGGATTCGCCAGGATCACCGGACCACAGTGATTATGGGCGGCGTTCAGCAGGATCGACTTGCGTTCCAGCCCGGTTGATGTCTCGAGACGCTTACAGACCGGTCCTGAGATCCGCTCGGTAAACCCGATGATGTCTGCTGTGATCAAGAGCGCCCGGTTGCCGTTCCCGTCTTCCAGCACCATCGCTTTGGCATAAAGATCGCTACTTACAGACTGCGAAGGCTGGGTGCGGTCGGAATAGCCAGCCATGCGAATCGGCTGGTCCGGAGTAATTCTTGCCGCAGCCAGGCCGACCCGCCAACCCGGCTCCGCCTCCTGAGCCCAAACTTGACCGCCCAGGCCCGCCATCAGCATTACGAAGACCCAGAAAATCAGCCGTCTGTTCGCCATGTCGTTGTCACCTCCAAAATGCAACGCAACCCACACTCTTTTCTTGATTGGATTCTTAGTCCATTGAACCATATCCAGAACCTCCGTCACATCGTGTGAAAACTGTTCATTGCAGGTGCCTGTTTAACACGTTCTCGTTTTTCTGGCTCGCTCGAGCGTCACCACCAGCAACTCGCCAAACGGTTGACGGACTGACTTGGGCAACGTGGGCTGGCTCATCGATAGCTACTCTGGTTGCACAGGTCGATCAGCTACGGCAAAAACGTCAAGTTCATCAAGTAAAAGGCGACCTCGCAAAACCTCGAATATTTCCCAAGAAATGTCAAGAAGATTTCATTCTCTTTCTGTTCTTCTGTAATGCATTAGAAGGTGTGAAAGATTCCGAGGCACCCTCTCACCCGGCCTCCGCGACCGCTGTCGCTTGTAAACGCTTCTCACCCAAAGTATGCACCACTGCTATTAGCCTCGGAGAGGCGCAAGACACTAGCCCACGGCGCCAGCCGTGGGACAAGGCAGATGCATGAATGAGCCCCGGAGGGGCAAAAGACAAAGCGTACTAATTGATCTCCCATGCGGGTTCTTTCGCCCCTGCCGGGGCTGGGCTTCCGGATGATCCTGACCCACGGCTGACGCCGTGGGCTATCATCCGACGCTCCGGGGCTAGCCGTGGACGCCGAGCATGCATTATTTGGGTATCAAGCGTTCACCCTCTCCCCCAGGCTCCCGTCAAAGTCCCTGACCCTCCCTCACGGTCGGGCTACTGAATACCCCCAGACTCAACTCAGTAGCCCGCGCGTCAGCAAGGGCTATGCCTCAACCCAATCACTTACCGGACTTTGACGGGACCCCTGCCCTCTCCCCGGGTGGGGGCGAGGGAGTCTAACTGTAATGATTTGTTCCCCTGGCCCATCGGGGAAGCTGAGCCCGTCCCACATCTCGTTGCTGGACAGAGGGGGTGTTGGAGCGCCGCACGGGTAGCGGCTCTTTGTCCTGTAAGGGCTACAGGAAATAGCCCGCCTAGCAACCGCCGCCCTGGGTTCTCGGCCAAGACCGAGCCCTTCCTTCCACCTCCCTCCGTAATTAATGCGTTGTATATTGTGTGACTTTTACCTTGACAAGCCCCAGAAACATTCTGTAACGTCCTATCCATCAAGATTATTGAACAAGATTTCAAAACGCTAAAGAGCCGTGAACCTTTTACCCGGTTCTCGGTAGCCGTGACTGGTTTTTCGCGGTCGATCTTGATCACGTCACCCTCATAAGGAGAACAAATGTCAAAGATTCACATCCCTCTGGTTCCCTCCCTTGTTTGGTCAATCACCACCGTTTTGCTCTTACTCGGTATTAGTCTGCTGCCGCGCAACGTTCTCAGTCAGGAGCCCTATGGAACGATTCTCGGCACGGTCACGGACTCGAGTGGAGCGGTGATCCCGGACGCGCAGGTTCAAATTACAAACACGGCAACGAATGTGTCCACCCAGGTGGTCACGAACCCGGCCGGCAACTACCGAGTGCCGTACTTGGCGCCCGGCCGATATACCGTAATGGTTGAGCGCGCTGGGTTCAAGAAATACGTCCGTGCGGGTCTCGAAGTGCAGCTAGCTGGCAGGCTGGAGCTTAACATCGCCCTCGACCCAGGCGAAGTGACCCAACAAATCGAGGTGACCGGGGAGACACCGCTGCTGTCGGTTGCGGATGGGAACAGAGGCGCGGTGATCGAGCGGACCCAGCTCCAAGAGCTTCCTATTAGGGACGGCGCGGCAGCCGAGCTGATTGTGCTTGCGCCGGGCGTGTCTAACACCACTGATCTGCGCCCGCGGAAGGCTGCCTTCTCGCAAGGGATCTCACTGCTCAGCATCAATGGGGTGGGGGAGGCAAGAAACGATTTCACCGTGGATGGCATTCCGAACGTTGTTTCTGGAGGGCCTGGGGCTGGGGCTTCCGACGCCAGTTCGTTCACCAAGGTAGGAGTCGCCTTCCCGAGCGAGGCGATCCAGGAAATGGTCGTGCAAACCAATGTTTATGATGCCACGCAAGGGCATACCCCCGGCGGCGTTTTTAATATGGTGACCCGTGGCGGCACCAATGAGTTCCACGGCGAGGCCCACGAATTTCTTAAGAACAGAGCGCTCAATTCGAATGACTTTTACAGTCGAATGAGTGACCTTCCAAAATCTAACATTAAGGACAACCGGTACGGGTTCTCGATCGGTGGTCCGGTGGCAATCCCGAAGTTTTATGATGGCCACAATAAGACTTTCTTCTTCTTTTCCTTCGAGAACAACCCGTTTGCCTCGCCGTTCACTAGCTTCTCTACCGTACCGACACCAGAACAGCTTCGCGGGGATTTCTCAGCCTTGCTGGCATTAGGTCCTCAGTACCAGATTTACGACCCGAAGTCGATTACCTTTGATGGGGAGCACTTCAACCGCACGCCCTTTCCGAATAACATCATTCCGGCCGATAGGTTCGACCCGGCGGCGAAGCAGCTCCTCACGTTCTGGCCGGCTCCGAACGTCCCGGCAGCCACGCCCGACGGGCGGCTCAACTACTTCTTTAATAATCCGGACACCGGCGACTGGTATCGCACTTACACGACGCGGGTCGATCACGCCTTCTCGCAGAAACATCGGATCTTCGGGCGTCTGACTCTGGACCGGTGGCGCAGTGTGAAAGATAACTTCTTTTTTAACGAGTCCACCGGCCTCGAAACGAACCGGACCAGTCAGCTGATCGGGAT
>QHZP01000750.1:2974-3419 GCA_003224715.1 Acidobacteriota bacterium | reverse complement strand
TTCTCTTGTCGCAATCGATCCAGTATTTCCAGCGCAGAAAATGATTTTTTTTTGGGGTGCGTCTTGTGAAGCTGGGCTAGAGCAATCCAGCATTCGTCAGCAACCAGAACTTCAGTATCCACTGGCATAAGTAACCTCCTGCAGACATCAGTAAATACATATTCTCTACGTTATACCTGTAATTACTGTATCTGTCAAGAGCAAAAACTCACTTAGGCTAAAGCAGGGAGGCATTGCGGCTTAATTGTGTCTTAGTGTTAGGAGGCTTCTACGGCTTCTTCTCTGCCAACGCAAAGAGCTGGTTTCGGTTAGCGATAAAAAGCGTGCCGCCGGCAGGAACGGGGCTGCAGTAGACCGAGCTTCCCATGTTCATTTCGGCCAGGACTTTCTTTTCCTTTCCGGCCTGCAGCACAACGACATCCCCATCTTCGTCGCCCAGGAAGAC
>QHZP01000750.1:2205-2955 GCA_003224715.1 Acidobacteriota bacterium | reverse complement strand
CCCCACACGGCCGCGAGCATGTCATGAACCCAGTAGACCTTTCCCGTCTTAGCGTCCAGACAGTGCAGGAATCCGCTGAAATCGGGGTAATAGACCAGTCCATCCGAAATCGCCGCCGTGGAGATCGATCGGCGAATCTTGTCGTAGTGCCAGACCCTTCCGCTTTCGGTGATATCTCCCCGCTTGGTCGCATCAATGCAATAGAGGTGTCCCACGCCCTCCCCGTGCTCGGGATCCTGGCCGTTGGCGACGTACACATGTTCGTCATAGATGACCGGCGTGGCAATAAGCTCATTGCGGGTCTTTTGCCAAACCGAGTCCTTGGGATTGGTATCAAATTCCCACAGTTTCTTCCCGCTCACGGCCTCATAGCCGCGAATCCAGCCGTCTCCCTGGCCTATCATGACCTGGTCCACCCCGCCAATCCTTCCGACGGCCGCTGAAGACCACTGTCCATGCAGAATCCGATCAAAGACCGAATTGTCTTCCCACACCAGTTTCCCGGTCTGTTTGTTCAGTGCGATAATGCTGGGCGCCTTGGGAGAAGGGATGTTGACATGACTTTCATCCTGTCCGTTGGAGGTGCTAACGTAAATTAAATCTCCAAAGGAAACGGGCGAGGAATTCGCCATGTTGTGGGGGTGAGAGCCCACTTCTTCAATCATGTCGAATTTCCAGATGATATCGGCGTCCGTGGGTCCTGTGAATTTTTCCTCTTTGTAAGGGCCATTGTTTTCTCCATCGTGGAAG
>QHZP01000750.1:0-2075 GCA_003224715.1 Acidobacteriota bacterium | reverse complement strand
TTCTCCATCTGATTCCCGAAAGGCCATCAGAACGCCCCGGTCACCGCCTTCCTTGGGATTGCGCAATCCCTCATTGTTAGTACCGACGAAGACCATGCCACCAGCGACCACCGGATTTCCATAGGTCTGTGATCCGAGTGCTGCCACCCACTTGACATTTTTCTTGGTAGCGGTGTCCCAGCTCGCAGGCAGCCCTTTGGCGTTCGACACCATATTGCGATCAGGTGTTCCGCCCCACATCGGCCAGTCGGTTGTGCCAGGATCGGAAGCGGAAACGAAAAGCAGGGGAAAAATCAGGACCATTATTAAAGCCAGAACGACCCTATTGAGCATTCTGGAACTGCCTCGCGTGGAGGCAGCCCGGATTTGTCTTAAGACAAGCCTTTGTAATTTGCTGTGGGGCAGCGCCTCGCTCGATGTCATTTTTCTTAAGCTCATTGATTAGATCTTACCTTCAGATTGTCAAAAAAGATTTCATTAGTGGCGTCGGCATAGAGTCCGGGGCTCCCCCGCCGATTGGGAATGGGATCCAGCTTTTCAATAGACCAGGCGGAAGGTTCGGCTTCAGAAGCAGGCCAGATCTTGCCCCGCGCTCGAACCTTCCCATCAGCCAGGTTTTGTACCTGCAACTTCAACCGATACCACGTGTCAGGTTTCCAGGCATAGGGGACTCTCGCCGTGCGAGTGGTCTCAGGCTGCCAGCTTTCCAGTTCGAGTTTCTGGTGGTTCCCAAAAAGGATCAGAGCATATCGCTGAGCAATAACGCCTGCGTCGCCCATCTGGCGCCGTTTCTCCGTGGCCCTGACATCGGCTTCGACAGTGTAATTTGACCAATCCGCGGGCCCCATATAAGCGCGGGCCCGCTTGGTGAACGGATTGTCTGCCAGCTTCACCAAGACCTTATTGCCTTCGATGGCACGCACCACAAATTTTCCAGCTCCATTGATCCAATGGGCAGGCACGGCATCCCCCGGAAGCGATTCAAAGTTTTCATTCCAGGGCAAAGGGGGAATGACTCTGACTCTCGCCATCCCGGAGAGTTGTTCTACAGTAGCTTTTACCTGTCCAGCTTGAGCCGCTCCATCCGCGGCAGCGGTGAACTGACCATTTTCCAGGAGGATGCCGCGCAGTTGCTCGAGCGACCAGGAGGCTCTTCCCTCCCTCAAGAAACGGCCTTCGGCATCGAAAAGGCGGCAGTGGAAGTGGACACTTGCTCCCGGTTTCAAGACAAGCTCGGTGGGAACCACTTGTAAGTGGGTTGCGGGCGAGTCAGGCGGGGGAGAATCCTTAGATTCAGCCGGAGGAGGCAGAGCTGTGGTCTTTTTCCCTATGCAATAGAGCGCATCGCTGGAAACGAGATAGACGCGTCCCCGCGAAACAGCCACGGAACCTATCACCGCTTCAGGTGCCAGTTCGCTTCCCAATAAATGTTCATCCAGAATCTCGCAGCGGTCTGGCCCAGGCTTCAGAATGAAAAACTTGCCACTCTCCGTGCCGATATACAGCTTTCCATCCCCCAACACGGGTGAAGATTTCTGAATGGTTCCCAGGTTGAGCTTCCAGAGCTGTTTGCCCGAAGCAATATCGAAAGCATACAAATTCGCCCCGTTGTCAATTTGATAGAGGCGGTCTCCATCAATCACCGGAGAAGAGTATTCGCCTATGAACCCTTTGACACTCCATTTGATTTGACCC
Organism: Acidobacteriota bacterium; assembly: GCA_003224715.1. Lineage (GTDB taxonomy): Bacteria > Acidobacteriota > Terriglobia > Versatilivoradales > Versatilivoraceae > QHZQ01. The sequence goes on along the minus strand of QHZP01000750.1, from coordinate 380 downwards.
TTGCCAATATTCCCCGTAGCTGTCGCATCGATGGCGGCTAATAGTCCCATTTCGCTGGAGTCAAGATTTTCTTCACCATGGCTGACAACGGCCGTCGTCCCTTTGAGCACTACGCCTGTGTTGATCCCCCGCTTGCTGATCTCATACTTCCAAACCGGCTCTCCCGTCTGGAGCTTCAGGGCGTGAACCGACCCGTCACCCCCGCCGTCGATGAACAGGCGCATTCCATTGACAGCGGCCACAATGGGAGGGGCATAGGTGGTGTCGAAAGGCCGCCCACCTGGCGAGCTTACCCAGACGGTTTCGCCTGTCTTTTTGTCGAACGCCATAAAGCGCTGGCTTCCGCGCGCCTGGTTTCCCCAGCCGGCCGTAAGTGCGCT
>QHZP01000025.1:28994-30914 GCA_003224715.1 Acidobacteriota bacterium | reverse complement strand
AGAGGAGCCTCTCATTGCCGCACGGCGGTACCACCAAGAATGAAAATTATTCCCCCTTCGAAGGGGAGGTGTGAAGAAAATTGAGAGAGCGAGCCCCCTGGCGAGCCATCGCCCGCAAGTCCTTGCCGCATGAGGCTCGGCGGGAGCCTCGCCCTCCCGATCTCCGCCGGTTTCTAATTTCTTCACACCTTAAGGGGTGCAGACGGATGCCCTATGGCGAACACGGGACTGGAAAGCCGAAGGACACCCCCCTACGTGCCCCTTGATAGGGGGGATTTCAGAGGAGTTCCCCATGCCGCGGTGCCAGCAAGCCAAGTGCGAGAAAAAGATCTTGACCCTCTTCTCTTCCAACCCACTTGGACCACCGGGACGGCAAGGTCGGGGTGGACCGGGCACTCTGCGCACGCTGGAAACGCGCGACGGAGCGCACTCTCCACCATGCAGTTCACCGGCCCTACCATTCTTGCAACGAGAACTAGCTATGCAAAGACCTTTTGAAACACCTCATCGGCCGTTTGCAGTCCCTCCCAGGCGGCCGGGAAACCCGCATAGAATGCCATCTGCAAGATGGTTTCACGAATCTCGTCCCGGCTGGCGCCGTTGCGCAACGCCATTTCGATATTGAGAGCCAGGGCGCGCGGTCTTCCCAGGCCGGTGAGGCCGGCAATAGTAGCCAGGCTGCGAGTGCGCAGGTCCAGCCCCGGGCGGGTCCAGACCTCTCCTGCCAATATCCCCAAAACGAATTTTTCGAATTCGGGCGAGATCCGATGCCACTGGGAGCGAACCTCTGCAGCTCTGGCTTCGCCCAGCATCTGAATAAACTGCTCATAACCCTTATCAACCCTCTGTTGAGACACATCTGACATGCGATAACCTCCCACGCAAGTTCAACATTAAGTACTCCCATGGATACGATAGGCTTTCTGTTCGTGCTCGTTCTCTTGCGCCTGCTCTCGGTTGGTTTTCTGCCGCTTAATCGAGTAAGAGCACGTTTTCGCAGACCGGACTGCAGACTTTGGACCTTGGACTTTGGACCTTGGACCTAAGGCAGACTAGCCTCGATATCCGCTTGAGACTTCCATGGCCTGCCCCGTAATACTCCGGGCGGCCTCGGAAACAAGATAAGACACCATGTGAGCGACCTCGTTTTCGGAAGGCATTTGCCGGAGAGCCAGGCGCTCGAGGTATTCTGACCGTACTTCTTGCAAAGACCTTCCAGTGGCTCTGGCTCGCTGCTCCATTACTTCACCCATTGCCGCGTTGTCCACCGGTCCGGGACAAACGGCGTTGACGGTGATCCCGTACGGACCAACTTCACGCGCCAGGGTGAGAGTAAAACCGATCAGTCCCCACTTACTGGCGGCATAGGCAGATCGCAGAGGGTAAGGGACTTTTCCCGCCACACTGGAAATGTTGACAATACGTCCCCAGCCTTTTTTCTGCATGGATGGCGCAAAGGCACGACAACAGAGAAAGGGCCCCGTAAGGTTGACCCGCAGCACCGTTTCCCATTCCTCCACAGGATATTCGGTTACCGGAGCCGTTGGCCCACGGATACCGGCATTGTTAACTAGTATATCGATCCCGCCACGAGCTTCGAGGTCTCTCAGCAAATTGGCCACGTCGACCGCGTTGCCAATGTCTCCGCGGTAAAAGTCAATTCCAGGCAACGGATCTACTAGTCCGCAGGTGTCAACCACCGACACTTGCAGTCCGTCATCGCGCAGAGCGGAAGCGATAGCTCGCCCGATGCCTCTGCCGCCGCCGGTGACTAGCACACATTTCATGAATTCTCTTCAGCCTCCCATATTTAAGGCGTTTCATCCTAACTCACGCTCTTGCTCCCGTGCGCCCTCCGCTTTTAATGGGGTAAGAGCACGAGAGTGAGCACAAGTACGAAAAATCCGGCACTAAGTTAGG
>QHZP01000025.1:17430-28981 GCA_003224715.1 Acidobacteriota bacterium | reverse complement strand
TCAGTGAGCTGGGGAGCCCGACGCGCCAGCGAGGGGCCGCGGCCGTTATACCCTCGCTTGCGCTTCGGGCTTTCGCACGTGCTCCTCGGTGGGATATTAAGGGCGAAGCCCTTGGTTAGTTAGTTTATTGGGGACTTCACCAGATTTTGGGCGGTTTCCCGGGGAAGGGTTCTTCGTCTTCTTCCTTGTCATCAGGCGGTGGCGGCAAGTAGACTTCAATTTGTCCCTTGTCTTTTGGTCTCCCCTTACCCGTCAATTTCCTTTCCAAAGGACTCCAGCAATCCAGACAAATCTCGTAAAGCCGGCCTTCGATTTCCTTTTCAACACATTTTCTGATCTGATCACACAGATCACATTTTCGTAAGCTCATATTCTTTAGCCTCACTTGAGGACACATTCAACAGCTTACATGAGCTTAGAATTGATAGGATATTCTGGCAACCCGAAACTGGAGACATCCAAGGAAGGTAGGGGTCTGCTGTTTCCGGAGCATACTGATTTACTTGGCTGGAAGAGCCTGCTGGAAAAAACGAACCCAGTTCCCGTGCATAATCGCTTCAATGTCTGCTTCCTTGTATCCGCGTTTTCGCAACAGAGCAGGGATCTTTTGCAGGTCCGCGATTGTGTCCAAATCATGCGGGGATTGCTCGGTGCCGAAGCCACCGTCGAGGTCGCTTCCAATGGCCGCGTGACGAGCGTTGCCGGCAAGCTGGCAAACGTGGTCGATATGGTCGACAACGGCTTCCAGGCCCACCGCGGTGCTGGTAGTTTCTCCTCGAATCCAGCCAGGATAGAGCATCCAGGCATCGAAGGCGGCGCCAATGACCGCGTTGCGTTGGATCAGGTAACGGATCTGGTCATCTGTAAGCTGACGATCTCCAGGCACGAGCGCCCGGCAGTTACTTTGAAAAGTTCCACTGCCTGCCAGAAGCTCTCATCAGCCAGATGAGTCACGTCCAGAACCATGCCGGCCTCCTCCATAGCCTTTAACAACCCCGGTCCTCGAGAAGTCAACCCTCCCTCGCAACCAGTTCCGTGAGCGTAAGCGCTCACACCATAGTGAGCCAGCCCAATGACGCGCAGCCCTTCCTCCCACCAGGACGGAACCTGCTGCGGGGAAAGGATTGGATCGGCTCCTTCCATGCTGAGAATAAATCCCAGCGGACAAGAGCTGCCGTTGGAGGCTTTCCATTCCTGCAGATGCCCTTCCAAAGCGGGCCACTCGTCCAGCCTGCGGAGCTGTCTTTGATTTTCCAAAATTCGATAGTAAGCCAGTTGTCCCTGGGCCATGGCACAAGCGATTTCCTGACTTTTGAAATCGAGCATGGTTTTGCCCTGTGGATTAGAACGTGCCAATAAGGTGGCGAGGCAAACGGCGACTTCGCCTTTGCGCATTTCGGAAAAAGACACGGTGTTATTGCCGCGCGCTTTCTCATTCATGCCAGCTTCCAGGCTGCGCATTTCAGACACCGTCATGTTCAAATCGCGATTCCAGTTCAGCGCGTTCCAGGAAAGATCTAAATGGGCGTCAATAACGATCATGGTTTTCTCCCTTAGTACATCGTTTCAAATACGGTGAGCCTACTTCTGACTACTTCTGTTTTCAACCGTTGGCCGGTAAAAAGACATTCTAAACACTCCAAACCAAAATTCTAAATCGAAATGTGAAGTTTTTGACTTCAGTTTCTTGATTTCTGAAATCGCCCTCTAAGCCTGAGAAAATCGATGGGTAGGGCTGTTTCCCCCTCCAAGGCGAGATCCGCCAAAACCTCAGCAATAACGGGCGCAAACTTAAATCCGTGTCCGGAAAAGCCGGCCGCGAAAAAGACGTTCTCGTGCCGAGGATGCTGATCGATAATAAAGTGCTGATCGGGGGTCATGGTGTAGAGACAAGTCATCGCTCGCAACAGGCGCAGATCATGGCCTTGCCAGGGTCCGATCAAACTTGGCACGACTTTGGAAGCCGCTTGCACAAGTGAATCCAAGTCCTCAGCGGATGGGGGCATAACAGGGAGGCTCAAATCGCGGATTAGGTTGCCACCCAGGTGTTCTCCTATCTTGACGCCACGGCCGCCAATATTAGGGAATCCGTAGAAAAGGTTGGGCGCGAAGGCAAATATCGGGATGTTCCCCTCTTGAAACTGCTCAGGTTTGAGCGGGTCAAACCAGGCGATCACTTTTCGCCTGACAGTAAAGGGCAGACCCAAATCACCCAGCATCTGATTGGCCCAAGCTCCAGCAGTAATGATGAGCTTCCTAGCGATAAGATTGTCCCTGTGTGTCTTCACCTTGACCTGGCCGCCATCGCTTTCCCACCCGAGAACCGGATTGTCCAGAGTTAACTCGGCTCCCAAGACTCGGGCTCGCTTGAGTCCCAGCCGTATAGAGGCACCGGCATCAATCCATCCAGCAGTCTTCTCAAGCAAGCCGACGAAATCGTCAGGTGGCTGAAGGGCCAAAAACTGGCTTCGGATCTCGGTGGCTGAGAGAGTCTCGATATCCAGGCCGTGAAGTCTTGAGCTCTTTCGAATTCCAGAGATGAGTTCACTTTCTTCCTGTCCCATGCTGAGCATCCCAGACCGAGTGAGAAGAGTGGTTTCAAATTCCTGACTCAGGCCATCCCAAAGTAAGCCCGAACGCCGGGCGAGAGGAACATAATCGGGATGCTCATAATAAGCTATACGGAAGACCCGCGTCTCACCGCTGTGGCTGCCTTGATGGTGCGGTGGGGCGAACTGGTCCAAACCGACGACAGAAACTTGCCGGCGGGCCAGTTGCAAAGCAGTAAAGCTCCCCATGGTGCCCAAGCCGAGAATCGCAACGTCGTAAGATTTCATTTCCGCAGTATCAAAAACCAGTCTTGGAGATTTATCTCACATGTCCGGCGTCAGGTCAATTTCCAGGGCTCGTGAAACGTGATGCGTGAATCAGGCATCGCTCCACAGACTCCGTACTCCGGACCCTGGACTCCGGACTCCATTTCAAATATCGATTGAGTCAGCTGACGCTTTTAAGGTTAAATACAGCTTTGCCTTATTCCCTGAAAGGAGCCCACTATGAGATTACTAGCCTTTGTCCACTGCGGCCGGCGCTCAATTGGTGCTGAACTGAATTCCAATCAGGTCCTGGATTTCAACCTGGCCCACGGGTCCTTGCGTGCCGGCATGCGAGCCTTTTTGGAATTGGGAGAGGAAGGAATGGGAACAGCCAGGAAATTGCTTGAAAAGCCTCCCAAAGGCGCCATCCTACAAGCTCGGGATCTGCGCATCATTTCCCCCTTGAGTCCTGAAGAGAGACCTAAGGTTTTGTGCATTGGATTGAACTACGCGGATCATGCCGCCGAATCGGGATCGAAGGTTCCGGATGAGCCCCTGGTGTTCGCGAAGTACCACACCGCCCTTTGCGGTCCGGGCGATAACATTCTTAATCCTCCCGAAGCCACCCATTTGGATTACGAAGTCGAATTGGTAGTGGTCGTTGGGAAACGAGCCAAGCGAGTTTCGGAGTCTGAAGCCTCTGACTATGTGGCGGGCTATACTTGCGGTCATGACGTCAGTGAACGACAGTATCAGCGGAAAGACAGCCAGTGGCTGCGAGCCAAGTCCAGCGACACGTTTGCGCCCATTGGTCCTGTCATCGTCACCAAAGACGAAATTCCCGATCCGCATGGGCTCGCCCTGGGGTGCAAAGTCAACGGCCAGGTTCGCCAGAATTCCAGTACCAACCAGATTATCTTCAAGGTTCCTCGACTGGTTGAGTTCATTTCTAATTACATTACCCTGGAACCGGGAGACCTTATATTTACAGGGACTCCGCCAGGTGTCGGCTTTGGCATGAAGCCACCTCAATACTTGAAGCCGGGCGATGTCGTCGAGGTTTGGATCGAAAAGATTGGGAGCATCAGCAATCCCGTGGTGGCGGCGGATTAGGCATCCCAGGATCAAGTAAGCCACCAGGACACAAAGACACGAAGAAGGATTTGGAAGCAATGCTATATCGTCGCCAAGAAGCCCTTTGATCTCTTGGGACTTATTCTGCTCGCGCACTCGAAATAGATGCTTGATTTGGAATCCTCGAGATTTTGCAACGAAGCGTCTCCTTCCCCAAAGGGGATTAATAATCCAGCCCAGGGTTGCGGCGCAGCCGCCACCCTGGGTGAGGGATCATAATGAATTCCCATCCCTGAAAGGGAAGAATACAGTTATCTATCCCCTGCAGGGATGGGTTGAGCGGGAAGGCACTTATTCCCAGGGTGGTGCGTTGCCGCACAACCCGCTGAATTATTGATCCCCTTTTGGGGAATAAAAAAATGTCCAATCTCGAGTGACATTTCTGGGAAATGTCCAGGCTGTCAAAGCTCTTTTCAAGAGGAGAAACTGAACCATGCTTCAAGTCATCCGTATTGGCATTGTCGGCGCAGGGAACAATACGCGCGTTCGACACATTCCTGGTCTGAAGACCCAGGAGGGTGTGGAAATTGTGTCGGTTTGTAACCGTAGCCGGGAATCCTCTGAGCGGGTAGCCAAAGAATTTGGAATCCCTAAGACGCACGCCAACTGGCGTGAGCTGGTCCTATCCCAGGAGATCGACGCTGTCGTCATCGGCACCTGGCCTTATCTGCATTGCCCTGTCACTTTGGCGGCGTTGAATGCGGGCAAGCACGTATTAACGGAAGCCCGGATGGCCATGAATGCCGGAGAAGCACATCTCATGCTGGAGAAATCTCGCTGTAATCCCCAACTTATCACCCAGGTTGTTCCCTCGCCTTTCACCCTTCGCGTGGATCGCATGGTCCAACATCTCATCGCAGACGGTTATCTGGGAGAGTTGAACATGCTGGATGTGCGCGCCAACTCCTCAGACTTTGCCGACCTTAGTAGCTCGCTGCACTGGCGACAGGATCGCGACCTTAGCGGATTGAACATTTTGACAATGGGAATCTGGTATGAAGCCACTCTGCGCTGGATTGGCGCTGCCAGGAAAGTAATGGCCATGACTCGGGTCACGGTGAAACAAAGAAAGGATGCCCAGGAAGTGCTACGAGCAGTCACTGTCCCCGATCACGTGGATATTCTCGCTGAGATGGTTGGCGGGGCCCAGGCGCGCTTTCAGTTCAGCGCCGTCACCGGTTTTTCACCGGGCGGTGAAGTCTGGCTTTTCGGAACGGAGGGGACAATACGCTACGATGCCTCCAGCGACAAGCTCTTTGGCGGAAAGCGGGGAGAAAAACAATTAAAGGAAATTCCGGTATTGCCCCCACTGGCAGGCGGATGGCGGGTGGAAGAAGAATTCATCAACGCTATTCGGGGGAAAGAGAAAGTGAAGCTCACGACCTTCGAAGACGGGCTGAAGTACATGCAGCTTACTGAAGCTGTGACCAGGAGCGCTCTGTCCGGATCGGCAGTTTCGGTCGAAGAAGTTTGATGCGCGTATTACTCCTGATAACCCTGTGCACCTTGAGTGTGATGCTGGCGAGCTTCCAGCGTGCTTCTGAAAAGGCGGGCACCGCAGTTCAATTCACAGACATTACCGATTCCACAGGCATTCGATTCCGGCATTTTTCGGCCCCTGAGAAAAAATACATTGTGGAGTCGATGAGCGGGGGGGTGGCCTTGTTCGATTATGACAACGACGGTTTCCTGGACATTTACTTCACCAACGCGCTCACCGTTGAAACTGCCAGTAATCCTCGCAGCTCGCCGAGCGCACTTTATCACAACAACGGCAACGGTACCTTTACGGACGTCACCGAGAGGTCCGGTCTCGCCTACCCTGGCTGGGCCATGGGCGTGGTTTCAGCGGATTTCGACGGAGATGGTTTGGAAGATTTGTACGTGACCTGTTTGGGACCCAATCATCTCTACCGCAACAACGGAGATGGAACCTTTAGCGACATCACTGCCAAGGCCGGTGTGGATGATCTGCGCTGGTCCACGGGAGCCGCGTTCGGCGACTACGACCATGACCAGGCCTTGGACCTGTTTGTCGCCAACTACGTTGATTTCAAACTTTCAGACCTGCCTACCTTCGGCAAAGGAAAGTTTTGCCTTTACCACGGCATTCCGGTCCAGTGCGGCCCGCGGGGTCTGCCGGGAGCCGGTGATTCCCTGTTCCACAACAACAAAGACGGGACCTTCACCAATGTGACCCAGAAAGCGGGAGTTGCCGATCCTGATGGACGTTACGGGCTCGGCTGCCTCTGGACGGACGTAGATGGGGACGGCTGGCTGGATCTCTTCTTGGCCAATGACGCGGGACCCAACTTTCTTTATCACAACCGGCGCAATGGCACGTTCGCCGAAATCGGTTTCCCGGCTGGGGTGGCAGTGGGCGAGGACGGACAGGAACAAGGTTCGATGGGTGTCGCGGTGGGTGACTACTTGCACCAGGGCAGGTTCGCATTCTTCGTCACCAATTTCTCAGACGAATACAATACCCTCTACCGTCAGGAGTCCAGTCTCATTTACAGTGATGTTTCTTTTTCATCCAAGATCGCACCCGTCACGCTTCCCTTTGTCGGCTGGGGAACAGCCTTTCTGGACTACGACAACGATGGCTGGCCCGACCTCGTGGCCGTGAATGGCCACGTCTATCCGCAAGTCGATGCCGCCAAGGTGGGCACGCCCTATGCCCAACGCCTTCTGCTCTTTCACAACGAGCATAACGGGACTTTTTCCGAAGTGGCAGCGAAATGCGGCGAGGCTTTGTCTATCCCTCGTGTCAGCCGCGGGGCAGCCTTCGGCGATATTGATAACGACGGAGACATCGATGTCGTCATCAACAACCTGGACGGCAAACCGGTGATTTTGAGAAATGACACCAGCAATGGCAACCACTGGATCTCGATCAAGACCCAGACCGAGGGGACGAATCGCGATGCCTTGGGGGCAAAGGTCAAGGTGGTGGCTGGCGATCTGGCACAGTGGGACGAAGTTCGCAGCGGGGGAAGCTATCTTTCCTCGAGCGACTTGAGAGTGCATTATGGCTTAGGTGAGAACATCAGGGTGGATTTGATTGAGGTTCACTGGCCGGATGGAAAGATTGAGACGGTACGAGACATCCCCGCAGACCAGTTTGTGCTGATCAAGGAAGGTAAAGGCCTTGTTAAGGCTACCGCGCCATGGAAACGGGAGGGAACGAGGATCGAGGATAGATGATGGAGGGTCGCTGAGCCCGTTATGTGGATCGAAACGGGAATTTTGTTCTCGTTTATGGAATCGTCGTTGTTCTCCTTCTCGTCGTCGTGCTCGGCTTTTTGGATCGAGGACGAATTATGAGGACGACGACGAGCACGAGTGCCGGGATATCAAGGGCCAGATCCCTTGGCTAGTTAGCGGTGGACATGCACAATGAAGAACTATCCTCAATCTATAGCACGCAGGCTATGGGGTCTGCAGTGAGTACCTCTTCTTACTTGCTTCGTTCTTGTAGACAACGCCGTCTTTCATGACGAAACTGACATTTTCAAGCACGGACACGTCTTTTAGCGGATCACCGCCGACCGCCACGATATCGGCCAACTTCCCGGGAGTGATGGAACCAACTTTGTCACTCCACCCCAGCAACTCGGCGGCAGTCTTGGTGGCAGATTGAATCGCCTGCATCGGCGTCATCCCCCAGCGCACCATGTGGACAAATTGTTTGCCATTCCAGCCGTGCGGGTATACGCCAGCGTCCGTTCCGTAGGCGATATTGACGCCGGCCCTCACGGCCCGTTGAAAGCCCTCTCTCTGCGTCCTCCCTATTTTCCTTTCCTTCTCAAGAATCATTTCGGGGTAGCCCAACCGGGCATATTCCGCCAGGATATAATCGTCGTTATAGATGTCGGCCACCAGGTAGGTCCCTTGCTGCTTCATGAGTCGAATCACTTCATCATCAAGAAGGCTGCCATGCTCAATGGAAGCCACTCCAGCCGTCACCGCCCGTTTGATGCCCTCGGTCCCGTGGGCGTGGGCCGCGACTCTCCTCCCCCACAGAGCCGCTTCGTTTACCATAGCTTTCATCTCTTCTAAAGAGTATTGAGGAGCCCCCACGGACTCTTCTTCGGTCATAACGCCGGCGGTCGCGATCATCTTAATGAGATCCGCTCCATTCTTAATTTGAAAGCGAACCGCCTTTCGAATCTCATCAACGCCGTTGGCAATACCTGAAAAGCCCTCTAACCGCAGATAGGGAGAAAACCCATTCAAATCGTTGTGCCCGCCCGTTGCGCCAATGGCAAGGGTGGCGACGGCGAGGCGTGGCCCTGCGATTTTGCCACTCTCGATGGCTTTCTTTAGAGCCACATCCACAAAATCAGGCGCCCCGACATCCCGGCAGGATGTAAAGCCCGCCTCAAGCGTGCGGCGAGCCAGGAGGTGGGCAGTGATGGCTTTATCAATCGAAGATTTGCGGAACAGGTCGTCATAGTAGTTTTCCGGTTGCGAGGTGATGTGGGTATGGCAATCAATGAGTCCTGGCAAGACCCAGGAGTTCATAAGATCAATGACAACGGCGCCGGCAGGTACATTAAGCAGCGGGTTGACTTCCTGGATCGTCCTCCCCTGGATCAATATCATCTGATGGTGGAGCACCGTTCCGGTCGTCACGTCTACCAGATGTCCCGCTTTGATGACGGCCGGAGGAGTTTCCGCCGATTCAGCCCGTACATAAGGGCAGCATAAGATCAGAAGAACACACAACCGCTTCATCATGGTTTTCATAGGAGCCTCTCATGTCTCGGGCGGCACCACGAAAGCTGATCCCACATCTTCGGCTGGACACAGGGAGCGGCTGTGGCAAGATTCTGGATGGCCCCCACTCCCTAGCCCTCTCCCCCGCGTCAGGGCGCGGTTTCAACCGCATGTAATGAGGTGCGGGGGAGAGGGAAAATAGGGATGACGCCGAGGACCCAGGGCGGCGGTCGCCAGGCTCCCTTGCCCTGGGCTATTTTCTGTAGCCCTGACAGGGCAAAGAGCCATTACCCGTGCAGGGTTCCAACACCCGCTGTCAAAAAGATGTGACATGCTCAGTTGATAAGACAGGATTTTCATTGGAGCTTGTTTTTGTATATCACGCCACCCTTCATGACGAAGACAATACTCTCGAGCGTGCCGATGTCCTTTAAGGGATCGGCTTGAATGGCGATGAGATCAGCGTACTTTCCCGGTTGGAGACTGCCCAACCGGTCAGATTGACCTAGCAATTCGCTTGCGACCAAAGTTGCCGATTGGATGGCCTGCATGGGTGTCATGCCTAGTTCGACCAGGAGTCTGAAATCGGCTGCGTTCAGGCCGTGCGGAAAAACGCCAGCATCAGTCCCATAGGCGATCTTAACACCCGCTTTAATCGCCTGGCGGAAACTCTCCCTTTTCTTGGCATTGACTGCGCGTGCTTTCTCAATGAGCTTGTCAGGCAGATTCCACTGTTTGCCGTACTTCTCGACGGCATTGCCTGCAAAGACCGTAGGCACCAAATAGGTCCCGTGTTCCTTCATTAAGGATATCCCTTCGTCATCGAGGAGGCTGCCATGCTCGATCGACGAAACCCCAGCCTGAATCGCCCGCTTAATGCCCTCAGCTCCGTGCGCATGGGCGGCCACTTTTTTGCCCCACATAGCTGCCTCGTCCACAATCGCTTTCATCTCTTCGGCGGAAAATTGGGGTGCGCCGAACGACTCCTCTTCACTCAGGACCCCGGCGGTCGCGGTGAATTTAATCAAGTCGGCGCCATATTTGATATTCCAACGAATTTTTTTCCTGATTTCGTCCGCCCCGTCTACGACGCCTTTGAAATTGTCAATGTGAAGATAGGGAGAAAACCCAGAGAGATCTGCGTGGCCGCCAGTGGCGCTAAGGGTGTGTCCAGCCACCGAGAGCCGGGGACCGGCGATCTTGCCGTCGTTAATGGCCTTCTTCAGAGCCACATCGATAAATTCCATCGAACCCACGTCGCGACAGGCTGTAAAGCCGGCCTCTAATGTTTTTTGAGCATAGAGATGAGCCTCGACAGCAAGGTCGATGGGGGATTTGCGGAACTTGTCGCTGAGATAATTTTCCGTTTGAGAAGTAATATGGGTATGGCAATCGATCAAGCCGGGCAGCACAGTGGCTGTGCGCAAGTCGACCACCTTGGCCTCGGCAGGGATAGTAACGCTTCCCTCGGCTCCAATGGCTTTGATTTTTTCCCCCTCAATGAGAAGGACTTGTTTCTCCAAGACCCTTGCGTTGACGACATCGACCAAATGTCCAGCCTTCAGAGCCACAACAACTGGTTTGTTCTGGGTGTGTTGCTGCGCCAAGGCAGCGGGAAGCCAGACCAGCAATAGTAAAAAGGTCACAATTCGGTTCATGATTGATTCCAAACACAGGGGACTGATTAACTAGACAAAGGCCCTTGATATCCCCAACTTTGGTAGTCACGATCACGGCACATTTTCAGTGGTCGTGGGCAGTTTGTGAGGAAAAGCCCAGCGCCAGTTAAAAGCACTGACCGTGGCTACCACCGAGATTAGTAGGAGCCCGTCGATTTCCTTCCAGTTAGCTAATTGTGTTACTGTTTAGCCTATGAATCCAGCTCAGGTCCTCCCAGGACTCCGTCCTGGTGCGAGTATCCTTTTTATTCGTCTTCGCTCGCTGGGAGACATTCTCCTTTCCACTCCAATGTATGCAGCCCTAAGAGCATGGCGGCCCGATTTGCAATTGTCCGTTCTGGTTGAGGAACCTTACCAGGAAGTGCTGCTGCGCAATCCGGACCTGAACCACCTTTTCTCTGTACCCTCTGAAAATCCCTCCTATCAAGGGGGGGGTAGGGGGGTGTCCTTCGGCGTTCCAGTACCATGTTCGCCGGACATCCCCCTGCACCTCCTTCAAAGGGGGATTCGTCCATTTTCATCGGCCGCGGTGCTGCAGCGCCGCATGAAAGACTCCTCTGGCGGAAGAGCCTTTTCTCTCCTGGCCGCTCGAATGGCCACCTTGAGAAGAATTCGATTGGAAGGCTTTGACTGCTGCATCAATCTGCACGGGGGCTCCACGAGTGGATTGTTTACCTGGCTAAGCCGAGCGACGTACCGGATAGGCCTGAGAAATTTTCGTTATCCTTTCTGCTACAATGTTCGACTTGAATTAGACTCGAAGGGTTCCCTCCAAATCAAGCAGCACACCGTTGAGTATCAAATGCAGTGGCTGCATTCGCTGGGGCTGCCTGAATCTGAAATTTCATCACTGCGAGTTTTTCCAGACCCGACCGTCGAATCCCGGGTCGAAGCCAAGTTGAGGCAACAAGGAATCGACCGCGCCGCCTCCTATTGCGTCATTCAACCCACTTCAAGGTTTTATACCAAGGAATGGACCCCGCGAGGTTTCGCCGAGACAGCGGATTATATAGGGGCTCAATTCGGATACCGAACGGTGCTCACAGGTGGTCCGGGTGAACTGGAAAAGCTCAAGCGCGTAGCAGATAGTTGCCAAGACCCGCCTGCCATTCTCGACGAGCTTTCGATTTCGGAACTCATCTGGGTCATTAAATGGGCCAAGTTGTTCATTGGAAACGACAGCGGCCCGACGCATCTAGC
>QHZP01000025.1:16769-17396 GCA_003224715.1 Acidobacteriota bacterium | reverse complement strand
CGCAACATCAGGTGGTCCAGAATCCTTTCGAATGCAATCCCTGTCCTGGATATCGCTGCCTAGGTTACGAAGAGCCCAAATGCATTTTAAGTATCACGACCTCGCAAGTGAAGCAAGCGATTGAACGAGTGCTGTCTGCCGACCCTTAAGTAGTCCGTGGTCCGTTGTCAGTCGTCCGTGGTCCGTGGTTCGTCGTCCACGGTAGTCGCTTTTGGTGGTGCGATCGTAGAATTCTGCCAGCCTCTTCTGCAAGCGCTCATCTCCTATGGCATTCATTTGGAATGCAGCGATAAATCTCACCAGCGACCTCGCACAACGGACCACGGACGACTGACAACGGACCACGAACCAGGCACGACGGACACCGTCTTTCAGACCACATCCGCTGCATGCTCATGAATCGCTGAATACGAAATCAGACTCCCGTCTTCATTCAAGATTACTCTTCCCAAGTAACGGTTGCCGAAAGTCTGCTTCAAGTATTCCTGACGATGTCGCGGATCCAACAAGATCAATATCATCCGAAGGGAACCGGCATGGGCGATCAGCAAGATCCGCTTTCCCGGAGCTTCAGTCCGAAGTTGCTTAACAAACTGGAGGACACGTTTCTCCAGATCCTGAAAGCTT
>QHZP01000025.1:0-16747 GCA_003224715.1 Acidobacteriota bacterium | reverse complement strand
GGTTTCGGCGACCGGCTGATTGGTGTAGACGCCGTAGTCTAACTCACGCAGAAGGTCGGTGAAGAATACAGGGCAGGTCAAATTCAACGTCTCCATGATGGATTCGGCGGTCTGGCGGGCTCGACCGAGGTCACTGGAATAAATCACATCAAAGTCCTTTCTCCCAATGGCCCTGGCAACCCAACGCGCATCTTCGAATCCTTGCTCGGTGAGCTCGGAATCAAGTTGCCCGGCGATAATCTGTTTCTGATTATGGGTGGATTGTCCATGCCGGACCAGGTAAATTTCCGTGGTGTGATTCATCAAGAGGTCAGGGGATCTTCGTGTTGTGGCGACACGACGGAATGACGTGATTTGTGATCCGTGAAACGTGAGGCGTGCGAAATGAATGAGTTACCGCTTCATTCACTCATCACGTTTTACGTATCACGAATCACGCATCACGTCTTCCGCAACCTTCCGTGCTTTGCTGGATTCCGGAACTGTCGCTGGCGCCTTGGCAGTCGTCACACTTCTCGTCGTTGGGTAGGCAAGATCGAGGCTGGGTTCACAATCGAAGACCTCCAGAATCTCCCGACAGATTTGATCGTGGCAGAGGCGGCGCCGGCGAATCTCGGTCAGATAACGCAAAACGAGATCGACGCCGTTGCCGGCAATGGAGACATAGACGTAAGGAGTCAAAGTTCCGAGATTAATATGAAACCGCCGGGACACACGCTCCTGGCCAGCTCTGGCCTTTTCGACAAATTCGCTGGAAACCCGCTGGGCCACCTTTTCGATGATTTCGCGAGCTTTTTTCCAATTGCTTTCATAAGTGACGGTGATATGAATTTCGTCCCAGATAAACGAGTTTCCGGTAGAGTAATTGAAGAAATGGTTCTTGAAGATGAAGCTATTGGGGAAGAAAACCACCCGCCCGGTCGCCTGCTCGGCGCTAACCCAGTTGCCAACCTCGAGCACGGCCGTGCGCAACAAGCCGACATCAATGACGTCTCCCTTGACATTATTGATCTCAACCCGATCACCCACGGTGATCCCAGACTTGCCTATAATTAGGAACCAGCCCACCAGACTGACAATCGGATCTTGTAAAGCTATCGCCAGCCCTGCGCCAGCCAGGCCCACCACCGCCGAGATACTGCCGAAATCTCCCACGAAATTCAAAAGGATGATCAGCCCGATCATCAATCCGGCCGAGAACCCTATTAGCTTGCGAAAATAATAGAGATTCTTACCTTCCTTGATGAATTTATAGGGCAGTTTCTTCAGGTAATAGGCGAGCAGCAAAATCAAAAGGATCAGCGCCACAACAACCCCTAAACGGGTGCTGACCTTGCTTAACGATTGGTTGCGCTCTCCCCTGGCAATTTCAACCCAGTTGGCCAACTTTTCGGAATCCTCCTGTAGGAAAGCGACCTGCTTGCGAACCAACCCGATGGCGCGGCTGGTGAGTTCTTTCTGCTGATCGAAACGTGCCGACGCAGCCATTTGCCGGTCCGCCTCTTCCATGAGTTTGGCCGTCGACGCCTTTGTTCCCTGGGTTTTTAACAGCTCATAGGCTTGATTGTAAGCTTCCGCCACCTTCTTATTGAGATCTATATGTTGGACTTGGAGACGTTCCAGGTGCTGGCTTCGTTGAGCCAGGCTGGCTTTGATTTCTCCGAACAACTTCTGGCAGTCGTCGTAGGCCTGGCTGAGGGTCCCAAGCTCATTCCGCTGGATGAAATATTCGCGAAAACTGGCACCGATTCCTCCCCCTGAAGAAGCCGACGATTTGGCCTCTTCGGCGACCTTGGGTTGAATTGCCGGGTTGGGGTTAGCTTTCGGAGAGGGTGGGAATAACTCCTCGCGCAAGGCTTGTAGGTGTTCGGCCAGCGAGTGTGATTCAACCAGTTGAGGCGCCATCTTCTTTCTTTCGTAATCTTCAATCTCGAGGGTTGAACCCGCCAGGTCAAGCTTTTTGTTGGCAAGGTCCAACTCCTTTTGTGCCTGGTCCACTACCTGCTGAGCCCGGCGAAAAGACTCGGCAGTGGTGGCTTTCTTGAGATTTTGTCGCGCCGTCTCTAATCGCTTAGAGGCTTCTTCGACATCATGATAAATTTTCCAGACATCAGCGGCAGCTTTTTCGTATAGGGTCTGGTCCGCTTGAGTCGCTGGTGCCATGACCGAGTTGCTATCGGGTTGAGGGACGTCTTTGGATTCAATCTCTGCCAGTTGAAATTCGCTTTCCAGAATACTGCGCGTGAGTTGAAAATGACTATCGGCCAGGCTTCTCTCCAGAGCAGAAGAGGTATATTTCTGGAGATCCATCGCCTCACGATAACGATTTCCGGCCCTTTCGATCCGCTCTAAGATCTGGATGTAGCTATGGTCACCCAGGTCTCGCCCTTCTGGACGGTTCGTCTGCTTCTGGCAGCCAAGCACCAGCAGGCACAGGAGAACTAACAAGGACCTTCGGAAAAGATTCATCGTAGTTGCCGTAGGCTTTTTGCTTCGAACACCGATGAACACGGACAACACGGACTTAGGTTTGCCCCGAGTCCATATTCAAGATGTTAGGTCCACCCCTAAACCATTAGAGCGCGTGCCTAGATTGTGGTCAGACCAACAAGCTCAAATAAGAATCCGTGGTATCTGTGTTAATCCGTGTCCAGACGCCTGACCTCCTCTACAAGTCCCGCTCGGCAAGGCTGCGGTATGGCTTTGCTCCTGCCACTAATGGCTTTTTGCCTTCTTTGCCTTCACCTGGGCGGCCCTCCTTAACTTTTTCAAAATTTGCAGATTTCGCCGGTAATCCTCTTCATCGCCCGGCGTCTCCAGCACCATGGGAAGGCCCAGAAACCGTTCATCGTTGACAATCAATCGAAAGGCTTCCAACCCGAGCTGTCCTTGCCCGATATGTTCGTGACGGTCTACCCTGCTGCCCAGCTCGGTCTTCGAATCGTTCAAGTGGAAGGCTTTCACTTTTCTGAGGCCAATCACTTCATCCAGCTGCTTCATGATAGCCTGGTATTGCTTGCGGGTTCTGATATCATAACCGGCTGCAAAGAGGTGGCAACTATCCACGCAAATTCCCACGCGATCCTTTTCTTTAATGTAATCGAGGATCTCCGCCAATTGTTCAAAGGTATATCCCAGATTGGTTCCTTGTCCAGCGGTTGTTTCAAGCAGGAGCCGGGTTTTGTATCCTCTCTTCTTGCTTAAAGCATCATTAAGGCTTGCGGCAATCGTCTTGAGTCCGGCTTTCTCACCTGACCCCAGATGTGAACCGGGGTGAAAGATAAGATATGGAATCCCCAATTGGTCGCAGCGTTCGATCTCACCCCAGAAAGCTTCCCGCGATTGGATTAGCTTATCCTTGTCCGGACTCCCCAAATTGATGAGATAGGAATCGTGCGAAACCGCAATTTTGATTTGGGATTTCGCAAACTCATTCTGGTATCTTTCAATCTCATCTCTTGAAAGTGGCTTCGCCATCCATTGGCGCTGGTTTCTGGTAAAAATCTGAATGGCCTCACAACTAATATTAATGCCATTAGCCGGCGCTTTATCCACTCCGCCCGAAGTTGAAACATGCGCTCCCAGGAACATGTCTGAAATTATAATCGAAAGCTAGAGGTGCAGGTAAGAAAACGTCACCCGTGAGCGAGGGTCAATCTGCTGGCTCGGAAAACCTCCTGTAAACGGGGTGGCAACTGGACACGGGAGTCCGGATGAAAATCGCTTGACAACCCTGGGTCATCGTCGCAGCCTATAGCCTGTGCCAACTGAGAATTAACTCTTGCCCACCGGCAGGATCCGAGTTTAGCGGCGCATCCAGGGAGGCGCCAGCTCCGCTGACAATTTTCCCCCTTGAAGGGACGAAGCGCTAATTCAAGAATCGCCCTTGGTTAAAGGGGGTGAAGCCTAAAGAAGGCTTTTTCACGGCCCAATATCCATGACATCAGGGGGATTTCTAAAAGGAGGTCTTCTGATGGCCAATCGACAATCTCAAAGCGGCAACGCGCGATGGTTAACGCGGCGGAATTTTGCCAGGAATCTGCTGGCAGTGGCGGGAGCAAGCATTTGTGCTGTAGAGAAGAAATCACCGCTCTCCTCGCTCCTGGCCGCTCCACCTAACACCAAATTTAACCTGGGCATTGGCTCTTACACCTTTCGGTCTCTCAGTCCGGAAGAAATGATCAAAAGGCTAAAGCAGTTGAAGATAGCCTATATTGAACTCTCGCATCCCCAATTCATGCTGCCTCAGGCCAAGAAGGAAGACTTCGGTCCGCTGGCAAAACTTTTTAAGGCGGGTGGCATTCAGGTGAGTTCCTGGTATGGCTCAACCATCAGGAATTCCGAAGAGGCTCGAAGGGTTGTGGAGATGGCCAGGATCCTGGGAGTTCAGCACGTCTCAGGCGATGCCAGTGGGGATGGACTTAAGGCGGTGGACGACGAGTTCCAAAGAAACAATCTCTATTTTGGGATTCATAACCATTTTTTTCGAGAGCGCAAATTTGAATACCAGAGCCCGGAGGATGTTCTCAAGGCGCTCTCACTCACTTCCAAGCATGTTGGTGCCACCCTGGACACTGGCCATATGGTGTCGTGCGGGTATGATCCGGTGGAGGCTTTTCTGAAACTCAAGGATCGGATTCGAGTGATGCACCTGAAAGATATCCAAACGCCAGGGAACGACCAAAATGTGGTTTTTGGCAACGGCAAAGGTAAGCCGGATGAAGTTTTAAAGACAATAATAAAGGAAGGCTATGCGGGCCTGGTCGCCATCGAATATGAGGACGAAAGAAATTTACAGGCTGACGTGGAGCAGTGTGTGAAGTATGTCAGAGAAAGAACCTGACTCGAAAACACGGGGATCCCGCGCCCTCTGCGGTGAAACAATCCGTAGGCGAAACCGCACAGACGCTGAGAAAAGCTCGGGACACGGATTGCCGCGGATGAACGCAGAGGCGACCGTCGTTAATTCGATGCAAAGGTTCTAGCTTTACTACCTACGACCTTTCAGAAATACGGTAACGTATTTCATCCCAAATTCCGAAGTTGCAGGGATGGGAATATGTCCTGCACTGCGAATGAGCCACCCTCACCCGCCCTTTGGGCACCCTCTCCCATGAGGTCCCATGAGGAGAGGGAACCAAAAATTAGATGGACTCTCCCCTCGCCCTTTGGGAGAGGGGCCGGGGGTGAGGGTTTGGAGCTAAATGCGAGCGCGTAGCTCGATTCAACTTCGGAATTGGGGTTCATTTCCATTCGTGCTCGCACTCTTCCTCCTGCTCTCGCTCGGCTTTCTGCCGAATCTCCCTGGGCTTCTTCCCCTTCAACGGCGGATTCTTTCCTGATTAGATCTCAGCAGTTCCAATCCTTTTTCAACCGAGGTCAGTTGCATCTTTAATACTTTTACCGCCTTGTCACTTCTTAAGGAACAATCTTTGGGGCGGGGGGCTAACAGTTTGGACTCGTCTAACCGTGATGGGGCCAAAAGCGTTTGAGGAAAATTGAAAACCCGGCAGAACACTTGGCCAAATTGAAAGCGACTGAGGCGATCGGGGCCGCCCAGGTGGAAAAGACCCTTGAGGCTCTTATCTCCAATCAATCGTTCCACCGCCAGGACGGCGTCTTCTACAAACAGCGGAGTGCGAAACTGATCGACAAACAGGTTCAATTGTGAATTTCGAAAGGCTTGTTTTTCCATCCTTTCAAAGAAACTCTGATTTTGACCGTTACCTCGTCCATAAAGCAAAGAGAGGCGCAGCGTGACGTAGTAGTTGCAATAATTGCTGATTTCCAATTCACCCAGACGCTTGGTTTTGGCGTAGTAGCTTAGCGGGGCAGGGGAATCGGCTTCGCTATACATTCCAGTCTCGCCGCCGAAGACCAGATCGGTAGAGACATAAATCATTTGTATTCCCAAATGAGAAGCTACTCTTCCCAGTTCGCGTGTGGCCAAGGTATTCAGCGTCAATGCCTCTTTATGATGGATCTCGCAATAGTCAGCATCGGAAAGAGCGGCAGTATGAATAATCGCCTTGGGGTGGATGGCAACGCAAAACTTTTTGATTTTATCTAAATTGCTAAAATCGAATGCCAGGGTTTCGACAGGGTCTAGATCGACAGGATGATCGAAATAAGTTCCATAAACACGGTAGTCGGATTTCAGCCGTTGCGCCAAGTTCCAGCCCAAAAAGCCGCTGACACCGGTAATAAGGATGGTATCCATTTTCGATGGTGGATTGGGGAATTTTCAATTGCGGATTGCGGATTTCGGGTTGCGGATTGAAGGCGAAGGCCCCGTGCTTGCCCAGTAGCGAACCGCCGGGGTTGAGGGCTAGCGATTCCGAGAATTTACTTCCTGGCCCCAGAGGTTATGAACCATCATAATCTGTTGACCGATCACGGTCGGTGGGTATTAATCCGCAATCTGCAACCCGAAATCCGCAATCCGCAATTGGTTAATTGGCCCTCAGTACTTCCGTCCGAACCGTGACCTCCTCGATGCGCTGCCAGTTGGGTTGGAAGCCAATGCCCGCTTCATGCAGCAAGTGGATTCTTCCTTGCGAGTCGACCTCAACCTCAGGCGCGATAAGATCGCGCTTGAAATAGCGCTTGCTGGCAGACACATCGCCTGGCAAAAGGAAATTTTCCAGGCTGGAAAGAGCAATGTTTTGTGCCCGTCCAATCCCCGATTCCAACATGCCTCCACACCAGACAGGGATTCGGTGAGACTGGCAGACATCGTGAACTCTTCTGGCTTCTGTGTGCCCTCCCACTCGGCCTAGCTTTATATTGATAATCTTGCAAGCTCCGGCCTCTATGGCTTTGCGGGCATCGTCGGCGTCGAGAATGGATTCATCCAGGCAAAGCGGTGTGTTTATGGCTTGCTGGAGCTTGATATGATCGAGAATGTCGTTCCAGGCCAGAGGCTGCTCAATCATCAGCAGATTGAATTCGTCTAATCTCCGAAACAGATCCAAATGGTCAAGAGTATAGGCAGAATTGGCGTCGCACATCAACACAATTTCGGGGAACTGCTTTCGAATTTGCTTGACGATTTCCAGGTCCCAACCAGGTTTGATTTTAATTTTAATGCGCTGATAGCCCGCCTTCAGTTCCTTTTCAATTTTCTGCAGCAGTTCTGTCACGCGGTCTTGAATCCCAATGGACACGCCACAGTTAATAAACTTTCGTTTTCCGCCCAGTAGCTGATACAGCGGTTGCTGCCTTTGCCGTGCGTACAGATCCCAGAGCGCTGTCTCCACAGCTGCCTTCGCCATATTGTGACCGCGGATCGGTCTCAGAAGAGGAGCGACTTCTTCAGGCTTATCCAGCTTGGCATGAAGGACGCGAGAGAGTATGAAATCTTTAAGAATATGCCAAGCAGTGCCAGTGGACTCATGGTTGTAAAACGGAGCTTCCGGAGAGGTGGCCTCGCCGTATCCTATAATCCCATCACTGAAGACCCGCACCAGAATGATGCGCCGCAGTGTGGTTCGGCCAAAGCTGGTTTCAAAAAATGAAATCAGCGGCATCTGGATTTCCCGAAGTTCAATTTGATCGAGTTTCATAGCCATGTGAGGGTTAACTTAGGTGGCTTTACCACTAAAGGTGAAACGTGATGCGTGAAACGTGAACATGTAAGGTGCTGATTAGCCGAAGGGGACACTTTGAAGCAGAGTTTCCAATTCCTTCTCGTCAACCGTGGCCCTGCGCAAGTCAGGTCTGTAAAAGGTACCATCTTCACGCACTGCATGTCCGCGCTGCTGTGGAACCATGGTAAGCAGCAAGCGTATGACTTGTGTAAGCAGACTCAGACGATGGCTGGTGACCTCTTCGCGAAGAACATGTCGCCCTTTGTAATACCAGTCGCGACTCTCTCGGCCAGAACCAAGAGCGTATTCGTAAAACCGCGCGCGGTCTTTACCTGTGTTGCGGGAATAGCCTTCGGCCAAGTTGGCACTTATGGAACCAATCGCCCGATAAAGCTGATCAGATAAATCGAGTGTGCGTTTATCAGAAATTAGCTTTGTAACATCATACCACCCCAGATCCGCCAGGAACAAAGCGAGCCGATACGCTTCCATCTTCCACAATGTATCGTCAGTAATCGTGTGGGGAACTGATCTTTTCCATTCTTCGTAGTTCACTCGTCCTTCTCCCTACATCTTACGTATCACGTTTTACGCATTACGTTTCAAGGATTTTAAAGCCTCAGAACCAACTGAGTAAGCAGGGCGGCACGGGAGGCCAGGCTTGCAATCAGGACATGCTCATGCAAAGCGTGGGGGCCAGCTCCATCCGGGCCCAGGCCATCCAAGGTGGGAACTCCCAGCGCTGCCGTAAAACAGCCATCACTGGCTCCGCCGGTCGATCCTTCCTGTAGATCAATCCCGATTTCTGCTGCCAAACTCCGGGCCCGCTTGAAAATTTGCACGATCTGGTCCGTTCGCTCCAACGGTGATCCCCCCGGTTATTTCCAGGCGTGCGCCCTCGAGCTGCGGCTTGAGTTGGTGAATATGATTTGCCAGTCTTTGGCCTTCGGCGACGGACGCGATTCTCAGGTCCACCTCGATTCTGGCGTGATCAGCGATCACATTGGAGCGTGATCCGCCTCCAACCGTCCCGACGTTGATGGTGGTGCCTTTTTGAAAATCGTTCAGTCTATAGAGGTCGACGATCTGATGAGCAATTTCCTGGATCGCGCTGACACCTTTGTGATAGTCCACTCCGGAGTGAGCAGCCACCCCTTTGGCTGAGATGACGAAGTTCCCTACCCCTTTGCGTAATGTCTTTAGCGCTCCGCCTGGTAAGCAAGGCTCAAGAACTAAAACCGCTTCACTCTGGCGAGCCTCGTTCTCAATTAGAACACGCGAGGTCTGGCTTCCAACTTCTTCATCCGAGTCAACCAATATGGTGATGGGGCGCAAAAAGGGGGCTCGTCGCTCAGAGAGATGAGAGAGGTAGGATGCCAGGGCCAACATTAAGGTGAGCCCGCCTCTCATATCAAAAGCTCCCGGGCCGTAGATCTTGCCGCCTTCCACTCGAGCTGGACGACGCTGTGACTCACCCACTTCCCAGACCGTGTCCATGTGACCCAAGACTAAAATCTGTTTCTTCTCCTGAGAGCCTGGAAAGAAGCGGGCGATTAAGTGGTTTCCAGCTTTCCGGTTCTCGACCAACTCAGTTTCTGCACCGCATTCTTGAAACTGCTTGCCGAGACGCTCAGCTAGCGCATCCAGGGCGGCTTTCTGGTCTGATGGTGTATCCAGATTGATCAGGGCTGTCAACCACTGGATCATTTCAGGCTCAAGCCTCTTAAAGAATGGGAGTAGCTGAATTGTTTCTTGATTTGTGTCCACGGAGGTAAGTTTAACACTTGACGGACTCGTTTTCACTAGCCACGCGCTCCAGCGCGGGGCCAAGCCAGACCAACACGGGCGGGACGCCCGTGCCACCCAGCCTGGGCATCTTGCCCAGGCTAACTAACCAAGGGCTCCGCCCTTGATCCCCTGCCCCCACCCTGACAGGGGAGCCCGAAGTGCCAGCGAGGGTCATCGCGCGGCTGTCCCTCGCTGGCGCTTCGGGCTCTCAGTCCGTCCCCAAAACGGGAACAAAATCCTCGTCTCGATCAACATAACGGGGTAATGTCCAAACTTCAGAGCCCCGCGCTCCAGCGCGGGGCCAAGGAAAAGAGATTTGGAAGGCCATCTGAGACCCAAAACAACATAATTGAAGACTCGTCAGCCCGAAAATCTTCAGAGGCTTTGCTTCTGTGTTATAGTTCTTGCCGATGTCCCTCGTGGGTACCACGCAATGGTGGAATGATGGGAAATCGGTTCTGCAATTGAAGCTCGACCGGTCTCGAAAGTGGCCTTTTCTTCTAGCGTTCCTATGCTTGCGATTAATGGCCTTTGCCCCTTGCATGCTTCCTCAAACGAAATCCAAGCCAGTTAAGCGCGCAGCTGTTCAGTTTACCTGGGCGACAAAAACTTTGAAGCAACTTTCACTCCAAGAGAAGATTGGCCAGCTCATCATGCCGGCTTTTCGCGGCACCTATCTCAACTCCCAAAGCGCTGAATTCAAGGAAATAGAACGCCAGATTCGGAAAAATCACGTCGGAGGTTTCATCCTTTTTGCAGGAGACGTTTACGAGTCAGCCATTTTGATTGATAAAATGCAGTCCCTGTCAAAGCTTCCTCTCCTCATCGCCTCCGATTTCGAAAGGGGGGCCAACTTTCGCATTCGCAACACGGTATCTTTCCCCTGGAACATGGCCATCGGTGCTACTGGGTCAGAGCATTGGGCTGAGGTCCAAGGCCGGATTACAGCCCAGGAAGCCCGGGCCATGGGAGTTAATTGGATTTTTGCTCCCGTGCTCGATGTGAACAACAACCCGTCCAATCCAGTCATCAATATTCGTTCCTTTGGTGAAGACGCGGAATTGGTGGCTCGCCTGGGTGTCGCCTTTGTTCGTGGAGCTCAGCAGGCTGGCGTCTTGGCCACAGGCAAGCATTTTCCAGGGCATGGAGATACCGGAGTTGACTCTCATCTGGAGCTCCCCCTTGTTACGGCAGACCGGCAGCGTTTGGAAAAAATGGAATTTGTTCCCTTCAAGAAGGCCATTGAGAACGGTGTTTGGGCAATCATGACCGCCCATTTGGCCGTTCCCACCTTGGAGAGTGACCCGGATATTCCCGCGACTCTGTCCAGCAAGGTTCTTCACGGGGCCCTACAACAGGAATTAGGGTTTTCGAATCTCGTTGTGACGGACTCGTTGAAAATGGCTGGACTGACTAATGGATTCTGGATCGGAGATGCGGTGGTGCGGGCTGTGAAAGCGGGTGTCGATGTCCTCTTAGATCCACCCAATCCGGATGTAGTCTATCAGGCTTTGCTGGACGCGGCTCGTCGGGGCGACATTCCCGAGGAGCGGCTGAATCAGTCAGTCGAGAAAATCTTGCGGGCCAAGGCCTGGCTGGGTTTGCCCAAAAACAGGCGAGTCGATTTGGAAGCTGTCAGCCAGGTAGTTGATAATCCGCACCTGCAGCGGCAAGCTCAACAAATGGCCGATGCCTCGATAACTTTGGTTCGCGACTCAAGAAATTTTCTGCCTGTCGATGTTCGCCGCATCCGCTCTGCCCTGGCAGTCCTGGTTCTGGGCCGCGATCAGCAGGAAGATACTGCCCTATTTGAAGAGGAATTGCGGCGGCGTCTGGAGGAACTAACGATTCATAGAGTCTCTACGGGTTCCACCGATGACCAGCTTGCTGAAGTTTTGAAAAGAGCCGAGACTGCTGACCTGGTCATCTGTGCAGCCTTTGCGCGTCTTGTCACGGGAACAGGCACGGTCGGCCTGCCGGAAAAACTGGCTCACTGCGTAAATCAGCTCATCGCACTTGAAAAGCCAGTATTGGTTATTGCCTTCGGCAATCCTTATATCATAGAGCAATTCCCCCAAGCACGGGCTTATCTCTGCACTTTCAGCAATGCGGATGTGTCCCAGACCGCCGCAGCCAAAGCAATCTTTGGCGAAATTCCGATCGTCGGCAGACTTCCAGTAACCCTGCCGGGAACTGCACCCATTTATAGTGGAATAGAGCGTCCGCAGCTCAGCATGAGGCTCGAAGCCGATCTACCCGGAGAACTTCAGCCGGTCAAGGACCGCTTAGGCACTTTAGACAGCCTGTTAGAAAAGCATATCCGCCAGCGAGCCTTCCCAGGTGCCTCGGTTGCCATCGGGTATCGAGGTCATTTGCTTTACCAGAAAGCCTTCGGTAGATTTGATTACTCCCCGAGAGGTACTCCGGTGGCCCCGGAGACCATTTACGATTTGGCTTCCTTAACCAAAGTGGTCAGCGCTACCACCCTGACAATGCAGCTTTTCGAAACAGGGCAGCTCAAATTGGAGTTCCCCATCAGCCGCTTTTATCCGTCGTTTACAAGCGGCGGAAGAGAGAAAATTACCATCAAACACCTGTTGACCCATTCTTCGGGCTTGCCTGCACATTTGCCTTTTTACAAAGATACCCGTGGCAAAAATGAATTCGTAAAGAAAATTCTTCAAACCCCGCTGGAATACGAGCCGGGGACCCAGGCTGTTTACAGCGATCTGGGCATTATTCTTTTGGGAAGTATTCTGGAGAAAATTACTGCCAGGCCTTTGAATGAATTAGCACGCGACCGTATTTTTGCACCCTTGGGAATGGCTCACACTCTCTTTAAGCCGGGTCCAAGCCTGAAATCAAAAATTGCCCCCACAGAGAATGATCCGTGGCGAAGTCGTCTGGTCCAGGGCGAGGTTCACGATGAGAATGCCTTTGCCATGGGAGGTGTTTCCGCCCATGCCGGGCTATTTAGCAATTCAGGCGACCTGTCTATTTTTTGTCAAATGCTTATCAACGGTGGAGTTTATGATCATCATCGGATTGTAAAGCGCAGTACTCTGGAAAAATTTGTTGCTCGACAGAGCCTTCCGCCCGGCAGCAGTCGAGCGCTTGGATGGGACACACCCTCAGGAGAAAGTTCTGCCGGAAGTTTACTTTCATCGAAGTCCTTCGGGCATACCGGATTCAGCGGAACTTCGATCTGGGTGGATCCAACCCGTCAATTATTCATCATCTTACTGACCAATCGTGTTTATCCTACCCGCGAGAACAATGCCATTCGGGAGGTTCGGCGAGAAGTCGCGGACGCGGTGGTGACCGCTATTGAAGGGATTAGATAGCGCCATGTCTTTAATGCTCAAAGAAATTGAGCAGCAGCCAGAGGTGCTGGCTCGAACTCTAAAAGAAGAGACCGCTAAAATTTTGAAGTTTGGAAAATTTCTGTCTTCCCGGGAGATTCACCTCATCGTATTGGTGGCCCGAGGGTCTTCGGATAACGCCGCCCTCTTTGGCAGGTACTTGCTGGAAATCACGAATGGGATTCCGGTCTCGCTAGCAGCGTCCTCCGTCCACACCCTTTATCACTCCAGGCTGCGCATGAATCACACGCTTGTGGTAGGAGTTTCCCAATCCGGTGAGGGAACGGATATCAATTGGGTGCTACGGAACTCAAAAAAACAGGGCGCCTATACCATCGGGATTACCAATGAAGGGCGATCATCCATGTCTAAATTGGTGGACGAAGTCTTCCTGATTCGAGCTGGCAAGGAAAGGAGCGTGGCTGCCACCAAGACCTACACCGGTCAACTACTGATGTTCTACCTTTTGGCAGCCGCGCTGCAGGGCGGCCGAGGTGTGGAAAAACTGCAGCGGATCCCTGAACTGGCAGCGGCGTCGCTCAGACTGAAAACCCAGGTCGCTTCCATGGTGGAACGTTATCGCTTTATGAATCATTGCATCGTGGTGGGCCGTGGGCTCAATTATGCCAATGCTTACGAATTAGCCATCAAGTTGATGGAGACTTGCTACATTGTTTCCGAGCGGTTCTCCTCAGCAGATTTCTTGCATGGTCCTGTGGCCATGGTCCAACAGGATTTTCCGGTCATTCTTTTCGCTCCCCCCGGAAAAACCTTTAAAGATATGCGCAAATTGGCCCGGCAGTTGAAAGGGCTGAAAGCTGAAACGGTCGTCATTTCCAGCGAGCCTTCCGTTCTCAAGTGGGCAACCCGATCCGTGAAGGTAGGTCCGAGAATTGAGGACTTCATTTCCCCCATTCCTTACATCATCCCCGGACAGCTTTTTGCTGCGATGCTGGCGGAGGTTAAAGGATTGAGCCCAGATAAGCCGAGGTTGTTAAAAAAAGTAACCCAAACGTTGTGAATTGAGATTGAAACGTGATGTGACATGTGACGGAACTAAGGTTTCGCTTTCACGTTTCACGCATCACGTTTCACCTTTCCGGCATCACCAGGATTGAGACAGTAATGGATCTTCTTTTAGACGACTTGCTCACTGAAGAACGTAATCCCACTTCGATGGATATTGACTTGTTGTCCACGGAAGGGATTTTGCGGATTATCAATCAGGAAGATCAGAAAGTTCCCCTGGCCGTGGCCCAAGAGATTCCTCAAATAGCCAAAGCCGTGGAGTTGGTGGCTGAAGCGCTGCGGAATGGCGGGCGCCTCATCTACGTGGGAGCTGGCACCAGCGGCCGCTTAGGAGTGCTGGACGCCAGCGAATGCCCGCCCACCTACAATGTGAGTCCGGAACTAGTGCAAGGTGTTATGGCAGGAGGACTGAAAGCCGCCTACCAGTCGATCGAAGCCATCGAAGACGACGAAATCGCTGGAGCCACGGCTATGAAGAGAAAGAAGCTGAGCCGGAAAGACGTGCTGGCCGGAATTGCCGCCAGTGGAAGAACCCCGTTTACTATTGGGGCGATGAAATACGGCAGGTCTATTGGTGCCAAAGTCCTCAGTATTACTTGCAATCCCAATTCAAAAATGGCTGAGATTGCTGATGTCTCGATTGCCCCAATTGTTGGGCCTGAAGTGATTACAGGTTCGACTCGCATGAAGTCCGGAACCGCTCAAAAGCTGGTTCTCAATATGATCAGCACCTCGACAATGATTAGACTCGGCTTTGTCTACAGCAACTTGATGATCCACGTGCAGATGAAGAATGCCAAATTGCGCGAGCGTGGACGGAGAATTATTATGGCTGCCTGCGGAGTTGATTACGAAACCGCGGATCAAACTCTGAGGAAGGCTAAAGGGAACATTAAATTGGCGATTGTGATGTTACAGCATGGAGTATCTCGTGAGATCGCTCTAGGGCGATTGAAAAAGGCCCATATGAACCTTAGAGAG
Source organism: Acidobacteriota bacterium (assembly GCA_003224715.1). Taxonomy (GTDB): domain Bacteria; phylum Acidobacteriota; class Terriglobia; order Versatilivoradales; family Versatilivoraceae; genus QHZQ01. The sequence continues at coordinate 1,998 of QHZP01000025.1, read as the reverse complement.
GCTTTGCATTGGCAGAGCGGCAGACGTGAAAATCCCGCCTAATACCCAAATTATGCCCTCTAGGAGCGATCCCCTCACCCCCGTCCCCTCTCCCCCAACGGGGGCGAGGGGAGCGTATTTGTTTTTTGATAATCGCCCTCTCCCAAGGGGAGAGGGTGCCCAAAGGGCGGGTGAGGGGGTCGTTGCTCGCGGAGCACAGCTTTGGCGCCACCCACATCTTCACCAACTGCAAAATTTGGGTACTAAGGGTGTCGTTGTTATCCACGAAACTTGGTCATGAATCGATTTGCCATTCTTGCCAAAAAGATCGTGACTCCGGAAACAATCATTCCGCAGGGCGTTGTGTTGGTGGAAGACAAAAGAATTCTGGAAGCCGGTCCTCCAGATCGAGTGCGGTTCGAAGAGAGAGAGTTTCCCATCTTGCACGCTGAGCGACAGACTTTAGTTCCTGGCTTCATCGACGTTCATATTCATGGAGGCGGTGGAAGAGATATCATGGAAGGAACTCGAGAGGCCATCGAAGTGATTTCCGGAATCTTAGCCAAACACGGAACGACGGCCTATCTAGCCACCACCGTGACGGCCTCTCCGATCGCCACGATTCAAGCTGTAGAGCGCCTTGGGAAATTAATGGAGGAGGGAACCGAGGGCGCCCAAATTGTGGGGCTCCATCTGGAAGGGCCGTTTATTAGTGAGAAGAAACGAGGTGTGCATCCGCCCGAACACATTCGCAAACCTTCGACCCGCATCTTTGATGAGCTCCTCAAGATGTCTAATCATCAGGTCAAGCTAATCACGCTGGCTCCGGAGATTGAAGGCTCGCTGGAATTCATTGAGAATGCCAGGTCTAAGGGCGTGCTTGTTTCGATGGGCCACTCGAATGCCACTTTCGAGGAGGCCATGCGCGCCATCAATGCCGGCGTGTCGCATGCCACTCATACTTTCAACGCCATGCGGGATTTCAATCATCGAGAGCCAGGGATTTTGGGAGCGGTTTTGGCGGACCAGGGTGTCTGGGCAGAGATTATTGCAGACGGGGTGCACGTCGATCCCGTGGCAGTGAACATCCTGCTGAAATGCAAAGGCGTGAAAAAGATCTTGCTGATCACCGACGCGATTAGTGCCACAGAAATGCCCGACGGGCAATATCAGCTAGGCAGTTTGACCGTGCAGGTAACTAAAGGTGTCTGCCGAGTCCCCGAAGGCCAACTGGCGGGAAGCACCTTGACCCAAGATCGGGCACTGCAAAACATGATGCGTTGGACCGGGTTGCCGCTTGAAGAAGCCGTTTACATGGCAACTCAAAATCCTGCCCAAGCTGTCGGAATAGACAAACATAAAGGATCTGTGCAACCTGGCTACGATGCAGACCTGGTTTTACTTGAGGACGACCTCAGGGTGCATGCGACCCTGCGAGAAGGCCAGATTATCTATCAGAACACGAAGTGAAAGAGTCATAAATCTCAAGGCGGGCCTTTTACGTAATAAATCTTGCCATCATGCTGAATTAGGCAGTCTTCGGGGCGCGAAAGAACTGATTGGTATGAGGAGAGAGCTTTTATCTGTTCTTGATAGAGGGATGAGTTTTTGTATATGAAAGTGAGATTCTTCTTTTCTTTTCCCACAATCGATAAATCAACCCACACGTTGTTTCGGAGTTCGAAGGTCTTTCCAGACACCTCAATTTGAGTGGGTTTCTTTCCTTCTGATGATGGCTCCGCATTTGTTGCTCTCATGCCAATAACACGTTCCAGTTTCATTCTGGGACTCCGAGCAGGCAGACCCATAGCTCTGGCTTTTTGAGATGAAACCGCATCCTTCGATTTATCGTCGTTCTTGGCTTGCCCCCCCGAGGCTGTGGAGTCAGGGACTTTCACCGAGCCAGTCTGGTCTTCACGAAGTGGCTGCGTCGTTGCACCGCGCGATTCAGGAGGCGCTGGCGACTGCTTCGTGGCATTGAATGCCTCGGCCTCCTGTTCTACCACCGACCTTGGCGGT
>QHZP01000749.1 GCA_003224715.1 Acidobacteriota bacterium | reverse complement strand
GGCCGATGAATTCCAGTATGTCTATCAGCCGTTGAGTGGAGACGGTCAGATCGTGGCGCGAGTCGCCACCCAGCAAAACACCGATGCTTGGGCCAAAGCCGGGGTCATGATTCGCGAAACTCTGGGAGCCGGTTCTGCCCATTCGCTGATGGTCATCACGCCGGGCAACGGATCGGCTTTTCAGTGTCGGCCCAATACCGGGGGCATCGGGCAGTACCGTCACTGCTCCCTACTGGCTGAAGCTGGTGCGGAGTGGGAACAGCTTCAGCGCGTACCAATCGAGCAATGGGACCAGCTGGGCGCTGATGGGAACCGACACGATCTCCATGACTAACAACGTCTATATCGGCTTAGCCGTGAGCTCGCACAACGATCCCGTGTTAGGCACTGTGACGCTCGACAGCGTCAATGTGACCGGGGGCAGCGGCAATAATTCGCCAAGCATCAGTCTTACCTCCCCGACCAACGGGGCCTCCTTCACGGCCCCGGCCAACATCACCCTCAATGCCAATGCCTCGGACAGCGGTGGAAGCGTAAGTAAAGTGGATTTTTACCAGGGTAGTGTCCTGCTGGGTACTGACACCAGCAGTCCTTATGGCCTTACCTGGAATAACGTTTCGGCGGGCACTTATAGCTTGACCGCCAAGGCCACCGACAACCTGGGAGCCACCTCCACCTCCAGCTCCGCCACTATCACAGTCAGTGCGGCAGGCAACAAGCCGCCAGCCGTCACCCTGACAAGCCCTGTTAATGGAGCAACATTTGCGGCACCGGCAACTATCAGCATCACAGCCAGCGCTTCCGACAGTGACGGCACAGTAAGCAAAGTAGACTTCTATTCCGGCAGCACACTGCTGGGGACAGATACCGCGAGTCCTTACAGCTTCACGTGGAGCAACGTGAAGAGTGGCGTTTATACCTTCACGGCCAAGGCTACCGACAATGTAGGGGCCTCGACCTCCTCCAGCGCGGTAACTATCACCGTTCGCTAGTAGTGCTGATTCGTTCCCGACTCCCCGACCATGTTGTAATAACACAGCCGTAAATACTTCGTCAGTGCGGTGTGAAACGGTGAGACCGATGACATTCATTTCCTGAGAACGATGTCTGAATCTTCTCCCCAGTGATGGTCTGACCGTTGACCCTTTCGGGCTTCCAATTAGAAACGTAAATCACCTACGCGCTATCAAGCCATCGATTTTGTGGGTCGAGATATCTGACTCTCGCTTTCCCCCAAGCTAACTAAATATCCAGATGATGCCATTCTCTTTCCACAATTTCTCCCACCCGGCTTTACAAAGGTCAAGTGCCGCCAAGCAGTTGAGAAATTTTAGGATTGCTGGGTCGTGGATGCCCCGTAAGAGTTAGTAGCCTCGGCAACTGAATCCACTGCTTCCGCTTCCCGAGGTTTTCGACAATAGCTCCAAGGCCGAGCCCAACAAAACGCTTGACCTATTCGGCATAACGGGCTACCTTTTCCCGCGATATAGTTCCCTTTTCTGGTGCAATCTGGAAATACTCTCTCGGCCGGCAGAGCCACTTACTTCTACATCTCTTTTCGTTCACAAGAACGTGCATGGGGGATGGCATGTTCTCGACCGGCTGGTCGTCTGGTTTAAGTTGTTAAGCTTAAGCTCATTAGAATTAGAAGCAGCCATACCAAGATACTCAAGGAGTCTGGGTCCTCTGTTTACCCTAGTATTTATCCTGCTAGATCCGCTTCCAGCCTGGAGCCAGGTGAGTGTGTTGACGCAGCACAACGACATCAGCCGGACCGGTGCGAATCTGAATGAGACGACCCTGACTACTTCCAACCTGAATGTCAATCAGTTTGGCAAGCTGTTCTCTCGTTCCGTAGACGGACAGATCTATGCCCAGCCGCTCTATGTTCCCAACGTCAACATGCCTGGACAGGGAACGCACAATGTGGTTTATGTGGCCACCATGAAGAATACCGTGTATGCTTTCGATGCCGACGACCCTAGCGCCTCCGCCCCTTACTGGCAAGCCAACTTCGGACCGGGTGTGCCCTGGCAGGAAACCGGCTGCACTGTCTCCGACATCGA
>QHZP01000748.1 GCA_003224715.1 Acidobacteriota bacterium | reverse complement strand
TTGCTAAGTTCGAACAGCAATGGGCGAGTAGGCGAGGGTAAGCACTGATGCATTCGGTCAATTCAAAAGACTCCAAGAGCAGCCCTCCCGTGTTCCCATCTGCGAGCAGGAATAGTTTAGGTGCTACGGAGCTCGTCAAAAACAAGATGCTTGAAGACACGGCTGACAAGCTCCCAGACCCTCGCTTCAATTCATCCCGCCATCGCTTATGCCAATCATCTAGGCGTCCAATCTTGCCGCTCTTTTCTTTGACCGACACCCTGCACTGTTGGTCACAACCGCACCGCTAAGAGACTGCAAGGACATCTGCAATTTCCTACCACGACAACCGGAATGGCCAATCTGTCCGAGGACAATGGTACGGTCTGCATCGAAGGTGCCGACGAAAGAATCGATTACGATTGGGGGTTGGAGCGTTTCCCAAGGCTTTTGTTCATCACGGCCAACAAGTCACCCTTGGTAAAGGGCTTATCTAAGGTTCCTACGGCTCCCAGCGCCTTTGCTATTCTTAGGAACTCACCGTTAAAGGCACCGGAGATAGCTAGAATCGGCAAATCCAGATGAGACCGCCGTAGAGACTGAATCAGTTCCAAGCCGTCCATATCCGGCATCGCCAGGTCTGTGATTACTAGATCAAACGGCGTCTTCTGACAGAGTCGGAGAGCCTCTTTGCCCGATTCGCCTTGAACGACCTCATATCCTGCATCCTTCAATATTCTCTCGAGGGCGATCCGAAGATTATGCTCGTCTTCAACAACCAGGATCAACGACATGGTGCCCCTACTTTCGCTTTAGAATTTACTGATACCGAATCTTTGCAGGAAGTGTATCGTAGTTTCCCAGCATCCTCTTTAGTAGCTCATCGGAATTGTCCGCCTCTTTAAGTGGAAACTCGGTCGGCCCTAAGTTCACAATTTGACAAGTCTTGCCCATCACCCACGGTCAATTTTCATTAAAGCCAAATCCGGATCGAGCCGAAGCTAGGCAAAGATGGAAGGCGCATAATGACTAGGTCGAGGCCAGATAACCGGAAACGCTGGTCCTTCTTTCATCTTCTCTTTACTCTGAGCAGCTAAGGAAGCGTAAACGTAGCAAGGTAATGGCTAGATGGCTCAACTATGCCTCAGGGCGGTTCCGAGATCACCCGCTGCCTAACACACCTGAGCGAAGTTGTTCCCATCATCAAGCTTCCAAAGCGATTCCACTTGCCAGAGCGAAAACCAAGTTTGAGCGATCCGTTGATTATTGCACTGCCAGAGGGACCGTCGCGCCTGCGCAGCCATTGATTTGAGAGCTCTGGTTCGAGAAGAGATGCTGGCGCACAGGATCATGCCAAACTCGGAAGGGGTCGATGTCACTCACAATCTTGACGACTGTCTCTTCTTAGAAGAAGCGAAGAGCTTCGATGATGCAATGCAAGAAGCCGGAATGGCAAGACAGAGCACTTCGGAGGGTATCCTTTCTCGGCTCAGCCAGTTTGTGGCTGAACGGATCGCTTTGAATTTGCCACTGGGGCGATCTGGACCGAGGAGCGGCGTCGAGAGAGCTTGGTTCTAAGAATAGAGAATCCTTTCTCCAGGGGCTTGCTTGTGCGCCACGCGACAGAATCCACACAGAGATATTGGGAAGCTATCTCACGGTTGGTGAAACCTCTAATAGTTCTTCTTGTAAGAAAAGAACACATGGACATTGTCGTCACCCGTGTTTCGCATACGCCGGATATACGCATGGCTTTCTTGAAACTTGTTCACCCGAGGAACTCATGAAGAGTTGTACGTCTCAACACTTCACCGCTAAGCGGAATCGCCCAGACTCCCGGCATGATGGGCCCAGTCGCAATTGGGCCTTAGCCTTCATAACGTTTGCCCTGGTCGTTTTCGCAAGCGATGCCTTGGCGCAAACGCAAGAGCCCCTCCCGCCTCCCAGCAGGCTAAAAAGATTGAGCGTGGAAGAACTCATGGACATCGAGGTAACTTCGGTTTCCAAGCGTCCGGAAAAGTTGTCTGAAACGGCGTCGGCCATTCAAGTCATCACCGAAGAGGACATTCGTCGCTCGGGCGCGACGAGCATCCCCGAGGCGTTGCGCCTGGCCTCGAACCTGGAGGTGGCCCAGGCTGACTCGCGCCAGTGGGCCATCAGTGCGCGCGGATTCAACAGCACGACCGCCAACAAACTGCTGGTGCTGATCGATGGGCGGACCGTTTATACGCCGCTGTACTCCGGGGTGTTTTGGGATGCGCAGGATACGTTGCTGGAAGACATCGATCGGATTGAAGTCATCAGCGGACCTGGGGCCACGCAATGGGGGGCCAATGCGGTCAACGGCGTCATCAACATCATCACCAAGAAGGCCAAGGACACTCAAGGGGTTCTCTTGGAGGGTGGCGGCGGCACGGAGCTGCACGGTTTCGGTGGCATTCGTTACGGCGGCGCGCTTTCCTCCAACCTTCACTACCGCGCCTATGGCAAGTATTTTGACCGCGACAGCACGGTGCTTCCCAACGGTCGGGATGCTACCAACGACTGGCACAT
>QHZP01000024.1:12761-15466 GCA_003224715.1 Acidobacteriota bacterium | reverse complement strand
CGGTTAGCCACCAGAATTTTCTTGAACATCTCTCAAAAAGAATGTTGATGCGGGATCGTGTCGGAATACTGGAAGAACTCCCAGTTAGCCGGTTCATCAAGTCTTCTGGACAAGACGGATACCAAAGAGTGCCTGTCCAAACTCAACGGGCTCGCCGTTTTCCAAATAGATCTTGGCGATTTCGCCGCTCACTTCGGACTCAATTTCGTTCATTAATTTCATGGCCTCGATAATGCAGAGAACGCGCCCTGGCTCGACCAAGTCCCCCAGTTTTACGAAGGCTTCGGCATTGGAATTGGGAGCACGATAGACCTCTTCGTCTGGAGTCACAGTCGAACCAGGCTGAGAGGAGGTTGGGAGACCGACTCCGCCTATCGAGCTGGCTACCGGGGCTGGGTGGCTTGCTGCTAGGCTGGAGGTAGAGACTGGGAGAGTCGACGCAATGGGAGCGGGGTGGCCTTCCTTTCTAATTCGCAGCTTCACTCCAGCCCGTTCCACTTCCACTTCCGCGATCGCGTTTTGACGAACGGCTTCCATCAACTCCTTGATCTCTTTGATCTTCATGAGTCTTTCTATTTCTCCTATTTAATACTCAGGAAAACACGGCAACGCCTTGTCACTCATCGAGTCCTCGTCTGTGGCAGCGATAGCGCGTAAGTATAGCGAATACAGAACCCAAATTACAATTGCTTTTCTTCTAAATCTTCTAATTAGCCATGCTGAGCTATAGACGGTTACTCCATTTTGAAACGATCTTTCGTTTAGTTACTTTGAAGAAAACGGAAATGGGCGTTAGGTCAAGACAGACCACGGGCCTGACTTTCGCACGAATGTATGGACACCATCGGCTAACTCTTGCCTGCGGGCAACGCGAACCAGGAACACATGCGTGACATTGCGCCGTTGGTTGGTTCCTGAATTTGCTCATCGACGTGAGCGACAGTGGGAACCGACGTTTACCGCCGGACTGTGGTGGGCCCCTGAAGTGTCTCGGAACTCTCAGCCCACGCAGCATCCTTTAGAGCCGCCGAGCTGCTGCTGGCCAGCTTGCTGCCTGCCATGACCGATCGCTTGCTGAACCTAAGAGTTCCAGGTTTTTCGCAACATGCCGAGAGAAACGCCGTCGACCTAACCGGCTAAACAAAGGCCTTCCCCGAAGTACAGGCCCAGCAGCTTTTCTCCATGCTCAGTCTCCCGTGAGTCCAGCAGCCACAGGCGGTGGGCCTTCGGGCAAGGACCGGCACGTCTATAAAGTAACAATGCGGCTTTCAGTGGGGATTTTTGCGCTGGAAAGCAGTTACCCTAGCTATTTGAAATAGATTTAATCCGCTCTTACTGGCTCAATCGAATAATTTGATTGCGGACTGCCTCAAATGCGGAGTTGAGCTGAGCAGGGTCACCGGCAAAGTAATATTTGCCGCTTGGCTGGTTGGAGTTGAAGTTTGGAGATGCAGGGTCATTGGCCACCCGCATTAAGATAGACGATCCCGTCTCCGGGACTGAACCTGCATTTGAATTAAGCAGATCTCCCAGGCCCAGCGCGTAGATGCGAATGGGATAGGCACCCGTGTTGTCGCTGCGCACGGCATTGGCAATAATCTCGGTCAGATTTCTAGCTGCATTATTGGCATTTTGGACGTGATCGGTGTACCCCTGGGCTGTCTGACCTAGTAATACCCTCTGTCCGGCTAGAGAGGGATCGTAGAGGTTGAATGAAAAAGGGATGCCTGAAGAAACGTGGTTTGGATGGTAGCTCTGCAGCGGTAATTTAGGGATCTTAGGATTCGTAACTTGGGTATTAGTGTTCTGTCCTGAGGTGTAAGTAGAATCAGTCGGGGAAACCCACTGCAACCCCGGGCTGCTCACTGTGCCATAGATTTGATAGAGTCCCTGAACCTCCGGATTATTTTGGCCCTGTCCATTGATGTACGGGTAATCATTGGTATGGATAACCCCCTGGCGGTTCACAAACGCGGCCCCATTTTGCACGTCGAACTGCCCGGAAAAGGCGTTGGGGGCCCCGTCGGTAAAGAGCACAATAATTCGTAGGGCCGATTGACTGCTATTCGAAACACTTCTTAACTGATCCCATCCCTGGTAAAGACCTTCGGGTGTTCCCGTAAAACCCGTGGTGGTGGCGCCAGCTATATGGCTATTAATCGACGTCTTGTTAAATCCGCGTCCCGTCGTGTTAATCGGATCCATCAAAATGGTGTTGCCCGAAAACATGACAAGAGCGATGCGATCATTGTTGGCATCAAAGTAGCTTACAAATTGCTGAGCGGCACTCTTCACTTGGCTCCAGACAGTATTTAGAGACCCGGATTTATCGACCACAAAAGCCATGTCAACCAAACGCCGCGTCGCTTGACCTGAGCTGCTAACGGTCAATTGATTAAAGCCTGCGATTTTCATGAAGCTGGTTGGCAGGACGGCGGTAGAAGCCACCGTAATGATATTGGAACCATCTGATCCAACTGCAAAAGTTAGATTGGGTGGATTTTGAACCGAATTTACACCCAAGTAACCATTGGGGAAGTTGGTGTTGAAGATCTTATTGGCCTCGTCTTGAGCTGCCGATTGTCCTTGCCCGATCTTCCTGGCCGCAGCCAGAGCGGCTCCGTCAACGGCTTTGGAAAGATGAGCCTTGACAACATAACCTCGTCCCAGATCTATGGCCAATCCGGAAAATGCCAGCAAAGTGA
>QHZP01000024.1:4392-12738 GCA_003224715.1 Acidobacteriota bacterium | reverse complement strand
CATTTCTCATCTTCTTCTTCCTTTGAATCGCGCGGCGTGTAAGGCTGATGTTGTTAATCTAAGTATTGCGCCAATTATTTTGACTTCCCCTCTTTGGATTGAATACGGGCAAGCTCTCTCAGGGCTTAGAAATACGCCGAGGCATACAGATTACTCGGCAGCGAGATCCCAAACTTATCGAAGGGAGTAATCAAATTATGATGGAGGTAAACTTCGGTGATGTACACCGATTGACCAGCCGTCAAGGTCAGTCCATTAGGCAAAGGGCCACTAATTCGAATGCTTGTGTCGTTATCAGCATCTTGGCAAGAATAGTTAGGGCTTCCAGTGTAAGAAGTCGATGGCGGCTCGCCCAGGACACTATTGGCGCTCAGGGTTCCCAATACGTGGCGTTGGGAAATAATCGGCTGGTTCAGGTTGGATCCACCGGTTCCGAGCTTGATTACGGACAAGATCAATCTTGCATTGGAATTAAATGTTAGTGGGGCAGAAGCCGCGCCCTGGAGTGCAGCTTCGGCTTCTGTGAATGTGCTTTGTCGAGAAATGAGATTGGACCCTTCTCGAGCCAGCTTCGTAATCGAGTGATCCTCATATAAAGCATATCCTATCTCGATTACTCCCAGAACTAGCAGTAGCATCAAGGGCAACACCATGGCAAATTCAGCTACACTTTGCCCATTTGCCTTCTGTCGAAGGGTTCGCGTTTTGTTCTTGAGTGGGTGGGGGCAAGCCATTTCACAGAGTATGATTTGATCAACTCGATCCTTCACATTTCACCTCATAGATTCAGGAAGTAGGGAAAGGTTCGTTTTTCATGGTAGAAGAAACGTTGAGGCTGATCTGCCCGTTGTTGAAGAATGGACGTAATAAGGGTGTCAACAATCGCCAGTTGTAACTGACGCTCACTTTAATGACGTCATTAGGCCCGCCGGTACCGGATGCACCCTTGGTCACATTGTAAAAAGTGAAGTCGCCATCGCTAATCGAAAGGGTAGGAGTGGCCTGGCGCATGGCCATTTTTATGGATTGATCTCGGGATAACTTTTGCCCGACATTGTTTGGATCGTTCATGGTCTGTCCTGTCACCGCATAGCGCGTCGCTTGGCTAACGCCATTTTCAAGGGTCAGATAGACATAAAATAGAGAACCGAAATCGATAATTGAGAACGTGAGCATCAAGAGCAGAGGAAGAATGAACGCGGTTTCCAACAGATTCGCACCTCTTTGTAACCTGCATCTCTCGACGCACACATTTTTGAACGACTTCCTGAAACTAGCGCTTCTCATTGGACGACCCCAAACCAGAAGGGGCAAGTGCGGGGCCAAACTCACAAGCTCGAAAAGTAACAATCCTGTAACAATTGATCGTGGATTCCCGTCTTATGTTGATCTTAGAGATAATCCCTTAAGCTTAGGGAAGAGGTTTAAAATGCCGAGTTTCGGGCAAGGAGTCTTTGTGGGGTGATGAAGTTATGACCTCTGCTGTTCAAATGGTCTACACCAGACTCTTGTTACTAGAATTACACGTTTGAATCTCCAAAAAAAGGTCAGGAAAACATAGACCCTATCCGGCAGTGCGTGAACTCCAGCCAGGTGCTTACGACCATCAAGCGGCATCTCCTGACGTCACTTACTTGAGAGTTCTCTATGCCAATGTGCAACCGCGACGATCACGCGCCGAGGGAAGTGAAGAGCTGGCTTTGTAAGGCTCTACCTAGAGGAGGTTCACGACTGGAACCCGACCCGGTTTCGAATCTAAACGGACACCACCACCGAAGGAATGTCGAATTGGACCAGGGCAAGAGGTTCATCAGGATTTCACGCCAATTGAAACTCTGGTGGTCTTCCTGATCTTGCTGTCTGGATTGTCTCTGTGCCTTCGCTGCTTGCTTTCCTATGCAGTGGTCACTGACATCAAAACTGACTCTAACCTCCGGCAACCTAGCGGTTCAAAAGATGGAACAGTTGTGAGCTCAGGGTTTCAGTAGGCTTGCAGATCAGACTCCAGCGGGAATATTGATTATTTTCACAATGTGACTTTCGACATTCGCTGGAATATTGTCTACCATCGAATCGCCTGCCAAAGATTGTGGTCGCGGCCCAAAGAACCAACGGGACCAAGAGGTATATGACCAGTGTGTTAGAGCCAGCCGTCCATTCGCCTACGCAGACTTGAGGGACGAAAAATCCTATGAAAACTCGTCGCGCTCTGGAGTCACTGAAGCTACCGTTTCAAGATCATTCCAAGGCGGTTGAGAAGGGATTCTCGCTGGCCGAGTTGATGGTTTGCCACTCCCTTCCGTTCTGTCGCTTTCGGGCATGGGAAGGCCGCTAGAATCTCGAACAAGATTTCGACGTTGTCCAGCAAAGCGCAAGGAAAGGATTCTGCCGGAAAGATTATCGTGCGAGACCTGTTTTACAAACCGTGATCACGCTGTTTCGTCGGGCCGCCACCGCAGAGAGAATCCCGACACACGAGGTAGATGTTCCTGAGTAATATGTTCCTGGCGGTCGTCGGTCAAGGTGGAGATACCCGAGCGCCCTGGTTAGTTAGGATTAGCCGACAAAAAATTTGAAGCAGAAGACCCTTTGGCTCCTCAAACGCCCAGACTGGGTGTGGAACAACCAAGATAACGCTCGGTTCCTTGATCTTTTGCGGGATCATTTCCCCGAAGATCCACTCTCAACACAAATTTCTGGCTAAATCACAAGCTCTCTAGCCAGAACATGTTTTGCCTTTTTGAGTTCAAAGCGAGCGCGCCCAAGGTTACCGTCCTTGTTGAGGAGTAATAATAAGAAGTACTCAGGTGTGATCATACGGATGGTGATGAGGCTTGAATCTGTGGAAACAATCAACTCTTCCAGGGGGCCCTGGCCTATTTCTTGAGCAGCGGTAGACGAGGCCTTAAGAAGCGAGGTGTATTCAGCCGCCATGGCCTCAATATTTGTATCCCCAGCAGGCAGACGTTTCTCAATCGAAATTCCGTCCATGCCCATGACAATAGCGCCCAAGGTGCCTTCCACTTTGTTCGTGATCGATTCTAGAAGCTGGTTAAACATATCTGTGGAAAGGAACGAACGTCACAGAATTTTTGGCGAAATAAAGAATATCAGCTCTTGGGTCTGTTTGTTCACTGAACGGTTCTTGAATAAGTTACCAATCAGAGGAAGACTCCCAAAACCGGGAACCTGCCGGACGTTCGTTTGTTCATTATCAATGAGGACGCCACCGATTACTACAGTTCCTCCATTATTTACCAGGACAGTGGTCTTGGTTTGCTGGGTGTTTATAGTAGGAACGTTTTGAACTTGACGCGAAAAGTCCGGCGTGGAATTCTCTACGTTGACATTCATTATGATGGTTCCCTCTTCGGTGATTTGTGGTGTCACTTTCAGGTTCAAGGAAAAATCAAAGAACTGGACTGAGACTGTATTGTTTATGGTGGTCTGAACCGGAATTTTAACGCCTTGCTGAACAAACCCCTCGATATTCTCTTGGGTAATTATCTTGGGCTTGGAAAGAAGCTTGGCTGTACCTCTCCTTTCAGCGGCGGTAATAATGGTATCGAGAAGGAAGTCGTGAGTAAACCCACTAAAGAACGTAAGTCCACTGGTTGCAGCTTGAGCCCCTAAATTTGTTATCAACGGCATAGCACCGGGCGCGCCACCGGATTGTTTTGGTTCGATCGTTACGCTAGGAGTGGGAGTTCTGGTAAACGGGTCTCCCGGAATTGCGCCGGCCAACTTGTTTTGGGCATTGTTATTATATATAGCTCCGATTTGGATACCTACATCTCGCAAGAAGTCGCGTGTGGCCGCAATGACTCTTGCTTCTATCTCTACCTGCTTGATCTTCTTATCTAATTGCTTGATGAGGGCGTCAATAGCAGAGAATTTCCCTGGAATATCAGAGATAATCATGGAATTGGTTCTTGGATCGACGATAATATCCCCCCGCGGAGAGAGGACTTTCTTTAGCACAATGCTCAAATCAGCAGCTTTGGCATAGTTCAGAACTCTAGTCTCAGTTTGTAACTCGGCTGCCAAAATACGAGCATCCGCTAGACGCTTTCTTTGTGCCTCTTCATCTTCCAGAGTTTTGTTGCTGGCGATTCGCAGGACATTGCCCTCCAATTGTTTACCCAATGAATTATTCTTCAAAACCACCTCTAACGCCTGATCCCACGGAACGTCTTTCAGAAAAATAGTCAATGAACCCTTGACGTCTGGATCCAGGACCACGTTCAATCCGCTGAAATCTCCGATCAAGCGGAAGAAATCTTTAAGATCTGCATCTTTCAATTCCAAAGATAAAGGTTCCCCAGAATACCGGGGTGATTGCGCGGTGTTCGCCTGGGTAATGATCTGGCTTGCATTCTGCCCCGCCACTGGAGTCCGAACGGGTGGGGCAGGAGGAGCTGTAGCAATCGCTGCAGGAGTCTGCTGTGCCACAGTGAGTTCCGGCTTTGACTCGATAGGCTTCCCGACTGTTACCTGCAACGGTAACGCCGCCTTCTGCGCAGCCGTTGGAACGGGTTCCAACTGATCGAGCTGAGTCACTGCAGGTGACATCGGTTTGACGACTGTGGGTGTCTGTTGCCTGACAACCAGCTCCGGCTTTACCTCTTCGGCTTGTGCAAGAGGCGGCATGGTGGGCTCGCCTAAAGGCTGTATCGGTTTGTGTTGTGTGGGAGGCACCGGTGGAGGAGTTGAGGACTGGGCCAACCAAAAGTCGTTGAAGCCCTGTGGAAGGGTCTGAACGCCCGTCTCCAGCGCCTCTGCCCTGGTCAAATCCAAAATGGTAGAAGGCACTGCTAGAGTATCTTTACGCAGGTTCATCTCTGCTTCTGGCGTATTGACGGTGAGTTGAGGTGAGAGCAAAGGTCCTTGGCCGATGGCAAATGTACCGGGCGCAGCCAACGGTTGAGGCGTTGCCATCCTATCCATTCCAGCCAGAACGTCTGGAGTGATCGGTTTTGCAGACAGTTCGGTAGGAGATAACTCAGGGAAGTCCAGCATGCTGGGAAGAGTGGTGGGCTTGATCTGGGCTTCATTCTTGGCCAGTTGCGTTTGATTGTTTTCCTTTGAAAAAAGGATGACTAATCCTGAGTCCGTTGAGGAAACCTTATAAGGAGCCTTGTGGGATAAATCGAAAACGCAACGCACCAACTTCCCTTGCTGAGAGTCTCCGTAGCCAAAGCGGATCCTTTGAATCAGGTTAGACCTTACCTTGACCGCTCTCCGCGAGATCTTAAAGTTGGAGTTATTAACATCGATCACCAACCGCGATGGCCCTTCCAGTTCAAAATGCTTAAACGAAGGTTTGGTCGTAGTGGTTTGCAACGTGAACTGAAGTTGCTGGGAGTCTTCCTCAATGGCGAGGTCGTTAATCAGAGTTTGACCTTTTAGGGCCTGTGGTTGTGCCGCTTGATCCTCTTTTGAGGATTTCTCAGCTATTGATTTGGCCAACTTGACTTTTTCTTTCACTGTCTTCGAGACTTCGGGGTTCGATTCCGCAGCTTCGACAACCGGTTTCGTTGCCGTGGAGTTTTCATCTGGCAATGCCACCGCACTGGATTGGTCTGCCCGACTTGAGTCTATGGAATTTAAGATGAGCTGCAGCTTTAAGCCTTCGCTGTGAAAGGAATATTGAATGGGTTGTGTCAAATTGATTTCAAATCGGAGCAGACATTTTTGCCCTTCTCCAATCTGAGTGATGGTCGCGAAATCAACCAGAGATGTCTTAAGATCAATGAAGTTTTTTTCTAGCTGGGATTGGGCTTCGGGAATATCCAGGATAAAAAGACGAGGATTAGGATAATAAGAAGTATAATCAAACTTGCGACTGCCGCGAATAACAATGACTGTTTGATCAGGAGCACTCTTGAAGGCCAGGTCTTGAATCAAGGCAGGGCCTGAGCCTGTCTCGACTAAAGTTTCGGGAAAGGCGGCTGGAACCCAGAGCACCAGCGTTAAAAACGTCAGCTTAGCGAATCGCAATAAGTTTTTACTTCTCATTATTTCCTTCTCCTCGCGTCGGATATAGCTTCTTGACAACTTGCCGGGAAACCTTCTTGCCTGAGCTATCCGTTAAGGTTTGGGTAAAGAGCACAGAGTCATTCCTAATTTCGATGACCTTGCCGTCATAGAGATCATCTTTGGTATGGATGAAGAAAGTTCTACCACGATATCCTTCGGCAATGGCCATGATGTTTCCTTTGGACTTGACAACGCCCACCAATTTGATTTCTGAAACCAACTGCCCCTTGATTCCAGGAGGCCTGACGACAGGGGTAGCAGCGGCCTGGATGGAATTCACTACATCCAGCGTACGGAAGGGATCCCTGCGTCCCTTGACTTCATACTTGTAATTGGCAACACCAGGATCTCCCGCATTCGCCGTGGGGGGTGCTGTAGTTGGCACACTGTTTGGAAGCGATTTTTCCTTTTTAGCGGCGGGTTGCGGCGCTTTGTAGGGGGATTGCTGGGCTGTTGCTGCTGAACCTATCAACAAAGGAATCGACAATAATTGGATAAGGATATGTTTCATTTCTTGGCAACCGCTTTCTGAGCTTTGGTATCAACGGCATCCTTTTCTTCGTTGTAAACAAAAGTAGTCGCCATGCAGGTAGCCGTTATAGAGTAATTGGAACTAGCTTTCTTGTTTTCAATGATCTTAAGATCGGCAACATTAACAATCCTGGAGAATTTGCTGAGCTTGTCAAAGAACATGGCCAGGCTGTGGTAGCTGCCATCCACCTCAAGATTAATGGGCCACTCTGAAAAGAAATCCTTCTCAGCTACGGGTAAGGGCTGAAATCGTTTGATGGTCAGATTCGAACTCAAGGCACTTTCCTGAATCTGGCGAAGCAACTGATCGGTCTGCTTGGCCTCAGGCAAGATGATCTTGAGTGTTGCAAGTTTGCTGAGAAGTTGCTTATTTTGAGTCAGGTATTCCTGGTGTTTTTGTTCCACCGCCTGGCCTTTTTGTATCTCAACCCTCAAGTCATCGAGCTGTTTTTGCTTGATAGCGATCTGTTCGCTCGGGCCGGAGATGAAAAAATACCAACCAAGCCCGACAATAACTATTCCAACGCTTGCAAAAATTCCCAGTTGTGTATACCAGGGAATATTATTGAAGACCTTCAAATTTAAGTCCATGATCTGGGATCCGTGACAGTCAAATTAGGATACTTCCTTGGAGTGCGGTACCATATTGCCTTCGAATGTGATTGAGAAGGAATATTTGGCCTCGACTTCCTGGATGTTTATTAGAGTTACGTTTTTAAATTTTCCCAGGTGCTCCAAGTTGGTAAGGAAGTCAGCAATAACGTCGGGCGAGCCCATGGCCATCCCGCTTAAAGTGATTACATTGTCTTTTTGAACGAAATCCTTCAGCCACAACCCATCTGTTCGTTGCACGCAGTCGCCTAAGATATCTAATATCTGAACTGGGCCTGACTGATTTTTCTTCAGTGACTCAATCACGCCGATCCGAGTTTCAAGGAGTTTGCGCCTTTTTTCAAAAATCTCGTTTTCCTTTAAAAGGCTCTCCTGCCGAATCTTTTCCTTACGAGCTAGCGCAATTTGACGTGACAGGTCTGCATCCTGTTGCGAGAGGATCTTCTCCCAAAAGTAGATAATACCAATGGATATGACGAGCACAGAGATCGCCATAACGGACTGTAGTGCTTGATTAGAAGCAGCTCGAACGCTTTTCGGTCGGGCAGCTTTGACTTTAACTTTACCCAGCAGATTGATTCGAATCATTAGTTATCAAAACTCCTTAAGGCTAGCCCCACCGCCACTGCCATGCTCGGAGAAATCTCTTCCAGATAACTTGATGCAATCCCTTTCCCCACAGATATGTTTTTGAAGGGGTTCAATAACTCAACCGGCATACTGAACCTATTCTGAAGGAGACCAAGGAAGCCGGTGACATTGGCGCACCCACCGCTGACGTAGATTCGTTGAATGTGCTCGCCAATCGAGGTGGCTCGAAAGAAGTCAAAGGTCTTCTGGATTTCCAGAAGAAGGACTTCTGCAACCGACTGCAACAGGGAGTTGATATTGGCTGTTTCTATCCCGGCAATCGATTTGCCCTTCTTGAGCTGTTCAGCCTCCTCGAAACTTAGATTTAATTCCTTCTGTAACACGTCAGTAAATTGGTTTCCCCCTGCAGAGACATCGCGGGTAAACAAGGGAGTGCCGCCCTTGGTTACAACAATGTTCATAATGCTGGCGCCAATGTTGAGTAATGCCACCGTTGCGTTAGAAGCTGGACTGTAGCTGGTTTCGAAGGCATTTTGAATTGCAAAGGCATCAATATCGACCACGACAGGAGTC
>QHZP01000024.1:2210-4295 GCA_003224715.1 Acidobacteriota bacterium | reverse complement strand
CAGATTGACGTCCGAAATGTCAAAGGGGATGTGTTGTTCCGCTTCCCATTGAATGGATTCATCCAACTCTTCCTCGGTCATAATGGGCAAAGGAATCTTCTTGACGATGACAGAGTGTCCGG
This sequence comes from Acidobacteriota bacterium, assembly GCA_003224715.1. Taxonomy (GTDB): domain Bacteria; phylum Acidobacteriota; class Terriglobia; order Versatilivoradales; family Versatilivoraceae; genus QHZQ01. The sequence goes on along the minus strand of QHZP01000024.1, from coordinate 4,173 downwards.
ACACCGAGGTGGCCACTGATCTCGTCTTGATCTTTTGCTCTGAAAAAATCTTGGTAATCGAGTCCGAGACCGAGAGCGCATCCATGACGGCTCCGTCCACCACCGTATCTGAAGCCAGTGGTTCCAAAGCAGCATGGACAAGCTCGATGCCCTTCTTAGCCCGGCGCAATTCAACTGCTTTGACCGAACTGGATCCAATGTCTAATCCTACTATGGGCTTGTTTCGAGAGAAGAGTTGCACTTTTCAAACTCCCTGACAATTAATTAAAATGAGTGTATCGAACAATGAAATCTCAAACTTTATTCTTTTTCTCTAGCTCTCCCCTTGCTTTTCAATTCCATCCATTCGTCTAGAACTGTCTTTTTGAAGCGCCAGCGATTGCCCAACTTAAATGCGGGTATGCGCTCCACCGATACGTACTTGTAAAGGGTGTCTGGAGAAATCCCTAGGTATCGAGACGCTTCCTTGATATTCATGACTTCCTTAGGCTGAGCCACAAATCCTTCCCAAAGACTTAGGTTTTGTCCCTATTATCGTCAGAATTTGACGGGACATTAGTACAGAAACAATCGGCTGTCAAGCCTCTTTATTCGAGAATTGCCCTGCTAATTTTGGAGGAAATCGGCTTGCTACGGAAAGGAGACTCGCCAAGCTCTACAGGATATCGTACATGCGCCGATTGGAGTTACTATGGGTAGGGCAGCGTCTGACCCCGATACTGGATCAAAAAGAAATACAGGGCGAGCCAAAAAAATAAGTGGGAAGTGCTTTAGGCTAACAAAAAAGTGAGGGAGGGGACTAACTTGTTCCCAATCGTCTAATGGCCAGAGCAGCTTCTGAGACAACATCGGAATTCGGATCTTTCAATAAGGGCTTCAATTTGTCGATGGTCGATTTGTCTCCAATTAAACCCAAGAGATAGCAAAGCCGCTCTCGCACTCTGGCATCCTCGTGATTGAGGTATTCCACTAACTCAAGCTGGATTGGGTTTCCCATCTCCAGGAAATAGCTTGTTACTTGTTCATGATGCATTCTCTCAGTAAGTCCCATGATTAACCTTTCAATATATTCTTTTCGGCCGAGCCGGTACAAAGCAAAAGCTAACGCTAATTGCGTACTCAGCTTTTTCTCTCTGATATAGGTTCTGGAAACTTCCTCGACTAGTGAGTTGTCGACAACACGGGCAATCCCTTCTGCTGAATACTGACGATAAAGGGAGTCGGGATCTCTTAGATTTCTTCTAAACAACTCTAGGGAAGTTCGGTCACCGATCAGTGAAATTGCCTGCAGTGCCTTTGCGCGCAATTTCGAGCCGGGATTTTGATCGTAGATCTGCTGCAGAGCCGCCAAAGCTCTGCGACTTTTGAAAAGTCCCAGTGTCAGGATGGCTTCATCTCGCACCGCTTTATCAGGGATGTTAAGATAAGGAAGAATCTGTTCATCCACTGACGGATCCTTAATCTTATAGAGTGAACGCAGGGTCGCCACTTGAAGATTTGAATCGCCCGTCTTCATAGCTTCAAGCATCTTAGGAATGGCGGCTTGTGCCTTAAAAATACCCAGCGCTTTCGTAGCATCCAATCGAATCAAGGGACTTGAGTCCGTTAGACGCTCCGCAATAGAGTCAATAACGACCGGTCCCACCTTAACATAAGGCTCAATCACGGCTGGGTCTGTTCCCACCTGATCGCTGAATGGATTTATATTTTTGTAAACCCTTCTTGCTAGTCGGGTCATGATGAACCCGGCGTCACGATCCACATAAATGGTGACCAGCGCAATAATGGATTCCTCGCGAACACTTTCTGCAGGATCTTTAATCGTTGTCAGGAGAATTGTAATTGCCTGTGGATCTTTTAAGAGACCCAACGATTTCACTACCTCTTCCCTCACATCGATATCCGGATCCTCGGCGGCCGAGAGCAAGGGAGCCACCGCTTCTCGACTGTGGCTCTTTCCCAA
>QHZP01000024.1:0-2108 GCA_003224715.1 Acidobacteriota bacterium | reverse complement strand
GACTGGTCGCAGGGGCGAAGAATAGCGTCAGAATGAATACGATTGCCACAGAAAGAAATTCTGGTTCAAAAGCTCTCACCTTCACCTCCTTAATAGCGCGAAGAGTTTACGACCTGATTGTCTTTGGCCATGAAAGGCAGCCCTTTTACCTGTTTTAGAATGTCAAACCCAGAGTTAGGCTCGAAGTGTCTCATCGAATTCAGTTCCCTGCTGCACAGCAGCCCGAAACTCCTGATTTTAGTCTACCAACTAGCGTATCTAGACAGCGACCCTTCCTTTGATGTCTTTCCTTTAAGAAAGGTTGATGAAAGACGTGGCCCTGTACCGTGGTAATACTTCAGAGATCTCACGAACCAGGAATCACATGAAAGCCTTTTGCCAACGCCAGAATAACAGATGATTCGAAATATCAATGTTCTGAATCGTATTATGCAGATTCCTGGGTAAGCTGTGAACACTGTCAGTATAGATAATGCTGCCGGCTATCAAAGATTGAATGCCAGTGCCGCCAGAGACGCATTACAGGCTTGGGGCCCCTTATGAACTCATCTGGGTGAGCGGAACTGAAGCAGTGGTCCCTTTACCGAATACACATTTGGACTTCGAGTTACAGAAGAGTCTTGAAAAAAAATCAGCGCGTGTTTCTTGATGTCTTTTCACCTGCACTTTAAATGATTGATATCAATCATCTTATTTAGCCAAGAGAATTTTTCCCAGAAGTAAAAGAGGAAGTCGAATAACTTAAAGTGAGGTTCGTCATTGACCGATATGCGAGAACGGGACAACATAAGAGGAGATACATTATGTCAATTGACGGCATTAGTCCAAGACCCGACTCGCTTAAGATTCAGATTCAAGCTGACCGAAACTTGCCCTCTAACGGCAAGAAGGGAAAAGGTTCCCAGAAAGAATCACAGGATGAGGTCAAGTTTTCAGATAGCAGGCGCGAGTTTCTTCGAATAAGAGGTCTGGTCGACAACCAGCCGGATTTTCGTTTGGATAAAGTCAACCAGCTAGCAAGAGCCATTGACAGAGGAACCTACAGCGTTACGGGGACACAAATCGCGGATGCCATCATCAGAAAAAATCTTATCGATTTCGAAGCCTGAGCGATGGCCCTTTAGCTATGATGCAAAGCACCGACAAAATTGGCCCTTGGTTCTAAAACCTGGTTCGAGAAAGATCGAACCAACAATAACGTGAACATGGGAGAAGCTAAGAAAGGATCTATCAGAACCTGACTGAAATCAGAGGGCACGTCGAAGGCCATCCTGCGCCTCTCCAATTGTAGGAATTTCTGTTGACAACGAAGATATCAATCAAACCCATTCACATGACTACACTCTCCTGATCTTCTTCTGTGGCTCTCGCCGTGCTGTCTCCCATATCATCGCTCCAAGTTAACGACACTGAGAAAGAACCAAGCGGTTCTTGGTATTCATGAAGACTCAACCATGGTTAATTGGAAGGTACCAACTTCAGTCAATCCTCAAAGGATGTTTGGTAGACGAACTATCCTGACAGAATCCAGCTATAATGTCACCTCTTGTTTTACTTTGGTCTTTCGGAGCCAGTCGATCATTATTGACCTGAACTAGCTTCAACGCTTCCCTCCATCATTTATTTCGGACGGGTTTGCCCGCTGTTCGCCCCGCTTTTGATTCTAGCTTGACACCGCCTCTGCCAAGGAAGGGATCGCATCCCACCAAGGAAGCTAACTTAAGTCAAATTCCCGCGGTTCAGAACCGACTGTATAAAGATTGCGACTATGAATCCTTCGATTGTTTCAAAATTTTGGCCATCTAGACAGGATATTGACACCATTTGCTTTTTTATCAAAATCAAAATACAAACCGACACCTCCTTGAAAAACCTCATTCCTTTAGTTCTGTAGAATGAGTAAATCGGCCCCGCGTAGATGAAACCAGCACCACTTAACAATGATCCCTTTTGGCTAATGAAATGCCTCTGGAGAATTGCCTAATGTGGCATACCAAGTGATTTCCAGCTGTGGAAAGGCAAGATTGTTCGCCACGACTCTTGTTCATGAGCACACGCACTTAAACAAACTCACCAGACATCTAATTTCTGAAATTCTGGCAGAATCG
>QHZP01000743.1:4174-6905 GCA_003224715.1 Acidobacteriota bacterium | reverse complement strand
TGCGTACCTCATATCTAACTGTGGCCAAAAAATCGTGCTGTCAGCCGATAACCCTTCTTCGGCCATCTGCACCTGCGCTTGCCTCCTCAAGCTGGTGAGGTGGGAATGCAGCTCCTCCAGCGAGCAGCTGTTGGTCCTCCAGAGCAACGTGCGGACATAGTCGTGCCGAAAGTCAGCAGTGAGGAGACCCAGGGCCGAACTCACCCCCGGTGTAGGAGGAATCAGAACTTTCGGAAATTGCAGATCCAAGGCTAAGTCAACGGCCTGCAGAGGCCCACCCCCCCCGAAACTGATCAACGTAAATTCTCTCGGATCATATCCACGCTCCACCGAAAGGCGCCGGATTACCTTTGCCATTACAGCGTTGATTACTCTAAGAACGCCCTCTGCCGCCTGCTCAAGCGAAAGGTTCAGCGGACCGGCGAGTTTGTCGAGAATAGCCTGTCGAGCTCGCTCAGGATCCAGCCTCATTCGCCCGCCGAGAAAGTATCCAGCACTGAGACGGCCGAGAATCAAGTTTGCATCGGTAACCGTTGGATCACTGCCGCCGCGGCCGTAGCATGTGGGGCCAGGTTCGGCTCCTGCACTGTAGGGTCCTACCTGCAGCGAGCCGCCAGCATCCGTCCAAGCGATGCTGCCACCGCCAGCTCCGACTGTTTGAATCTCGATAGATGGTACCTTAATGAGGTATCCCCCGATGTCGCTCTCTTCAGCGAAGCGGAGCTGACCGTTGTAGCCCAGCGCCACATCGGCACTAGTACCGCCCACGTCAATGGAAATCATGTTAACTACGCCAGCTTGCTGGGCAAGCCGCAGGCCGGTGAGAGCTCCAGCTGCGGGGCCAGACAAAATCGTTTCAACGCCATGACGCGAGGCACGTGCGGCTGTCATCAGACCCCCATTCGACTGCATGATTTGCAAAGGAGCATCAGTGCGCATCTCTCTAAGAGCGCCTTGAAGGCGATTCATGTAATCAGACACCTCGGGCAAGACGTACGCATTGACCACGGTTGTGCTCATCCGTTCGAATTCTTTGAACTCGGGAAGGATCTCGCTCGATAGCGACACGCGGACTCCCGGAATCGCGGCTTCGAGCCACTGGCGCAACTGCTCCTCGTGGGTCGAATTAGCATAAGAGTGAAGCAGACAAACCGCGACGTCGAGCGGTCGATGTACTTCTCCGGTCCAAAGCATTCGCTCCGACGCCTCAAATCGTAAGTGCCGAGGCACCAGCGGCTCAGGGCGGGCCACGAAATAGTCGTAAAGGCGCGGGCGGTCCTGCCGCATGATTTGCAGCACGTCGCGGAATCCTTCCGTGACCAATAGCGCCACGCGGCAACCTTTGCGTTCCAGCAACGCATTCGTGGCGACAGTCGTGCCGTGAAAAAACAAACTCACTGCGTCGGGGGCGACTCCGATTTCTGCAAGAATTCGCCGGGTTCCAGCCAGTACTGCCTCGGAAGGGTCTTTAGGGGTGCTAGGTTGCTTGAGCAGAGCAAGTTTTCCATTCTGCTCGTCGAAACAGACAACGTCGGTGAAGGTCCCGCCCACATCAACGCCAACTCGAACTGTCATCTGAAAACCTCTATTACCAGAGTCGCATGAAATTTCAGGGCAGAATCGCGCCTTGCGCAAGAGATCAGAAAGGCGAGACTCACGACATGCCTTCTCTGCCTTCGTAAGGTCTGGCGCAACGGGAAAACCTCTAAGCCCGATTGCCTCCATAGGCAGCTCTAAAGAGTGTGCCCTTCTCAAATCGGTCCAACCCAAAGGGGCCGATATCAATGCTCTTGGCTGTACCCTCTACAATTTCCTCGGCGAGAAGTTCTGCAATAGCCGGCGCTAACTTGAAACCGTGAGCACTGAAACCCGCTGCCAGATAAAATCCCTCCACAGTGGTCTTGCCCAGAACAGGATGCCAGTCGGGGGTGATGTCGTACAGCCCCGTGTACGCCTGCTCCACCAGCGCGTTTGAATAGTCCGGAATTCGGCTGACCAATCGATGGGCTACGTCCTCGATGAATTCAAAACGGACATCCTCGGAGTAGCTGTCGGGATTAACGTATTCATAGTCCTTCGGGTAACCCCGTCCTACCAGGACTCGTCGTCGGTCGGGCCGGTAGTAAATAGTTGCGGCGGTTTCTGCCCAACAGGCGGAGCAAGCAGGATCTCTTCCTCACGGCTCACCACTATCGGAATCGAAAGACCAGCCATTTCGGCTACTCCGTTGGCCCAAGGCCCAGCCGCGTTTACAACGACCTTCGTTGAGATCTCACAATTTGGGGTTTTCACCCCCATAACACGACCGTGCTCGATTCGGAGCGCTGTAACCCGCGTGCACTGCAGCATATCCAAACCGCGGCTACATCCGGCTTGGATGTAGCTCGTAGTCGTTAAGTGAGGATCGGCATAACCCGAATCTGGTTCGTACGCAATCTGTCCCACATCACGCAGATCAAAACGTGGTTCGAGCTCTAACAGTTCAGCTTTTGAGATCTCTCGAGTATTGATCCCGAGGTCTTGCTGTAAGGCGAGATTCTTCCGAAATGGCCGAGCCACCTCAGGAGGCGTTAAAAAGGCCCATCCGGTATTCACAAAACCGGCGTTCCCCCCAACAATTTCAGAGAAATGGGTGAAGATTTCGATGCATCGTTTCATCATTTTCACCAGAGGTTCGTTGGAGTAGTGCTGGCGAATAATGGCTGCCGATCGTCCGGTCCCTCCAGAGGCT
>QHZP01000743.1:1444-4041 GCA_003224715.1 Acidobacteriota bacterium | reverse complement strand
ATACTACGTTTGAACAATGTAAAATCGTTCCGAAGGACCGGGTGTAAGCATAGATTGCTCCAGCAAGAGAGGTCTACCCCACTTTGAGTTTGAAATACCCTTGGATTGATGTGGGTTGAAAAACTAGCTCGCAGTGGACATCCGGCGTTTGAAAACGCCTGGTGTTTCCCCGTAGGTCTTTCGGAAAAGAGAGATGAATGTGCTGGCCTTACTGAAACCAGCATCCAGAGCGGCCTCGGTAACGGAGTGAGTAGCAAGAAGTTCACGGGCACGACTGAGCTTTGACAAGCGAATGTATTCGCTCGGGGTTCGTCCTGTGGCCATCTTGATCGCCCGACAAAGATGGGAACCACTGACCTTGAGACTTGTGGCGACGAGCTCTACAGTCAACTGGCCGTCTTTGTGCTGCTCAATTTGCTCGAAGAATCGTTGCAGCAAATTAGGATGCCTGTGAAGGACTTCCGGAACCAATTTGAGAGCCTGGGAAGCGAAGGTTACCAGAAGGTACTTGATGTCGTCGCGCGCACGGCCTGAAATCCGGCTCAACTTGCGGTACGTTTCGAGGCCTAGATGCTGCAGTTTCTCCGAGTCAGCTCCAGTTCGATAGACAGCGCGAACCGTCAGAGAAATGATTGCCGAGACACGGAGTTTCTTAACTGATGGAGATTCGTGCGGGGCGTTCATAATGACATCAACATTCCGCCCGACCAGTGTTGTGAAGCCCACAAAGTCCCGAGATGCTGCGCACGAGACAAGGTTCTCGCCCAGATAGAAAGGATAAGTCACTAGTTGGATTCCAGCGGATCAGTTCAACAGGCGCGCCCGTTTTGCCGGCGCAGAAAGTTACATTGGCGCTAACCCGACGAAATGTTATACGGATCAGTCACGTGATTGCAACTGTGATCAACGCTCCTGGTGAAAAAGATCAGATTTCGGGTATTTTGAACACAGATAGAGATCCAATTCTATCGAGGCGCCATTTCTTTCAGGAACTTACGAAGAGCCTGACTGGTACAAACTTATCCGTATGGGTGGTACACCACTTGACACCTGTAGACCGCCCGCTAAGAATTTGGTTGTCAATGGGGTATCTCTGAGTTGCGATGCGGAACCCAAACAGGTGTTGAGGGTCGGAGCATGTATTCGAATGTTTCGAAAGTTTCGGATCCGGAGTGAAAAGTAGCACTAGGAGGAAGACTCATGAGAATTCTGGTACTGAATCCGTTTGCCGGAGACATGGGAGAGGTGGAACGCTGCCAGCAAGTTGCTCGTCAGGGTTCGGAAATCACCTTCGAGAATATCGCGGACGTCTACCCGCTGAAGTATGTGACCTATATTTATTATCGTCATCGCTGTGCAGACGCAGTTGTGAAACGCGTGCTGCTGGCACAGGACCAAGGTTTTGATGCCGTGTTCATTTGCTGCTGTTACGACCCCGGGTTGGCCGAAGCTCGGGAGCTCGCTGATATTCCGGTGACTGCGGCGTTTGAGGCAAGCTCCCATTATGTGAACCTTATCGCTCAGAGATATTCTGTGATCGCCACCGAATACAAGACCGTGCATTGCTATTGGGAATTAGCGCAGCTCTACGGCACGAATTCGAAACTGGCTTCCGTTCGTCATATTGGATTGTCCGCGCGCGAGTCTTATCCCGACCAAACGAGACCCGAAGAGGTACTGAAACGAACTCTGGAAGTAGCTCGCAAGTGCGTTGAACAAGATGGGGCTGAAGCAATTCTAATGGGATGCACTCTACAGAGTTGTCCGCTAACAGCAGCTCGAAAGGGTGATTTGATGGGTGTGCCTATCATTGATCCAGTGCTGATCGGACTAAAAGCCACAGAATTTGCCATTGAACTTCGCAGAGTCGGTTTGCCCATAGTGAGCCGGTTTGGAGCTTGGCAGAAACCTCCTACCGATGAGGTAGCTCAACTCATGGCCCCACCGAATCTCCTTCCAAGGGGTTGATGTTGCGCTAATGTGCAAACCAATTGCCCAGATTGCGATGGTATGGGTTCGCAGGCTTTTTCGAGGTCGCCGATCCCGACGGGATCCATCGCATCGGCGTTCCTGAGTGTTCATCTCTCTAGCCTCCACCAGTTCAAATGGGCGCACGTGGGACAGAAATTTCGATCACGTCATGAAGAAAGACGACAACATCAGCCTTGGTCGGCGGTTCGTGAACAAGACTGCCTTAGTAACAGGAGGTGGAAGAGGTATCGGAAGGGCCATTGCGATTCGATTGGCTCAGGAAGGAGCGCGTCTCGTAGTAAACTTTTTGCAGAATGAGGCAGCGGCCAAGGAGGTTACTGAATCAATCCAGGCCGTGGATGGCGAAGCTATCGCCATAAGAGCCAATGTCGCAGAATGGAAGGCTGTCCAGCAATTGGTAGATGAGGCTCAACAACGGCTTGGCCCGATTGACGTCCTAGTCAACAATGCTGCCAGCGTTCGACATGGCGATTTGTTAACCTACTCCGAAAACGACATGGATGAAAAACTGGAGGAGATGTGGCGCGTGAATGTTCTCGGCACAATCCACTGCACCCGGGCTGTGATCCCGCTCATGACTCAACGACACGCCGGATCGATTGTCA
>QHZP01000743.1:543-1316 GCA_003224715.1 Acidobacteriota bacterium | reverse complement strand
GACCACAGGCAGAAGTCCTGAAGAGGTCAACAATCTGATCGCAGACTTCGCCCGGCGCAGCGTTTTGCAGCGAGTGGGAGAGCCTTCGGACATTGCAGGAGCAGTTGCTTTTCTAGCCTCGCCGGACGCGCGGTTCGTGACGGGGCAGGTGATCACGATTGATGGAGGTCGCACCGATTTTCTCAGCTTTTCAAGCTAAGGCCTGATGGCGCGTTGCGTGACAGTCAATTGCGAGTTGAAAAATCCTAGCAACCCAGAACCGCTCCACGGAGCAGGATGTCGAAAAAATGCACTTGCCCGGGGACCGACCTGCGAAACAAGGCAGCTGACAAGGGAGTATCTCGACGGGCGCTGATCCGGCAACTTACGTCCACCTGGCAGAGCATCCCCCATATTCACGTTGCCAGGAGAATGGGCCGGCCTGGTTTCAGCTTTACCCACGGCAAGGGCGCGGTTTTCATCGAGCGTGTCTTTCACAGATTTACTTCTTCGAAAGGATTGACAAAGGAATCTTCGCCTGAAACTAACGCTCCCATGAATCGAACTGGCATCATCAGTCGCTGTCACGGTTGAGAAAACACAACGAGGTACCGGGCTTTTTGGCTCTTCCGAATCTTCGGCCCATGAAGGACTCGAGCATCGAAATACAAAGAGTCCTCCTCTCGAACGGTGTAGACCTTATCGCCGACCACGTACTCCATTTCACCTTCTAGCATGTAGACGAACTGCTCGCCTCGATGGTCCTGGAGAGTAAACTTAAAGGTTCTACCGTC
>QHZP01000743.1:0-486 GCA_003224715.1 Acidobacteriota bacterium | reverse complement strand
ACGGCCCGTCGAGCTCTGACACTTGCTCTTAGGGAAGAAAACCGTTCCGGCATCCTCATCGCCTTCGAAGAATTCGCTGATCGACACATCCCGGGCCTCTGCGAGTTTGGAGAGCGTAGCTATCGTGATACGATTGCGTTTTCAATCTTAGACAGCATTCCGCAGCTGAATCCAGCCAGCTCGCTAACTTGCTGCAGAGTCATATTCCTTGTGAGCCTTGATCCGCCTGGCTAGCCTATGCGTCGTAACCTCAGTCATGCCTGAACCTCCTCCGCGCCCTCCGAGTCGGTTGAATACTAGTCAACGCTTGGGGTTTCAGTCAAAACGAAAATTGTACATTACCGCGAGTAGCCCATAGGGAAACGTCTTGCGACTTCTTTGAAAACGGTCAGGAACATCTTGGTTTCCACAAGGATGGGTGTGGCGACTGCGAGAGACTGGGCCTTGATATTTGGAGCTCACATCAAACGGAGGGTATTTCAATTT
>QHZP01000742.1 GCA_003224715.1 Acidobacteriota bacterium | reverse complement strand
CTGCGCATGTCTGCGTTCATCTGCGTCCAAAAAGGATTTCTCGTTGTCTCTCTGGCCGGTTTGGTTGCGGCCTTCTGCTCTCTGTGACTCCGTGGCAATTTCAACTGCCCGGATTTAGGATTAAGGAACTTCTTACCTATCAGGTCAAACGAACGCTCCGGATTGCTTTATGCAAGCTTTGATTCTAGCTGGCGGAAAAGGAACTCGACTACGACCTTATACGACTGTGCTGCCCAAGCCCTTAATGCCTGTTTCTAACTATCCCATCCTGGAGATTATCATCCGCCAGTTGAAGAACGCAGGTGTCAAGGAGATTATCCTGGCAGTCGGGTATATGAGCCATTTGTTTCAGGCTTTTTTTCAAGACGGCGGCCGCTATGGTTTGAAAATTCACTACTCGTTTGAAGAGAAGAGCCTGGGAACAGCCGGACCCATCGCAGCCGCTCTGGATAGGCTGGAAGCTGACTTTTTGGTCATGAACGGGGACTTACTAACCACTCTCAACTACCGAAAGCTTTACGAATTTCACAAAAAACGGAATAGCGCCGCGACGATTGGGCTCTACCCAAGGGAAGTAAATGTCGATTTTGGTGTGATAGAAGCGGGAGAGGACCAGCAACTGCAAAAGTATATTGAAAAGCCGACCTACCAGTTTACAGTCAGCATGGGGATAAATGTCCTGCAGAAAAATGCCATTCGTGACCTCGTCAAACCCGGACAGTTCATGGACATTCCGGAGCTAATGCTGAAATTAAGAGACTGTGGCCGCCCTGTCTATTGTTACAGTGAACCCTGCCGCTGGCTTGATATCGGACGAATGGATGATTACCAACAAGCCATAGAGATTTTTGAATCCAAGCCAGAGGAGTTTCTGCCGGATATTGGATGAAAGCACTCATAACAGGCTCGAGCGGTTTTTGTGGCCAACATCTTTCGCGATATCTGAGGGAGCAAGGGGTGGAAGTGTTCACCCTTGCACCGAGACCCGGAGGTAAAAGCCATTATCAGATCAAGGGTGTTAATGACCTCGCAGGCATGCTCGAAGTGTTTCAAAGCGTGAAGCCAGACTTTGTTTTCCACTTGGCTGGCATGGTCGGCGCGGAAAATCCCACCTTGATTTACCAGGTGAACCTGCTTTACGGACTCGGCCTCCTGCATGCGATGGATCTTGCCGGCCAGAAGTACACGCCTGTCCTATTAACCGGTACCGCTGCCGAATATGGACTGGTAGGTGAAGATGATCTTCCCGTCTCAGAAGATTTCTATTGCGCTCCTTACAATCATTACGGAAGCAGCAAGCTGGCTCAAACGCTGGCTGGGTTGGTGACAGCAAAGCAAGGCCCCCCTGTGGTCATTACCAGGGCGTTTAATATTATTGGTCCGGGGATGCCAGACCATCTCGTGTTGACGACCATTGCCAAGCAGGTCCAGCAAATCGTAAAACATAACTGCGATCCGTTGCTTACGCTGGGCAATGTTCTTACTTCGCGCGATTTGATTGATATCCGCGATGTGCTACCAATCTATTGGAAGCTCATACGCAACCCTGCAGCCTACGGGGAGATTGTGAACGTTTGCACCGGCCGGCCAACCGCAATCCAGGATGCCTTGAGGAAGATGATTTCACTGTCGGGAAAGGAGATTGAAGTAGTCTCAAAGCCCGAACGCTTCAGAGCCTATGATCCAATGGTGAGTTATGGAAGCACTGAAAAACTTCGGCGGCTTGTTGGATACGTTCCTAAGTTAAATCTCGAAGAAAGTTTGAAGCTAATTCTCAATCATATAGCAGCAGAGACGTGAAAACTCTTACCGTCATCTCTCCCGTTTTCAATGAAGAGCAAGTGATTGAAGCTTTCTATACGGAACTTAAGACCGTGTTGGCCTCTTTGTCCAACTATGATGCTGCCATGCTCTTTGTGGTTGACCGGTGTTCCGACAGAACTCTGGACATTCTAGAGCAGATCGCTAACGTTGATCCCAGAGTAAAAGTCCTATCCTTGTCGTCTAGATTTGGACACCAAATGTCCCTTTTAGCGGGTATCGACCACGCCGATTCAGACGCCCTTATCATGATGGATAGCGATTTACAGCATCCCCCTTCGTTGATTCCCACAATGTTAGGCAAATTTGAAGAAGGCTACGACGTTCTATCAGAGAGGATAGCAAGCAGGTCGACTTCTTGAAGCGTTCAACTTCACGCATCTTCTATCGGCTTATCAATAGAGTCTCCGAAGTTTCCATCTTAGAAAGCGCCGCTGATTTTCGCTTGATTTCTCGCAGGGTTGCTTCCGTGTTTCAAAAACAGATCCGAGAACGTAACCAGTTCCTTAGAGGTCTTTTTGTTTGGGTTGGATTCAGAAGCACGGGCATTAGGTTTCAAAGCCGGGAAAGGGCTGGCGGTCAAAGTAAGTTTTCCTGGGGCCGACTCTTTCAATTTGCTGCCCATGGAGTGGTGTCATTTAGCAAACAACCTCTGCGGGCCGCTATCTATGTGGGATTTGGATTTGCGTTTCTCGGATTTTTGATCGCCCTGCTTACCTTTGTTGAATACTTTACTCATCGTTCCTGGCCACCGGGGTGGGCTACACTGGCAATCCTCATTCCCACTTTCAGCGGAATCCAGCTCATATTTTTGGGAGTGTTGGGACACTATATCGGTGCCATCTTCGACGAGGTAAAGGGGCGTCCGCACTATATTGTTGAAAGAAAGATGAATTTTGGTGAGTAAGCCGTGTATTGTTTGCGGAAGCACAAGCCACGCCCCTTTTAGCCAGGGCCTTATCCAATGCAGGGAATGCGACTTCGTATTTGCTGACCTCAACCTGAGTCATGCCGAGCTGTCTGAGATCTATCGAAGGAATTATTTTTTTGGGGAGGAATACAGCAATTACATTGCAGACCGGAATGTCTTACAGAAAAACTTTAAGCTTCGCCTCCAAGAGCTGAAGAAGTACCTCGATCCATCTCGCCATAAAAGGCTCTTGGAGATAGGTTGCGCTTACGGTTTTTTTCTTTTACTGGCGCGTGATTACTTCGAGAAGGTACAGGGAATTGACATCACGGAAGACGGCGTAAGATATTGCACGGAAGAGCTCGGACTCGACGTGATCAGATCAGACTTGCTCGAGGTTGATCTCGGTGATCAGAAATTCGACGTCGTTTGCTTCTGGGATACGATTGAACATCTATCAAACCCGCATCTTTACCTCCAAAAAATTAGCGGTCACATGGAAAGCGGGGCTCTGCTGGCGATCACCACCGGAGACATAGGGAGCCTCAATGCCCGATTCAAAAAGAACAACTGGCGCTTGCTCCATCCGCCCACTCACCTTCAGTACTTCTCCAGGCGAACCATTCAAATCCTTTTGGACCGGAATCGATTTGATGTGATCTCCAATCGATATTGTGGCTTTTATAGGAGCCTTGATAACGTTTTCTACAATCTGTTTATCCTCAGGTCTAAGATACCTTGGCTTTATGATCTGGTAAGAAAGACTGGATTAGGGAAATTGAGCTTCTATCTCAACTTGTATGACATCATCTACGTGATCGCCAGGAAACGTTAGCAGCGAACCGTCCTTTGCCCCAGAAGGGGATCAATAATGCAGCTCTCCTCAAGGGCGAACGAGAGATCCACGGATTAGAGCGCTGACTTGAAGGCCTCGAGTTTGGACATTTTCGATGGAT
>QHZP01000738.1 GCA_003224715.1 Acidobacteriota bacterium | reverse complement strand
GGATCATCAGTTCGCGGAGAATGCCTGGAAAAGTGGCATCGGGCAGTTCCTTCAGGCTCAACCAGGAATAGAGCAGCCCATTGATCTTGAGGAAATCGTCTCCTTCATCTTCAATGCTGACATTGGCGATCTGGCTGCGCGCGCTTTCATAACGGAGGGATTGTTCGTAACGCCGATAGGCCAGGATGTCCCTCAGCGTTGGGCTCAAGGCTCTCTTGACCTCCAGGAAGAGCTCGTCGTCGCTCAGGCGGCGGATTTCAGTGCCAGTCGCCAGTAAGGAAGACTCTGCCCCGGCCAACAAGCTATTAAATTCCGCAAGTAATGCTTCATGTTCTGCGCGGGTGCGCTGGATGCATTTGTCTGAAGAGAGGCTCCATGTCCCTCCCATGGACAACGCTGCCCACGGAGAGGGGCTCTCCGCGGCTGGGCGCTTCCTTGGATCCCAGATAAAGTAAGCATGGAGATGATGCTGCAAGTAAAACCCTTCCTCATCTTTGAGGCGCCAGACCTCTGTCCGGATTCGATCCAGAGCTTGAACACTCGGGTTGGGATTTCGCTGGGCTTGGTTGTACTGTGCCAGCAGGTCTCCCAGCCCCTCGGTAATTTCAAAGCGAACCTGCAGGCGCATGGAAAGTTCTGGTAGGGTCCGCAATAGGGCTTCCAGCAACGTCTTTAAATGCTCCCGCTGTCCCTCGGAATCGTAAT
Source organism: Acidobacteriota bacterium (assembly GCA_003224715.1). GTDB lineage: Bacteria > Acidobacteriota > Terriglobia > Versatilivoradales > Versatilivoraceae > QHZQ01. Next base: position 2,172 of record QHZP01000738.1, on the reverse strand, counting down.
AGGAGTGCAGACCCCCAAGTTCATAACCGGCCACATAGGCGCCGCTGGTGCGGATCATTACTCCGTCTAGGAAATCCCGCACCGGAAGCAATTCACAGAAGGCCGGGTTGCGCAGGCAGGTTTCATGTTGAGCCAGTGTCATTGGCGCCATGATTGTCCATCCCCCGTGGTGAGATAGTTACGGGTTTGTTCCAAATCCACCTCCAGGCAGCAGTAGACCCGCGGCTTAAAGTGGAATGACATCCAGTCCATCAGGTAACCACCTGGTTTCCCATATTTGAAGACGACGAGAAAAGGAATACTCAAGACAGGTATGCCATACTGGAGAACCAAACTCATCGGAATGCCGAACAACTCGCGGTCGAGGAAGCGCCCCAGGATGTTGAAGAGCACTGCCAGGATGACAACCACGAACAAGTCTTCGAACTCGAGATATAAGAAGGTCCAAGGACTGAAGCCTAATACGTGATGCATGACAAGTGAGGATTGATTCACCTTTCTTTCACGTACCACGAATCACGTTTCACGCATCACGAACTATTGAACTGACACCTCACACCTCGCACCTGACACCTAACTCACGCCTCCCGTTCCCTGCTCAACAAAGAACTCAGCCAGGCGTAATAAACCGGAGATCATGAATGAACAACCGGCCGCCACGAAATTGCGTAGGTAGCTGTGGCCGACCGACACTCGGTCCAGCACGCCTCCGAAACGCACAACTCCCACCACGACTTGCATGGCGCCGTATAGCGGCAGGACCACGTTCGCAATCCAGTTGGTCAGGTTGAGCAACGAATTCCAGCAAAGGTCTGGGTTGTTCCACGCCATTTGAGACGTAAGGGTCTCGACCATCCGTAGCAGTCCCGAAGCCATCAAAGACAAAAACCCCCCGTACATCCAATGGTGGTAATCTCTTCCTTTTGAGAAACAGATTACTGCAAAGCAAAAGAACAGTCCGGCCAGGGTCGGCAGGATCACGTTACCTGCCCAATTGGTGAGGTTGAGAATGCCGGTATAGAAATCCACGGAATACCTCTCAGAATCATTGCTCGCGCCCGAGCGTGAAACGTGCTTCGTGATGCGTGATGCATGATTGCTGACTCACGTTTCACGTATCACGCATCAGGCTTTACATCATTGCTACGACTAGTCGCCACAGGGCTGACACAGTCAGGAAGCCCATCGAACAGGCCACCAGCCGGAGCCAAGGGCGAGCGGTGGCAAAGTTGAAGATGGCCCCGACAATGGCCAGCCCAGCCGCAATAGGCATGATCCTGCCGGCGAGATAGTTCCACAGGCTATCGAGCACATCCGCCAAGGCCAGGTCGTTCCCGCTATTGAAGTTCGACATCAGACTACCTGTTGTCGAGACAGACAACAGGAACATGGCGGTTAAGATGGACTTCAATGGATTGTTGCCTTCTGCTGAGTCGAGGATCGAACGGAGCACGAAATAAGCTGCCAAAGTTGGGACCAGCCTGCCAATGACGACGTTGTTTGTGAAATAGACCAGGCCATCTTCGATGGCCCGCAGCCAGTGGGTGGAAACTGCAACACCATTTGGAATAGGCACGTTGACTCCACGAGAGAGAAAGAATCCGAGCATCTGGGGAAGAGTCACAAACGTTATTGCCCAGAACATCCATTTACTGAACCCTCCGCCAATGTAGAAGTTGGTGCCGCCCTCACGACGCAGGTTAATTCACGCCAATACCAAGCATTCCAGCGCAGTCAGTGGAGCCAGGTTCAATAGGAGCCCGATAGGTTCTTGTAAAAGTTCAGGATCGTTCATATAGAAGCAGTGGTCAGTGATAAGTCGTAAGTGACAAATGACAAGGAAAGGATCGTTGGAGACACCTTTTTTCTTGCGATTGGTCAGCGTGCACTCGTCACTGGTTTTAAGAGATTCCTCCCGTTCCCTGGTTGATCCAGAATTCGAGTAATCGGGTCAGTCCCGATACGGCTAGAAGTCCGAGGGCGACCACGCCATAGCGCAAGAACGAGCGTCCGGCCGCGTAACTCACAATCGCTGCCAGTACGGCGACACCTGCTCCCACAGGTGCGATCACATTACCGATCCAGTTAACAAAGTTTAGGAAGGCACCTTCGGGTTGTGAACCAGTTTGTCCCTGAACTGCGATGTTGGTCTGGGGAGCAGTTCCCAAGTTC
>QHZP01000741.1 GCA_003224715.1 Acidobacteriota bacterium | reverse complement strand
AGACGCGAGATTGCCATTGCGATACAGCACTGCAAAGCCGAAGAGGCCCTCCAACCCTTGTTGGAACTGTGCAAGCAGTACGATGGAAAAGATCGCTGGTACCTGGAAGCTCTTGGCATAGCGGCCCGCGGAAAGGAAAACCTGCTGTACTCGGCTCTAAAGGAAACCTATCCGGAGAAATGGAATTCTTTGTTGGGTCAATTTCTCTGGGAATTTCGTCCTTCTCAAGCGCTGCCTTACTTGATGTCCAGTTTTAGAGATGCTGGACTAGGCAATCAGCAACGTGCTGAAGCCTTGAATGCCCTCTCCGCCATGGCGTCGCCGGAAGCGGGAACTGCCGTGGCAGAATTTATCCTGGCTGAAGGAAACCCGCTGGAGCTGGTTGAAAAAGCTTTCGCCAGGCTCAGCCATCAATTATTCAGTGAATGGGCCGATTTGAGAAAGAATTCTGCGGTTATCGGCGCCGTCAAAAAGGCGTTGAAGACTCCTGAGCTCCAGCCCATGGCGGTCGAGCTCACCGATGACTTGGCAGATCCAGTCTACGGCCCGGAATTGCTTGCCCTGGCCAAATCAACGACGACTTTGGAAGCCATCCGAGGAATAGCCATTCAGTCCCTGGGGAACACTAACAGCCAAACCTATTTGCCCGAGTTGGAGAAGCTGTCTCAGAACGGGCCCGTGGTGTTGCGGGCAACAGCCGTGCGAGCTATGGGTACCATCAAACCCAAGGGTCTCGAGAGCAAATTCAAGCCTCTTATTCTAAGCCTGCCGATCAGGGGAGAAATCTTTTGTTGGATCTGGAGCAGTCAGGTGAATTGCCTGCTGAGTTGCGTAACGTGGCCACCGTCGTCACCAACGGCAGCCGGGACCCGGTTACGAAGACTCGGGCTCAAAAACTTTTGCCGCCTTTTACCAGCAAAAATAAGAAACGGCTGCTGCCTATTGAACAACTTCTGTGGCGACCGGGTGACCCCGAAAGGGGACGAAAAGTTTTCAACACCACTGCCGGTCCGAAATGCAAATCATGTCACAGCCTGGAGGAGGGCAAGAAATTGGCGGGGCCGAATCTTGCAGCCATCGGAAGCAAGCTGGGAAAACAGGCACTGTTTGAAGCGATCCTTAATCCCAGCGCTGGGATTGCGCCTGAATATTACGTATGGATCTTGCAGACAAAAACCCAGGGTGATGTAACAGGGATCATCACGGAAGATACCCCTCAACGGGTCACGTTAAGGACCGATTCCGGCGAAGAGCTACGTTTTAAGCCTTCTGAAATAACTTCCAGAAGGCGCAGCTACCTTTCACTGATGCCGGAAGACCTGGTCAACACGATGACCGACCAACAATTAGTTGATGTAGTAGAATTTCTGACTACACTCAGAGAAGACCGCCACATTTCCGCAGCCGTTCGATAATCGGTCCCTGCCAGGTTCGGGACTAAAAGCTGACAAATTTCAAATCTCCAGCAGCAGCCAAATCCGGTTTCTGCGTGACGAGCAGAAGACCATCCAACAGCGCTTGTCAGTCGCGGAGCTGCAAATACAATTTTGGTGTCGGCTGAAAGGCGGGGGTTGGGTCTTCATTCGATCAAAAATGAGACGTTGACGGTCGCCGAGACACTAATCTGTCCAACCGAGAGCGTTCCTTCGGTCGCTTCTGAAGCCACTCCGGCATTCTGAACAACATTTTGCTGCATTCCGCCTCCGCCTCGCGACCGCCAATAACCGCCGGACCAGCTCCACCATCCGCCCCAGTAGTTCGGCAGCATATGCCCCAGCGCATCCGCGAACGCCTGCGTGTGTCCTGGATTGTTACAAGGTACAAAGCTTAGGAGGCTTTTTCTTTCGCCGGACCAAGCTTCACCGAAGGGCTGGCTGGGCGTTTCTGTACTTGGGGTTGGGCTCCCTGGGCCATAATCTGCCGTATAAGTCGCGGGGCCGCTCCTGGCGTGATTTGTAAGGTCTCGACATAAACGAAGAAAAATATCGAAAAGATTTGTTTCCGATTTCTGGTCTGGCAAAGAGAGCACATATTGAATTTGATTTTCGACTAGCGACGCCAGCGCGAGGATCTCGTTTTCAGCCTGAAACCAATCTTCCAGGTCTCTTCCATGCTCCTGGGCGCGCAGCCGGTATAGTTCATGCGCACGGCTCGATATCATCGCACGCACCTCAACGTCGCTAAGGAGGTTTTCTCTGAGTTTTTCTGTCATGTCTGGAAACTTATAAATGCGCCGATCTAAAACTGAATGCGAGAAGCGCTGCTTTCCCACCTTGTGAGAATTCAACCAGAAATCATGTTCGGGGAGCGAAGCAAACTACTTTCTCACGATAAAGCATTCAAGCGTTTGTGGCAAATCAATATTTTTTATCACGGTTATCTGCAAAAGTTTAGCATTCAAGACAACGCAAGAGATTAATTCGGATCCAGAAATCGGACCTGCCTAATTGCAACCGCCACTCCAGAGTAATCATTGGGCTTGGGGTCAACGCGTAGCACCACACCGCGTGCGGCCACGCGTGGCCCGGGTTTACGAGTCGAGAATTTGATAACAAAAAATAGATTGGAACCTTGGGTAACGTCCTGCGGCAAGCTCATGTATAGACCGCTTGCGCTTAGGTTTTCAATTGAGGTATCGGTTTCAAATGCCTGACCCCTTTTATCGATGCCTCGTACCCAAACAGGGAAAGGTTCATAGATACGAGGCTTATTTCTTCGCTCTTCTCCGTTGTAACCGGCCATTACAAACCCGCTTTCCAAGTCTCCACATCAGTCCATGGTTCACTGCCCACGAAGCTCAGACCGACCCACTCTCTTCGTTCAGTGCTTGCATGCGGAGGGCAGTGGTGTGCCCTTCTCTGCAGGCAATAAGAATCCTTCAACTCAATCGGTTTTGGCGTTTTTTGGAAAAACTCTGCAAAGGTTCTAAACAATGCCTCAGTCAGAGCCATTGATAACCAGTCCGAGTCAATAGCGATCGTTCTTGGCCTTTGTTACTCACCATTGGATTAAGCTGCCCAATAGCATTCCAACCACCAGCATGCAGAAGGAAGCTCACCAACGAAGTGCCTATTGAGTTGCAGGCTGATGGCCTCCGCGTCAAACCTCACGTCAGCGGCGACAACTGCTACATAATAGGGAACTATAGGGAACTGTTTATAAGGACTCTTTGGAAATCTCGTTTCTACAACCTTGAGAAACGTGCTGGGATCATATATTGTCGTTTCCCCGAGTGCAAACAAATTCCTCGTACATTAAAGCGAAAAGACCAAGACGGCAACAGTCGGTATGATGTAGATGGTTACTCCTTACTCAGCAGGGTCTCTCACCCTGCCAGAAGCGTCAAGCTTCGCTTGACGCACTAATGACTAAGAGCTGAGCGGTGCCCGCGCTTTTGGCGGGCAACCGCCCCAGCGGATTTGTTAGGTCAAAGTTCCTATTCGACAAGAAGAAGGACCGCCGCGCCTCTAACTCTCTCCCGTTCCAGCCCCTGATTGAATTCGCTATTCTGCTTGGATGTTCCAACTTTCCGTACCGAAGTCCGCGAGAACCTTCACGCCGGCGCACGCCAGCGTTTTGTCGAGCAACTGCCGAAAAACTTTGATTTGTTAAGCATCACACTGTCGGTGATCCTGGTAAGCTCTCGTAGACTCTTCGAGCGAGCGCTGAACGAATGTACGGTAGCACAGAAATTGGTAGCTGGTATACACCTCTCGAAAAGGCCGGCTTACTCGCGCAAGGCCATCGAGCGGCCAGTAGAAGACGGAATAGAAGCGAGTAGGCGCGACGGACGGCCAACGGTAAACCGAAACGAAGGCAAATCCCGAGCTGAGGAAATAAAGGACAAGCACCAGTAGGAAAACGCCTGTGCCTTTTAACAAGCTCGACCGCGCGCTAGCTATGTTCTGTTCGATTTTCATGCGGAGGGCCTAACGGGGGCGAGATAAGCTGCCCCCCGACTCTCGGCAGAGACAGGGCTTTTCTGTCCCCGCCGGAGACCCAGGGCGGAGCAAAGCGGAGTCGTGACCGCCGCCGTACGGCGGACGAGCGAGGTCAGCTTCATTGAGCTGCTAGGCGGCGCTGACAGCCAAATGCCCTGTCGCT
>QHZP01000023.1:6449-14853 GCA_003224715.1 Acidobacteriota bacterium | reverse complement strand
ATCATATTATTATGATAATAAAATAATTTACTAGTTTATGTAATAAGTGTTAACTGATTGTCTTTTATAACTATTTTTGTATTGTTCTGGTAGGATAACCAATCTCACCTAATCGAGAAGAGGGCTATGTTAGACCTTTCTGGCAGCAGGTGTTTGGAAGACAAATAAACCTCAAGATCGTGGAGACAGTCAGCAGGAAAGTTTTCTTTGAGTTTTACTTAACTTGTGGTAGCTTACGCCGGTATGTCTCCTTGGAAGCGCCTAGGTAAAGTTCACCTCTGGGTTTGGAATTCTGAATTTTTGTCAGCCACCTAGATAGAGCCGTGGAGACGACGTTGCTGGCTGGCCGCATAGCTCTTGAACCCAGCGGGACTGTTTCCAAGGAGTCACGGTACGTTCTACGCGGACCATTTTGAAAGCCAGCCAAAAATGTCGTCGCGACGACATCTACTCTGTGACTTTCTTCTGGGGACATGGGAGTTTGCTGGTTGTGAGCCTTCTCGAAAGCGAAGCCGTTGTCATCAAGACGTATCCCTTGGCTGAAGCCGACAAGATTGTGGTCGCTTACACTCGAAAATATGGCAAATTGCGCGGGGTTGCTCGCGGAGCTCGCAGGTTACGGAGCAGATTCGCAGGTCGATTGGAGCTTTTTAGCTGGATAGGAATTTCCGCATTCGAAAGGGAAAACCAGGATCTTGTCCAGATTGATAAGGTTGATCTTATTCGTTCATTTGGATTGGGATGTGGAAATTATCGATGTTTCCTTCAGCTTAATCTCCTGGGCGAGCTACTGATTGAAACTGTTCCAGAGCACGAGCCTAATGAACCTTTGTTTCGCCTGCTACTCTTAGTATTACCAGAAATTCAGGACCCAACCCGTTCCGATCTGGCCCAGCTTTACTTCGAAGTCTGGCACTTGAAACTTGCCGGCCTGTTTCCCTCCTACCGGACGTGTGGCCAGTGCGGTGTCAGTCTTTTCAATGCGGCTCACGTCTTTTACGGCTCAGCGCTAAACATGTTCCTGTGCGGTAATTGTAAAGGGAAAGCTTTACCTTCGATTTCCTCAAAGAGCTATCAACTTCTCCACCATGTCCTCACCGAGCCGCTCGGCCATCTCAATGGCTCCTTTGGCTTGACAGACGGGGACTCCCGCGACCTGGCTGACATGGTTGAGACTCAATTGCAACGGAGCTTTGAGCGGAGATTCGATTGTCTGACTCTGGTCCGTAATCAATCATGAATCAAACCTTCATGTACTTTCAGGACCTTTTCCTTACGCTCTTGGGTTTTTGGGCAGAGAAGGGCTGTGTGGTCCAAATGCCCTACGATGTGGAGAAAGGGGCCGGTACCATGAATCCGGAAACCTTCTTTCGCGTCCTTGGTCCCAAGCCCTATTCTGTTGCCTATGTGGAGCCCAGTCGACGACCAGCCGATGGACGTTATGGCGAAAATCCCAATCGAGTCCAGAAGCATTACCAGCTTCAAGTCATTCTCAAGCCGTCCCCCAATAATATTCAGGATATTTATCTGGAAAGTCTGCAGCGGATAGGAATTTGTTTGAGGGAACATGATATTCGATTTGAAGAGGACAATTGGGAATCACCGACACTGGGTGCCTGGGGAGTCGGGTGGCAGGTGCTCCTGGATGGCCTGGAGATTAGTCAGTTTACTTATTTCCAACAGGCTGGTGGCTTGGACCTGGAGCCTGTTTCTGTCGAGATCACGTACGGTTTAGAAAGAATCGACATGTTTCTAAATAACATTGAAAACTGTTTTGACTTACGTTGGAATCCATCTACTACCTATAGGGACATTCGTCACCGCGATGAAGTTGAATTTTCTCGCTATAATTTTGAAGAAGCAGATGTGAATCTTCACTTCAAGTGGCTGGGTGAATTCGAATCTGAAGCTAAGCGCCTTATCGAAAAGAATCTGATTCTACCGGCTTACGACTACTGCTTGAAATGTTCACACACCTTTAATGTCCTCGATGCCCGAGGGGCCATTGGTGTTTCTGAAAGGGCCAATCTAATCCAGAGGGTGCGTGGTCTAGCCTGCCAGATTGCTTTCCGTTATCTTGATATGGATTTAGCTGCGCAGGGTTTATCGCATGTCCAGGTCCCCGGATCATAAGTCATAAATATAAACTATTACTTAATGTTTATAGTTTGGGAGTATTGTATAGTTGGACTTAGAGTTGCTAGTTGAGATTGGTTGCGAAGAGATTCCAGCTCGCTATTTTGATTCGATTTTGGAGCAATTGAATCTGCGCTTTTCACAATCCCTTTCCGAGTTCAAGTTACCGGCTGGTCAAATCGACATCTTGGCTACTCCCAGAAGGCTCATCGTGGTCATTCATCAATTAGCCTCTTGCCAGCCAGATCGTACGGAAATTATCACAGGTCCCCCCTTTGCTCAGGCCTTTGAAAACGACAAGACTCCCACTCGAGCTGCTGAAGGATTTGCTCGAAAACATCATTTAAGGGTGGAGGATTTAAGGTGCATGGAAACCGATAAAGGTCGCTATCTGGGATTCGAAAAGAAAATTCCTGGTAAAGAAGCCGGCCAAATTCTACTTGAGCTGTTACCTTCGATCCTCACACACCTCGAGTTCCCCAGACGAATGAAATGGGAGGAGAGTCACTTCTTTTTTGGGCGGCCTATCCGTTGGCTACTCTGTTTACTTGGCGGTCAGGTCCTGCCAGCCCGTTTGGCAGGGTTAGAAGCATCGAATCAGACCTATGGACATCGAATCCTTGATAGCAACTTACGAATTGAAGTAAGAGATTTTGAAGACTATTGCAACCAACTGTCGAAGCTACATGTTCAGATTGATCCGAATGCTCGTCTTGAGAAGATAAGAGGTCTTCTGCAGAAGGTTGCCGCGAATCACCAGGGAACGGTTATTCACGATCCTGACTTGTTGAAGACAGTCGTGTATCTCAACGAACACCCGTCCGTCGTGTGTGGGAATTTCGATCCCTCTTATCTGAGACTTCCTCGTGAAGTTTTAATTACAGTGATGCGCGAACATCAAAAATACTTCTCACTTCAGGATAGCCAAGGCAAGTTACTACCTAAGTTCTTGGCTGTGGTGGATTCAGACGAAGTTCACCATTCTTCGATCACCTTGGGACATGAGCGAGTGCTTCGAGCCAGGCTTGCCGACGCCAGTTTTTTTTGGGATGCCGATATTAAGATTTCGCTTGAAGATAGGTGCGAAAAGTTAAAGAAGATTATTTTCCAAGAGAAACTAGGCAGCGTTTACGACAAGACCGGAAGGATGGGAATGCTGGCGGAATTCATTGCCAAATCACTAAAGCGTCACGATCTGCTTGAAGATTTGCGTCTGGCAGCGAAAATATGTAAAGCCGATTTGACTACCGAGATGGTCAAGGAGTTTACGAATTTACAAGGCATCATGGGTGGACTTTACGCACAAGCTCAGGGTATCAGTGAAATTGTAGCGAGCGCCATCTATGATCATTATAAGCCGGCCGCTGCAGAAGATAGTTCACCTCGTAGTTTAGTAGGGGCAATCTTGTCTGTCTCTGACAAACTGGATTCTGTGATCGCGGCTTTTTCCATTGGTCAGGTTCCAACCGGTTCAAAGGATCCTCTCGCCTTGAGAAGGCAAACATTAGGCGTAATTAAAGTCTTACTTGATCATCGAATTTCACTTTCAATCAGCCAGGTTGCCGCGAAGGCCCATAGTAATCTTAAACGACTCCCGCAACGGAACTTTGAGGAGACTTACCGCGAATTTCGAGATTTCCTTAAAGATCGCATGAAGTTTGTTTTCAGAGAGCAGGGCTATCGCTACGATGAGATTAATGCAGTAGTCGAGGTCGACTCTGACAATCCTTTGGAATGTTTAGAACGCCTCAGAGCTATAGCTGCGATGAGAAGTAGCCAAGATTTTTACTCTTTGTCGGTCAGTTTTAAAAGGATCAAGAACATCCTGGTGAAAGCGGGGCTGGATAACAATAATACTTTGCCGGTTGACCCGGAATTATTCCAAGCCGAGGAAGAAAGAAATCTCTTTCGTAAAATAGAGTCGATTGAGCCAGCCATTAGAAGGTCACGTAAAACTCATGAATATCAGGCGGCCTTTGAGCTGTTGGCTTCCCTCCGCCCTCAAGTGGATCGTTTCTTCGATCAGGTTCTGGTGATGGCCGATGACAAGGCCCTACAAAAAAACCGACTGGGTCTCTTGGGGAACCTCCTCATGATCTTTACAGATCTGGCGGATATTTCCGAGATTGTGGTCAGCTGATCTAAAACGTCGGCGCGTCGACTTAGCTCGTCCCCAATTGGACAAAATCGTTTACTAATTGCAAAGGAGAAGAACTTAGGATGGCTAAAAAGTTCGTCTATTTTTTTGGGAGTGCAAAAGCCGAAGGCAAAGCGGAGATGAAAGCATTATTGGGAGGGAAGGGAGCAAATCTTGCCGAGATGACTAACATCGGGCTGCCCGTTCCCCCAGGGTTTACCATTTCCACAGAGGTTTGCACTTATTACTATAACCACAAGAAAACGTATCCCAGAGAGCTCAAGAAGCAAGTCCACGACGGCTTAAGAAAAATGGAGAAAGCTGTCGGGATGAAGTTCGGAGATCCCGGCAACCCCTTGTTGGTCTCCGTACGTTCCGGGGCTCGTGCCTCCATGCCCGGCATGATGGATACCATATTGAACCTTGGCTTGAACGATAGAACCGTATGCGGTCTCATCAAAAAGACAGAAAATGACCGTTTTGCCTGGGACTCTTACCGGCGCTTCGTTCAGATGTATGGGGACGTGGTGCTCGGGTTGAAGCCGCAACACAAAGATGAGATCGATCCCTTTGAGCACATCATCGAACAAGTCAAGAAGGAACGAGGGATCCAGCTCGATACCCAATTGACCACAGCTGATCTGCAAGAATTGGTGAAGCGTTTCAAACAGGCTATTCAATTAAAGCTGGGTATCGAGTTCCCCGCTGATCCAGAGGAACAGTTATGGGGAGCCGTAGGAGCCGTGTTTGGCTCGTGGATGAATGAAAGAGCTATAGCCTATCGCAAGATGCATGACATTCCCGCCAGTTGGGGAACTGCAGTCACCGTTCAGGCGATGGTCTTCGGAAATATGGGTTCAGACTCGGGTTCGGGAGTTGCCTTTACCCGGGATGCTGCAACCGGTGAAAACATTTTCTACGGAGAATATTTAACCAATGCGCAAGGCGAAGACGTCGTTTCCGGCGCCCGCACACCGCAACCCATCGCCGACCTCGCCAGGGAAAATCCAAAGATTTATAACCAACTCGAGAAGGTGCGAAAAATCCTGGAGAAACATTATCGTGAGATGATGGATATCGAGTTCACCATTCAGCAAGGTAAGCTCTACATGCTGCAGTGTCGTGTGGGTAAACGGACGGCATTTGCAGCCATTAAAATTGCGGTTGATATGGTCAAGGAAAAGCTGATCTCTGAGAAAGAGGCACTGCTACGAATTGAACCAGATCAATTAAATCAGCTCCTCCGGCCGATTTTCGACCCGTCAGAAAAAAGGAAAGCCATTGACGCCGGCAGGTTGTTGGCGAAAGGGCTCAATGCTGGGCCGGGAGCGGCCTGCGGTCGAGTGGTGTTTAACGCACCGGATGCGGAAGAATGGAAGCGGCGCGGTGAGAAGATCATTCTGACACGTATTGAAACCTCACCCGAAGACATTAAGGGAATGAATGCTGCCGAAGGGATCTTGACGGGCCGGGGCGGAATGACTTCTCATGCCGCCCTGGTAGCCCGGCAAATGGGCAAGGTTTGTGTGGCCGGATGCAGCGCTCTCCAAATCGACTATCTGAAAAGAGAAATCCAGGCGGATGGCAAGATTGTCAGAGAGGGTGACTATATTTCGATAGATGGGACAACAGGTGAAGTCCTCCTCGGCCAGGTTCAAACCCGTCCTTCGGAGGTATTGCAGGTTTTGCTTGACCGGACTCTCCGTCCCAGCGAAGCCCCCGTCTATCAGGAATACGCCAGGATGATGAACTGGGCAGACAAATACCGCGTCATCAAGATCCGAACCAATGCCGATCAGCCTGATCAAGCTCGAGCCGCTGTAGCCTTTGGAGCCGAGGGAATAGGCCTGTGTCGCACGGAGCACATGTTCTTCGGAGAAGGAAAAATCGGACCCATGCGAGAGATGATATTGGCCGATACTAAGGAGCAACGCCGTAAGGCTCTCGTCAAGTTACTCCCTCTGCAACGTCGAGACTTCGAAGGGATTTTTGAAGCCATGGGCGGTAGACCTGTGACGATCAGAACCATTGATCCTCCCCTCCATGAGTTTGTTCCCCACGAAGAATCTGCTCAGCGCGAACTAGCCTTACAAATGGGGATTTCTTATGAAAAGGTGCACCAGAGGGTTGAGTCTCTGCACGAATTTAACCCAATGCTGGGATTCCGCGGGTGTCGTCTGGGGATTATTTATCCGGAGATTACTGAAATGCAGTCGCGCGCCATTTTTGAGGCTGCTTCTAATGTTCAGCGAAGGGGGATTAAGGTGGAACCCGAAGTAATGATCCCTCTGGTTGGAAACGTCAAAGAATTAGATCACCAAGCCACCATCGTCAAAGCAGTCGCCGACGAGGTGATGAAGAAGGATAACGTCAGGTTAAATTACCTGGTAGGAACGATGATTGAGGTTCCGCGAGGGGCCCTGACCGCCGATGAAATCGCCAAGACGGCCGAGTTTTTTAGCTTTGGGACCAACGATCTCACTCAAACAACGCTGGGAGTCAGCCGAGATGACGCAGGCCGATTCTTAGTTCCCTACGTACAGATGGAGATTTACTCCAAGGATCCTTTCGACGCTCTCGACCGCGAGGGCGTCGGTGAACTGATGAAGATTGCCGTTGCTAAAGGGAGATCTAGCAGACCGAATTTGAAAATTGGTATCTGCGGGGAACATGGAGGTGAGCCTTCCAGCGTGGAATTCTGCCATTTACTTCAGCAGGACTACGTCAGTTGTTCCCCGTTCAGAGTTCCTATTGCTCGACTGGCTGCTGCCCGAGCAGCCATCAAGAATGTCGAAAGTTCCAAGACAAATTCCAAAAAGAGTGTGAGAAAGAAGGTTCGGAAGACCAAAAAATCCAAGATCAGGGCTTCAAAGGCCAGAACTTAGGCTAATTTTCATTGATATAACAATCAAGACTTAATCTATTACATTAGGAATAGGCATTTCTGGCGGATACTCATTGACTATAAACCGCTGGAAAGCCCTTCACCCATTTGATGCTGTACGGCATCACTTACTGTCGGTTTGCCTTTCACCCTGCCAATGACCTGTTTGTCCCGCGTCGTTTTTCCAGCTTGCCGTGACTTTGTTGTTCTCAATGATGGCGGAGGAAACATAACGAGTGCCGTTAATCTCGGTCACGATTTCCAACTTGTTGCCTTCTATTGACCCCTGTGAAATGTCAAAGGTATCGTCACCGACGGTGAGTGTTCCAGTGACTTTGTCGCCGGCTTGCCTCAAGTCCAACACAAATTGCAAATCTTCCTCGTCGGGACCCTTACCGGTGCAATTCCATTTTCCTGTGATCAAATCCGCAGAGTAGAGATTAAAACTGGCTAGCATTAGGAACAGCCAAGCCAATGGTGAGTTCTGTTTCATTGGATTCTCCTTATGCGACCTTATGCGAGAAGATATAGAAGGGAACCATCTAAGCCAGGGAAATATACGAGACATCAAGATGAGAAGTCAAAACATTTGACTTCTGGTATGAGCCCTTTCGAGGGACAGATAGGTGAAGTTATGTGTTTGAGATACCCAGTCGGCAGGTTGATTAAATCCCTATTCGGATAGAATCATCAATTTCATGCTACACCCGTTTTTGATAAGATGATCGGGAAAATAGCAGGGGTAAATGAACTCATGTGAAGTTCCCTCCAAGAACAAAAGTGGCTCCAGGAAAGACTATAAAACTCATTCTTAGGAGATTTCTATGCGCATCGGAGTCTTAACGGGCGGCGGCGACGTCCCTGGGCTTAATCCATGCATCAAGGCGGTTGTCAATCGCGCCGAGGATGAAGGACAGGAGGTGGTTGGCATCCGACGCGGGTGGTGGGGGCTGCTTCACTTTAACCCGGACGATCCATCATCCGTGGCCAAGTGTACCATTGAGCTTGATAACGCGCATGTGCGCACTATTGACCGGACGGGGGGTACTTTCCTGCATACGTCTCGTACCAATCCGGGAAAAGTAAGACCAGCGGAGATCCCGGAATTTCTTCGCGAGCCAGGCTGGAATCTGGAAAAAGACCCGGCGCCTCGTGACTTCACACCTCACGTCCTGAAGAATCTAGCAAGCCTGAAAATCGATGTTTTGGTTCCGATCGGCGGCGACGATACATTGAGCTACGGCGAG
>QHZP01000023.1:2998-6438 GCA_003224715.1 Acidobacteriota bacterium | reverse complement strand
TTCCCAAGACCATGGACAATGATGTCTATGGGACCGACTACTGCATCGGCTTTTCAACAGCCGTCACCCGCAGTGTCAATTTTCTCCACCAGCTTCGCACCTCCGCCGGCTCTCATGAGCGGATCGCGGTCGTGGAATTATTCGGTCGCAACAGTGGAGAAACCTCGCTCATTTCTTCTTATCTGGCAGGAGTGGATCGCGCCCTCATCTCTGAAGTTCATTTTGACCCGGAGAAGTTAGCTCGATTGGTAATGCAGGACAAACGGAACAACCCCAGCAACTATGCCATGGTGACCATTTCAGAAGGGGCACAAATGATTGGCGGCAAAATTGTGGAATACGGTCAAGCGGATGCTTACGGGCATAAGAAATTAGGGGGCATTGGAGAGCTAGCTGGGGAAGTCTTGAAGAACTTGACGGGACAGCATATTATCTATCAGCAATTATCTTATCTAATGCGTAGCGGGGCTCCCGATTCTTTGGATCTCATGGTCTCTCTCAATTATGCCAACATGGCCATGTCGCTTATCATGGAAAAGAAGTTCGGAAGAATGATGGCCATGCGCAACGGCCTATACACGAATGTCCCCATCAGTATCATCACCGAGGGATTGAAACGAGTCGACGTGGCTGAGCTCTACGACCTTGAGCAGTATCGTCCCAAAGTTCGACACGTCGACGGGAAACCAATGTTTCTCTATTAATTCTATTAATTATGTTTTCGGTTCTCTCAGATGTGGCTGTATAATGAATGGAGACTCAATGTTCATTGACCAGACAAGAGGTTTGTTAGCCTCAAGGAGGTGGATTATGTCGAGGGCAATCAAAGTTTCATTCGGGGTTCTTCTCGCGCTCCTTTTGGGGCTCCGCCTGTACGCCCAAGATCCTTCCCAGCATTTCATTTCTGCAAAGTCAGGAATGGTCAATTACGTGGAAGGCAAGCCATTGGTGTTCACCTCTGATAATGAGGCAGGAAGCAAAGTATCGGCACGTGATCAGTTAAAATCAGGCGACCGTCTTCAGACTCAAGAGAACGACCGGGTAGAAGTTTTGTTGAATCCGGGAAGCTACTTGAGAGTTGCCGCCAACACTGAGATTCACATCCTGCAAACTGCCTTTGATGATATGCATTTTCGAATCACTCGCGGTGTAGCTATCTTGGAGTCTGCCGCATTTGACAAAAAGGTCCATTCCATAAAGATGTCGACGCCTGCTGGGGACCTCAAGATTCTTGCTAGTGGACTTTACCGATTCGAAGTGAGCCCGGATCGACCGGTAGAGGTGCTCGTTTATTCAGGAAAGGCAAAGTGGTTAAAGGATCAGCATGAGGTCGCGACGCTCAAGTCTGGAAAGCGATATGACCTGGACATCACAGGGAATGGACTTCAAAATGCGAAGTTGGGCAAGCAGAGCATGGATGACCTGGACACTTGGAGTAAGAGACGTGCTGAATCACTAGTCGCGATGAATGATCGCCTCTCGCCGTCGTTACTGGATTATTCCTACTTTGACTACGGTTATCGGTCGCACGGGATGTGGCTTTACAATCCTTTTTTTCAGATGTTCACATTTCTCCCCTTCAGCTATGGTTTTCTTTCACCCTACGGTTTTGCCTACAATTATTATTACCCAGTTTATACCTATGGCGGATACGCTAGAGGCGCTGGCGGCGCCAGTGGCTCTTCTCCCACCCAGAGTGGAACGGGCAAGGCGAGTGGTTCTCGATCAGGAAAATCAGGAAATACTTCACCTGCCGCTCATCGCCCTGCCACCACTTCTTCCCCCAGCCCGCGCGTGAGTGCCGGCAGAAGTGACGGAGGCAGCCCCGGCGGACGGGGAACGGGCAGACAAAGGTAAAGCCTAGATTTCCCCCAGGTCGCTGCGTTCCGAGATCACAAGAAAACTTTGATATAGTGGCGCGTTGATTCCAAGCAGTGTAGACCGCCGATGGTCTGTCCTGCAGGAGCTCTTGACACGCCATTTTGTTTATAAGGATCCAGCGACCAAAAGACCCAAGAAAGGGTGGTAACTAGGCAAGGGCTCCGCTCTTGATATCCCTGGCTCCAAGCCCCGCTAGGGGCGAAATATGAGTAGCCCAGGGTGGAGCGCCAGCGGAACCCTGGGTTTGCGGCCCCATTCCCAGTTCTTCTCCCGCGCAGGCGGGGAGAGCATGGGAGCCTTGAGAAGGCTCCCTGGTGAGGGGCATGAGTTGAGAAAACGAGAAGAAAAATTCCCGTTTCGCTGCGCATAAGGTGTAGGCGTTTTCGGCTAGTGGGTGCCGAGAAGGTGGCCCTTCGGGCAGCAGAAAACAAACGGCCTCCAGCCGACGGTGACGGCGTTTTTGAACAAACAGGGTTAGATTTGCCATTTTCCATGTGCCGCACTCTAACTAGACTAGTTTCTGTCGCGAAACGCTCAAGGTGGAGCGCGCGCTTCTGCGCACGCTTGTTGAACGCGCAACGGAGCGCGCGTTCCACCCGAGCTATCATCTGAGACCGACTGGCGGAGCGGGGAGGCCTTGCTGGCCTTTATTTGTATTTGACGTAGTCAGGCCAGAATCTTTATACTGACTGAGTTTTAACTGACGGTAGTTTCAGATGAAGGTGGTAGAGATGACCTCGGAAATTATCGGAATTGGCCTGGCAGTTCTAGACCATTTGATGGTAGTTCCAGAATTCCCCAGTCAAGAAGGAGTCATAAACAGCACCCAGGGAGGGGGCATGGTAGCCACGGCGCTGGTAGCTGCCCAGCGTCTTGGATCGTCCACTGAATTTTGGGGTCGTGTGGGAGATGATGAAAATGGCCATGCTATTCTTAAGGAATTGAAGTCGAAGGGAATCGGCACCTCCCAAATACAAGTTGTTCCCAATGGCAAGACCGGAGTTTGTTTTGTCATGGTAAAGGCCAGCAATGGTGAGCGCAGCTTTGTGGTGCATTCGCAAAAGAACCTTTTCGTTGATTTAAAAAAACTAAATCTGGAGCGCATCAAGAAAGCCAAAGTCCTTCTAATTGATGCCACCTGGCACGAAGCGGCCCAGCAAGCAGCCCATTTTGCCAGAGCCCACGGGATTCCAGTCGTTGCTGATATCCACGATCCTAGCCAACCCAGTCTGGAGTTATTAGGTTTGACGGACTACGCCGTTATTCCAAAACACCTGGCCGATGTGTTAACCACCAAAGGTGATTACATCTCAGCGCTGCATAAGTTGAAATCGCGCAATGTCAAAGTGCCAATCGTGACACTGGGGCGCCAGGGATGCACTTATCTGTACCAGGACAAGGTCTTCAAGCATCCCGCCTTTGAGGTGCAGGTGGTCGACACTACAGGAGCCGGGGATTGTTTCCACGGAGCCTTTTGCTTCGCCCTTGCACGTGGATTGGCAGTCCCGGAGTCCATCACCTTCGCTTCGGCGGTAGCTGCATTGGCTTGCACTAAGTTG
>QHZP01000023.1:0-2945 GCA_003224715.1 Acidobacteriota bacterium | reverse complement strand
AGCCAAGGCGTGAGAAGTCCATTCAGAATAACAAGGAGTTTGGTGTGAGCATCCAACAAATCAGCGCACCACAAGCCGCGCAGGCACTGGAAGAGGATAAAGAGGTTGTTTACTTGGATGTGCGGACTGTTTCCGAGTACTTCGCAGGACATCCCAAATCAGCCCTGAATATTCCGGTGGTGTTGCCAAACCCGGCCACTGGACAGATGACTCCCAATCCTGAATGCTTGCCTACTGTGGAGGGCAACCTTCCCAAAGATGCCAGGATCATCGTCGGTTGTATGTCAGGCGTGCGTTCTCAGTTTGCGGCGGATCTGATGGAGCGCGCCGGCTATCAACAGGTCTCCAATATGCAGGGTGGCTTTGCCGGAACTCGTGATCCCCAGGGGCGAGTTGTGGTACAAGGTTGGCGGGACTCGGGTTTGCCGGTCGAGTCCGGGGACGGCGGAGTCTCCGGCTATGAGGCCCTGTTGAAAAAAGTCAAGCATTAAAAATCCCCCGCCTGCTTTCCATTTCCCGGCGGGCCGGAACAAGGAACCCGACGCCAGCTGACGGTGCGTCGCTTCAGCCGTGAGACATGAAGCGAAATACCGGGACGACGCGTTCTAGGGTTGAGGGTCCGCCGTGCGTGAAGGTTTTGCCATCGGGGGAGAAGCGGAAACCGTGGTCGCCGAAGACCAGCAGTGGGCGCCTGACATCAAGCTTTGACAAGAGTTGCCTGCAGTGGATTTCCAGCTCGGCCCGGGCGCGTTTGGCGAGATCGATCAGATTCGAGGGGCTGTTGTGAATAAGGGTGTCGAGACCGTTGATCTTTTCAAATGACTTGGAGAGACTGGTCTTCAACAACTCCCGGTAAAAGCTCTCAGTGCGAGTTTCGGTGGAGACTGTAGTGTAATCGATCCGCTCGAGTCTCCAGTGCGGCCAGACCTCCTGAAATACCTCGCTGTAGACATCCATCAGAGCCAATCCCAAACTGTCGACCAGAACCCACTGGTATTCGAAAGCGCTGTTCAGCAACGTCGTCAGCGGGACCAGTGGCTCAGCCATCTGCACACCGGCAAGCTGATCCAAGCGTGACAACCAGGCTTTGGCTCTGATTCGGACCATTCGCGGATGCTGCCGATAAAGCTCCGTAACCTTCCTGGCCAGAGCATCGGGCGACTCGGGGTCCGCCGGCCGCAACAACTCCATGACCGCAGCCACCAGGCCTTTGGCGGGAGGCCTGGCAGGCAGAGGAATCTGTCCGTCCAGCAGCAGCTCCAGAATACGATCGACGCATTCCTCTGCCAGTCCGAGCTGTTCGATCTTCTCCAAACTAGCCTCATTCACCCATGAGGGTTGGACGCACTCGGCCATTAATTTCTTTTCGGCAGGCGTGAATCCTTGAGGCAGTGAGATTTCCTGCCGCAGAACCTGTTCGGCACACCAACGGGCCAGGTTTTCTCGGGGTGGATTGAATGGTTTCTCGAAGGAAAATCGCGGGCCCAAGCGGTCCAGGAAATGATCCAGCTCTCTGAGCAGTTCCTGCTTTTCCCAACTCCGCGAACTGAGCAGATCCACCACAGTGGAAGAATCTACTTTGCGAACCAGCTCCAGACCGGAAAGGTGCTGGTCAAACAAAGCGAGATTCTCAATCTGCGGATAATCTGCCTTGCCTTCCAGATAGGACAAGGTTGGCGGATTAAGCTCCAGCTTGTGATCGACCCAATCTCCGACCTTCTTCCTGACCTTCTCCTGTTGGAAGAACTGCCGGAGCGTGGTCTCTAACTGAGAGCGCGCGGTTTCGAAGTGGCGCAGGTTTTCTCCCATGGGGCTCTCCTTGCCGTCGAATCCGCAGCGGCACATCGGCTGGAAATCCAGGTTGGCCAGCCCTGAACATTTCTGCGATCTTGCCCTGGACTGGAGGGCCTCCAGCCCGCGGCAAAGCGTATCGAGGGCCAGGTGCCGGCTTCCAGCTACTTGAGGGGCCCGATAAGACCAGATGTCATCCTGCTGGACCTGTTGCCACCACCGCTCGTGCTCACCCCGACATCAGCGAGGGAGGGCGGCGACCCGATCTTTTTCAGATCTTCTGTCACTTGAGTGTCGTGACAGTGGGCGACACAGGGAAAACCGAAGAGGTGACGATAACGCTGGGTTTCCCGCAGTAGGGAGTCGAACTGGGCCGGCAGCACTGCCAGCTCACTGGCTTTGGCCACAAAGCCTGCAGCCGAGCCGATTTCAAACAGGAACTGCTGAAATCCCTGCAGCTCGTGCTCGCCCTTTTCGAGCGCCAGCCAGCGCTGGATGCAGCTCTCCACCTCCCTCGACAGCGCGCTAGTTTCACCGAGGCCCTGCAGTTTTGAATGGAAGGCGTTCAAGACGTCACGCTGGCGTCGGCTGGCATTTTTCAACTGACCGATGGCTCGCTTCTGGGCGGAAATACTCCACTGGCTTGGAACCTTGATGTCGAAACCTTCACAAAGAACCTGCAGGTCCCGGAGCTGATTCACGTTCAGCCCGCTGCCAGGCACGATC
The DNA here is from genome assembly GCA_003224715.1 of Acidobacteriota bacterium. Taxonomy (GTDB): domain Bacteria; phylum Acidobacteriota; class Terriglobia; order Versatilivoradales; family Versatilivoraceae; genus QHZQ01. The sequence continues at coordinate 428 of QHZP01000023.1, read as the reverse complement.
TGGTCATACTGCAACGGATTGGGCAGGGCATCGTAACTTTCGCGGAAAGATTTGCCAGCCTTCAAGATATCGATCTCACCCTGTATCAGGAGCGTCAACAGGAGCAGGTGAATCTGATCCGGCACCAAACCGTAAACGGGCGCTGCCAAATGCTCGTACACGCGCCTGGGCGAGGGATGATGATCGAGCAGCGGGGTGAGCAGCTGGACCAGTTCGTGCTGATCCAGTCGGCTACTGACCAGGTATTCGGATCCGCGCCGTTGCATCAGCCCCATGGGCAGCAGGTAGGCTTCGCATATGAGCTTCACGAAGTCGGGCGCTTCTGCGGATCCGAGATTGCCTTCACCGGCGAACTGCATGAATTGGCGATAAGCTTCGCGAGGTAAGGGCCCATGTACCGGAGCGAAGCGTTCAAACATCGGATAAGT
>QHZP01000740.1 GCA_003224715.1 Acidobacteriota bacterium | reverse complement strand
CGATCGGGAATTGGCACGGCAAGGCGCCGAGAAGCTGCGGCCACTTCTTCAGACCCGCACCGACCCCCAGGGCATCGCGGCTTACAGCACCTTGTGGGCGCTCGAGTTCAAGGTGCGTCCGCCTGCGGAGTATGACTCGCTACGCCAGCAAGTCGCTGCGGACTTGAAGCGCATCCGCGCGCTCACACTCGAAGACAAACGGCAGTGGTACGAAGCGCTCGAGGAAGGCTATAAGCTGGCGAACGATCAGAAGCAGTCCGACTGGGCGAAGGATGAGCGCTTGCGCCGTTTCCCTCGACCTTGGGAATTGGCGGAGATGGACAAGTGGCAGAAGGACCACAAGTATCCGTCACCGGAGGACCCACCGGAAAAGAAGCGGGCCTATTACAGTGACCTACTACTACAGACTGGCGCGTGGTTGAAGGAGCGGCCCAATACTACCTTCATCTGGTGGGAGCGCCTGGACGCGATGGAACATCTCGACGATGTGCCGGCAAGCGAAATCAAGGCCGCCATCGATAAGGCTCTCGAGGTTGCCCAGAGGAACGCGGGACCCAGAGGCCTCACTTCTTACGATTACGGGAACGTTGCCGAGGTCCTTGCCAAGAAAGGACTCGAACCTGCTCGCTTGGTCGAGATGTCACAAAAAGGTCTGGAGCGGTTGGAGATTGAATCCAAGGAGCCCGTCTATGACCTCTATGCCACCAAGGACAGCGTCGAAGACAACAGATTCTGGCGGGCTTCGCAGCGCATCCAGGGGCTGGTGTTTGAAACCGACGGATATGTGAGATTAAAAGAGACGGACAAGGCGCAAGCGAACCTGGCAAAGCTCGATGAGCGCCTGCGCGAATTGACGTCGCTCACCGGCGACAAGGCTTCCCGGAAGAAGGTTTGCTGCAGCCGCGAATCCGCTTATTGGGGGCTAACCGGGCGCGTGGCGGAGCTTCAAAACCGGAAGCTTGACGCCATGGCCTATTACGAGAGCGCACTGCTGGCGCGGCTCCAGGCAGAAGAGAAGCCTGAAACGGGTCAGAAAGACGAGTTGGCGGAGAACGCTCGTAACCTCTGGAATGATCTGGGCGGCACCGAAGAAGGCTGGAAAACCTGGTACGGTCGCCGCGCAGACGCCTTGGCGGCGGTGGCCGCCCTGACTTGGGAAGACGCCAACCAGCCGCTGCCCTCTTTTGAGTTAGCCGACCTCCATGGCAAGACCTGGAGCACGGCCAACCTGAAAGGCAAGGTGACATTCCTGAACTTTTGGGCGTCGTGGTGAGGGGGCTGTCGCGAGGAGTTGCCTCGCTTACAAAAACTCATCGAGCAGTACATGAGCCGCTCCGACGTTCAATTCCTGACACTGAACATGGACGAGAACCCCGGGCTCCTCGAGCCGTTTCTGAAAGAACATCAACTCAGTTTTATCGTTCTCCCGGCCTACAGCTACGTGTGGGATACGCTTAAGGTGTCTGGCATCCCGCAGAATTGGATTGTGGATGCGAGCGGCGTCGTGCGATTGAAAGGGATCGGATACACTTCCACCTTGCCTAGCTCCGGCCAGCCACGATAACCGATCCAAAGCGAGAGAAACGAGACCAGGTTACTCAACACGATGGTGGCGACGATAGGCATCGACAGCTTGAACATTGCGAAGATGAGGACGAATTCAACCACCAGTGCCGCCAGCGCGAAACCGATGGCTCGTCCGCGACTTGTCGGGCCGTGACCGGCCTGGTTCAGCCGGGTCGCGAAATAGATGCCGAAGATCGGCACCAACCACACGATGCCAATGATAGCGCCTGCGCCGCCTGCCTCGCGGCTAAAGAACCTGGGCAACTGCTCCGCCTTTACCACTACGAGTGTGCGCCAAGCCCTCTCGCCGGCGAGCTGTCAGATACCGATTCCCTGACCTGGCGGCCCTTCTGAAACAGTAGACTCAAGCTCCCGAAAAGTGATCCAACGACCACCGTGAAGGCCATCCACAAGGAGAGTTGCGGCAGCAGGCCGATCAGGAGCCACTTTGAAGCGAGGCTCATCTGCGGGAATCCGGGAGGCCCCAGTTCGTAGTGGGTGCCCCAGTTGGCTGACATCGCGACGAACATCAGGATAACGACTGGGATGCGCGCCGTTAGACCGTAGATTACTTCCACCTTGCCTAGCTCCGGCCAGCCACGATAACCGATCCAAAGCGAGAGAAACGAGACCAGGTTACTCAACACGATGGTGGCGACGATAGGCATCGACAGCTTGAACATTGCGAAGATGAGGACGAATTCAACCACCAGTGCCGCCAGCGCGAAACCGATGGCTCGTCCGCGACTTGTCGGGCCGTGACCGGCCTTGTTCAGCCGGGTCGCGAAATAGATGCCGAAGATCGGCACCAACCACACGATGCCAATGATAGCGCCTGCGCCGCCTGCCTCGCGGCTAAAGAACCTGGGCGACCAGTGCTGAAGTTCACCGACCAGGCGCAGCAGAGTGACGGCGAGAGTGATGATGGCCGGAACGACGATCAGCCGGCGAATGGAAAGCGTGGGAACGGTTTCTGGCATAAGAGCTCCTCCTGAGTCTCAATATTGTTTCGCCCTTTCGGGCTCCGAAGTCTCAATGGGAAATCGCGTAGATTATACCTCATTCCTGGACGCGTATTGAAATTTTCCTGAGTTCCTGGTGGCCAAGTTGGGTTCGGTTGACAACTCCTGTCGCTCTTGCTATTTTCCGAATTGCGCCGCAGGTGCACCCTCGTCAGCTTCTCGAACTCCGCCGCCAAAGTGACCTATTTATAATTCTATGAGTTGCTCGAGCCATAGATAACTGCTATAAATGTTGCTCTCATTGTTGATATTGAAAGATGCTGCTTCGAGGAGGAGGGGAACGTGAATCCGTGGATTGCGATCGCCTTGACACTTTTCTACTCTTGCATTGTGTTGGCTGGTCAAGGACCAACCCTTACGCCAAAGTCCCTGCAGAGAGCCCTGTTGGCAAAGCCCGCCGGCGCAGAGGCGGAACGACTGGCAGAGCAGATTCGAGGTGCTTTTGGCGGCAAAGAGAGTCTGCTCAAAGGGCCGGCGCCGATGATCGACGAATTGACCGTTGCGTGGGCGCTAGAGGCGCCCATGGCAACCTCTACACCAAAGGTATTATCTGATGATGGCCAATTCAGCCTTCCGCTGACAAAGGTTGGCAGCACCGATGTGTTTGCCGCGGTGATAACTTTACCCAGTGGTAGTGCGATGCTCTGGCATTACGAGCTGGGTCACCAGAAGATAGGTGGTGGGCCCGTTGAGGCATATACCTCGCCCCCGGACAGCCTGGAGCAGTCCGACGTCCCCAAAGGTACCCTTAAGGAGATGCCAAGATGGGAAAGCAAGATATTCAACGGAACCACCCGGGACTGGTGGGTCTATGTTCCGTCCCAATACAAGGGTGAGAGTCCTGCCTGTGTGATGGTGTTTCAGGATGGCGGCAGCTACAAGGACTTTGTCCCTGTGGTTTTTGACAATCTGATCGCTAAAGGCCACATGCCTGTGACCATCGGTATCTTCATCCAGCCGGGTGTTTTCAAAGAAGGGGAAAGGAACCGCAGCTTTGAGTATGACACGCTGTCAGACCAGTACGCGCGCTTTCTGCTGGAAGAAATTTTGCCAGAAGTCGAAAAGACCCTGAAACTTCGGCACGATGCTGCCAGCCGAGCTATTTCCGGAATCAGTAGCGGCGGTATTTGCGCCTTTACTGTGGCCTGGGAGCGGCCCAACGAATTCGGCAAAGTCCTTTCCTGGGTGGGTAGCTTCGTTAACATCGCCAGTGGCAAAACGCTGCGCGAAGGAGGGCATAATTATCCGGCGCTCATCCGCAAAACGCCGAAGAAACCAATCCGCGTGTTTCTTCAGGATGGTGACAATGACCTGGACAACATCCATGGAAATTGGCCGCTGGCCAATCAGGAGATGGCCAAAGCGCTGGCATTTGCCGGATACGACTACAAATTTGAATACGGTCGCGGCTTCCACAGCAACAAACATGGTCGAGCTATTCTGCCGGATTCGCTCCGCTGGCTTTGGCGGGACTATAAGCCTTAGGTGGGTGTCTCGGACCGATGTGGGCGAGGGAGTCAATACAAAGAGTTTGCCCTCCCCTCTCCTCTTGGGGAGAGGGTGGCCGCAAGGCCGGGTGAGGGGTCAGCTGCTTCGGGAGACCCGACCCGTTGGC
>QHZP01000739.1 GCA_003224715.1 Acidobacteriota bacterium | reverse complement strand
GCCGCTCTAAATCTCCTCATCCACCAGGAGCTCCAACGGGCTGGAAGAGTCAGTCCGGAAGAACGACCCGTTCCCGTGCTGATCAACCGTCAGGAACTGGCCGGAGCCGACCGCCAGTGGGCCACCCAGTATCAGGCTGGAGATTGGATTCGCTATACCCGGGGGAGTTCCAGCCTGAAGATCAAACCCAATGATTACGTTCGCGTACTCAACGTCGATTCGGAAACCAACACCTTGACGGTCGAACGCACCAGTCGAGAGCGCCTGAGCTACGATCCAAGGCGTTTGCACGGTGTCAGTGTCTATCAGGAGGAGCAACGGGCCTTTGCCTCCGGGGATCGAGTCCAGTTTACGGCCCCACATCGGGAGCAGCAGATCGCGAACCGGGAACTCGGTACTTTAAAGGAAATCAATGGCCAAGGCCACCTGTCCGTTCAGTTGGACTCCGGACGCCGGGTTCAGCTTGATTCTGCCGAATCCCGCCATCTCGATTACGGCTATGCGGTGACCAGCCATAGCAGCCAGGGCCAAACCGTCGATCGAGCTTTGGTCTACATCGACACGGAGCAAACCAGCGCGCTGGCGCTCAACAGCCGGCTGGCTTATGTGGCCGTCTCTCGGGCCCGCCACGACGTGCGTATTTACACCAATGATACGGAGAAGCTGGCCAATGCCCTTTCTCGCCAGACCAGCAAAAGCTCCGCCCTGGAGGCCTGGCAGAAGGGAGAGGAACGGGAGCACTCGAACCAGCTGCCTCAGACCAGCTTAACCCCGGGAGCTGCCCAGGTGGTGAAGCCTGAGTTGACTCGGGAGCCCGCCTTCAACCTGCAATCCTGATTGCTGTGGACACCCTGATCGAAAGGAGTCTCGATGAGTTTTGACTTGATCCTGCCCTTCCTGCGCCCGATTGAGCACCTGATCCTGGACGACCTCATCAGTGAGATCATGATCAATCAGTCCTCCCAAGTGTTCATCGAGCGCTCCGGCAGGCTTGAGCCCGTCCCCGGAATCGTGCTCAACGCGAAGTCGCTCCAGGTGGCCCTCAAGAATATCGCCCGGCTCTTAGGAGACGATATCTCAGAGTCCAAGCCCATCCTCGACGCCAGGTTGCCGGACGGCAGTCGTGTGGCGGCGGTGATTCCTCCCTGCAGCCAGGGTGGGATCACGCTTAGCATCCGGAAATTTACGGCCAGGCATTTCACCATTCAAGATCTCATCGAGCTCGGCACCGTTGACACAGAACTGGCCGAACTACTCCAAGAAAAGGTCAGCCAGCGCCAAAATATCCTCATCTCCGGAGGCACCAGCTCGGGCAAAAACCACCCTGCTCAACATCCTCTGTGACTTCATTCCGGATGAGGAGCGCATCGTGGTCATCGAGGATACGGCCGAGATCCATATTCGCAAGAGCAACCTGGTTCGTTTCGAGGCCCGCCGGGCACAAGACTCCACACCGGCTATCACCATTCGGGATCTCCTCAAGGCCACTCTCCGTCACCGGCCGGATCGCATCATTGTGGGAGAGATTCGGGGAGGCGAAGCGTTTGATTTCCTGCAAGCTCTCAATGTGGGTCATTCCGGCACCCTGTCTACGATCCACGCCAACTCGGCCTATCATGCTCTGGCTCGCTTTGTGACTTGCGTTCTGCAGTCCACGATTGGGCTCCCTTACAAGGCTATTAAGTCGAACATTGGAGATTCGATCAACCTGTTGCTGCACCTTGAGCGGAAGGCCGGCCGCCGCCAAGTGTCAGAGCTAGTCGAAGTCGGGGCTACGATGTCGAGACCGACCGGTATGAGCTCACCACCCTGTATCCCAGGAGTCAGCAAGCGATGCAGACGAAAGCTGGAAAGAAATCCGGCCCGTCTGAAGACGGTTGTGACTGAGCGCGAAAGTTAGCTTCCTTTTCGAAGTCGAGGAGATATCTATGAACCCGCCGCAGTTTCTGCCAATCCAAAGTGTCCGTGTTCTTCTTCGTCCGGCGTGGAGTTGCCGGTGTCGGCCTCCATTCCGTCCTTTCCCAAGCCCCTGGCCTTCGCCACCTTATGCGACCGGTGTCTGTGCGTTTACCAGTCCGACCTGCCGAGGCCTGTTCCGGTTGCCCTCGCGCAAGGTTCACGCCAACAGAAACTCGTTGTCAGTCCCCTTGCATTCTTCAGTGCCGCCCGTCACGACGGCTCCTTGGGTCGTCGTTCCCCTTCGTTCCATTGACTTGGTCCTCAGCGTCGGGTGCAGGACCGAAGTTCAATTTCACTTTAAAGGAGAAACTCACATGGCAAACCACAAACCACAACCCGTAAAAACTCTCCGGATGGCCAAAGTCCAGGTAGCGATCTGGGAGAACCAGGGCCAGAAGGGGCCTTTCCACACTGTCACCGTCAGCCGCTCCTACTATGACGAAGAGTGGAAGCATACGGACAATTTCACTGCAGGAGATCTCTTGACTTTGGCAAAGCTCCTTGACCAGGCTCATTCTTGGATCTTCGAAAGGCAGGCTGAAACTGTGGACAGTTAGGCTCAGCCACAGCCGCCCGGCCACCTGGTCGGGCGGTTCTTTTCCGTTCATGTGCTGCTCTCGATGAGACAGTCAGCTCTGGGATCTCCGGCAATGTCGATTCTCTTGTTCTCCGTTCCTATTGCCGAGGGACACCACGCAACTCCCTGGACCAGAGCATACAGGAGTATTTCGCAACTTTGCCGACGGCGTAGGATAGTTGGCTGTCATGGATGGGCGCCGGGACCGTCATGGGGTCGTAGTTCAATCCGACCTGTCTCGGACTCCAGCCAGCGGACGGCTGCCAGGCGTTTCTCCCTGTCTCCATTTCTTTTTGCAAGCCGTTGTGTATAATTCCTCTGCCCGCCGAGCGGTGAAGGTTGCTTCTGGCAGCAAGAAACTAATACGCTCCAAACCCATGATCAAAGACCCACACCAAAAACTTGTCACCGCCATCCCGGTTGAAGTCATCGAACGGCGTATCTATCTCATCCGGCAGCACAAGGTCATGCTCGACAGTGACCTCGCACAACTCTACGGCGTGCCGACCCGACGGCTTAACGAACAGGTCAGGCGCAACCTCACGCGCTTCCCGCCTGACTTCATGTTCCAACTGGCACCCGAGGAGGCGGATTCTTTGAGATCGCAATCTGCGATCTCAAAACGTGGCCGCGGTGGCCGCCGCTATGCTCCGTTTGTCTTCACGGAGCAGGGCGTCTCAATGCTATCGAGCGTTTTGAACAGCGAGCGCGCCATCCAGGTCAACATCGCCATCATTCGCACATTTGTCCGGCTTCGACAGTTACTCGCCACCCACAAACACCTCGCCAGAAAATTAGAGCGATTAGAGCGCAAATACACTGATCACGATGTTAAAATCCGGACGATCTTTCAAGCAATCAGGCAACTCTTACAGCCACCCCATCCACACAAATCCCGGCCTATTGGCTTTGCACCGGACGAAAAGCCGAAATAAACCTCAGTGAGATTCCAATAATGACCTACCACTTGGAGTGGAAGCGGGAAATGAAGAGACAAATTCCAGAACTTTAAAATCATCAAGCACGACGCTACACTCAGAACACCACTCAATGAAGTCATCGCGATCGTGAGGGGTGAGTCTGCTTCCATTCGCCCGTTGAGAGAACCCCGAAGGTTAACAATTCACTGTCTTCTAACCCTCGTTTTTTACTATTTATACTAAGTAGCAGCGGTGGATGGTCCGCAGTCGCACTACAGTTGGCTCGTATGCGGATTACCTTCCGGGTGCAATGCCTCTTCCCAGGTGGGCAGCGACCCGCGACTTGGGTGGTTCAACACCGCTTGTTTCGATCAGGCGGCCATAGGCACGTGGGGCACCGTCGGCCGCAACACACTCCGGGGTCCAGGGCTGGCCGTCGTGGACTGGGGCATGTACAAGAAT
>QHZP01000737.1 GCA_003224715.1 Acidobacteriota bacterium | reverse complement strand
AGTGGTTTGGGGCGGCAGAAAACCGGCCTGTCGCCCTGCCATTAATTTGAGTTGATGCTTGATGACTTTCTGTTTAAGCGCAACATCTTGCGTGTTAGTCACGAAATAAGCGTGGCAGTTTGCCCAACACTCAAGCCCTCTCACCCGGTCTCTCCGAATGCGGGCTAAGGACGTGGGGAGGGGGTGTTCAGCAGCGACAACGACCACGCAATATGAGATTCATCGCGCGATTTATTTCTATCCTCCTTGTTCTTACCACCCTCTTTGCGGATGTACCGTCTTCCGATCAAGAACAGCCAGTAATACTAATTCAACAGGGGTCTGACGGCGTCTCTGAATCTGAATCCTTAGAGATTCTAAGAAGGAATCCTGCTCATGTGGGCGCAACTGTCACTCTGGGGACTATTGCCAATCGGAAGGGGCAACTCGATGTAGGACGAGGATATTTACTGCGAGCTCTTGAGCTAAGTCCTGGCAATGCTGTAACCATGGTTATCGCCAGGATTGGGATAGAGCAGTGCAGGAAATGCGAGTGGCGTTGGGGATTGAACCCAACAATCCGGTCTACTGTTTTAATTTGGGTGCCCTTTACTACAACGGTGGATCCTATCCCAATGCGCTGAAACAGTTTCGTCTGGCGATCCAACTTCAACCGGATCTCTTCGAGCCTCACTTCGCAATGGCCTCAACGCTGGAAGCTGAGAAAAAGCTTCAGGAGGCAGAAGTCGAGTTCACAAGAATTCTAGAAAAATATCCGAATCAAGCGCGTGCGTATTACGCTCGTGCCGCCTTGCGAATGCAAAAGGGAGATTCCGAGAAAGCACGCCGAGATGCTGAGCAAGCGATCCTGCTGGAACCTACCCATGCTGCAGCCCATTACCTGCTTGGGAAAATCCACGAACAGAACCAGGACCTCGCGGGAGCTCTGATGGCTTATCAGCGTGTGATAGAACTGGAAAAGGGACATTTACCAAAAGGCGAATACGATATCGTGAAGGGAGCCTTCATTACCACCGGTGTCGTAAACTTGTCCTTGCAGGCGCACTATCGTCTCGCTTCGGTTTGCAACCGTCTAGGTCTGAAGGAAGAGGCAAGCCGTCAGAGTGAGACGTTCCAGTCCCTCAAGGCAAAGGTTGACTCCATCAATGCCGTCATCTTTGGCACAAATCATCTCAAGCAAGGTGACTTAGCTCTTGCTGAAGAGCGCTTTATCGCCGCGACCCAGAGAGACCCTCAGAATTCCGAGGCGTTCTACTACCTGGGCTTGGTGCACCAGCAAAAAGGAGAACCCACCCGAGCCGTCGATATGTTCCAGAAAGCCCTTTCGGTAAATGCCAATTCAGCAGTTGTCCACGCCCATTTGGGCCTGACTCTTGCCAGTTTGGGTCGTGTCGAGGAGGCTCGATCCCATCTTGAACGTGCTGTTGGACTGGACAATGATGACTTTGCCGTGGCCTCTAGGGCCGGGCGAGGGTTCCTCGCACTTGAGGACTTTTCCCGAGCCGAAATGGCTCTCCTGCGGTCACTACAGCTTTGGCCATCCCATCCCACGGTCCTCGTTGACCTGTTCGAGCTCTATGTACGTTGGGAGAAAAATGATCGGGCGTATCATTACGGAAAACTAGCGGGAGATGCCAATCCACTAGATCACCGATTGCACTACCGGCTCGGTCTTTTTTATGCGGGTGAACAGGACTTCGGGCAAGCCTCTCAGGAACTACGGAAAGCAGTGGAATTGAAGCCGGATTATGTGCCTCCTTATCTCAGGCTGGCTTGGGTTTACTTGGAACTAAAACAACAAGACTTCGCTCTGGAGGCAGTCAGCCGGTATTTACAACACGAGCCTAAATCAGGGGAAGCTCACTACCTCAAAGGAAGGTTGCGATTTGAGAAGGGGGATTCCGTCGGAGCCCTTGAAGAAGTAAAAATAGCAGCAGATCTTTCTCCCCGCGATCCAAAAGTATTCTTCCTGCTCTCCGAGATCTACCAACACTTAGGACGAACGAAGGAGGCGGATGAAGCGCTGCAACGTTACCGTGCGCTTGCTTCAACAGCTCCCGGATAAGATAAACAAATTCCTGAAAATTCCTTGTAGAAACTGAGATCGCTCCCAGAGGGGAATAGTACATTCCTCCACGGCATGTCATTTTCATTTCTTGTGGTACCTCTCTATTTGAGTAAAGAATAAATTTCTACTGCAGAAATTAGTAAGAGGTCTCAGGCGAATTATGTTAATGAGGAATTGCTGTCAAGTCCTCTAGGAAGGACTTGAAGGAGTTGATTCACGAGAAGAAGAAGCCGTCTCCGACGGGCAACGGTGATCGAGCAATACGATATGGTCGTCCGTCGGAGACGGCCTCGCACTTCGGAAAGATCTTCAGAGAGGAGCCCAATTCCACTCCAACCTAATTCCATAAAGTAGACAAGGAGGTTATTTTCATGTTTAGTGATCAAGACAATTTAGAGAACACTATTTCCCGGAGGAAGTTCCTGCAAAGAGCAGGGACTGCCGCACTGGTCGCTGGCAGTTCAGCCCCAGTGATTGGAGGCGGGCCGGGAACTAGTGAGACACGGGCAGTCAGTCTTGGGCCTGTCAACACGGACAAGAAGCTGCGCATGGGTGTGGTTGGAGGTGGGTTCGGCGCATCGTTTTCCTGGCATGAG
>QHZP01000736.1 GCA_003224715.1 Acidobacteriota bacterium | reverse complement strand
GCTTGAAGCTGGAAGGCACCACTCCCACTACGGTGAAGCTCTCATTATTGAGGATGATGGTCCTCCCAATGAGACTGGGATCGCCACCAAAGCTACGCTGCCAGAGACTGTGGCTTAAGATGACGGTATGTTGGCGACCCGGTTGATCCTCTTCCGGAAGGAAGGTGCGTCCGATCAGTGCCCTGACACCCAACAGGGAGAACAAACCGGAGGTAATGAAGGTGGCCTGCAGTCGTTGGGGTTCGCCTTGGCCTGTTAGATGATAGTCTGTTGCGACTGAACGATAACACCCCATCTGCTCGAAAACATGGTTCTGTTCCTTCCAGTCGAGGAAATCTGGATAGGGTACTGAGAACTTGGGGAACTGTGGGTGGGTTCCCCATACCATAACGAGACGGTTTGGATCTTTGTAGGGCAGCGGACGAAGCAGCACTGCATTCACCACCGTGAAGATTGAGGTATTCGCACCAATGCCCAGCGCCAGGGTCAGTACGGTCACAGTGGCGAAGCCAGGACTCTTCGCGAGCATTCGCAGGCCGTAACGGAGGTCAGTAAACATAGTGATTAGTGGTCAGTGGTTCGTGGTTAGTCATTTGCCGATTGCCGGTCATTCATTCACAGAGAGTGGTGTTACCTGTCACTCGTCACTCAGTACTTATCACTGCTTCATTCGTATCGAAGAGCAACCATGGGATCGACCTGGGAAGCTCTCCTGACAGGAAGATAACCAGCAACTGCAGCAACGGCGAGGAGTAGCAATGTCGCCATTGCGATCGTGAGCGGATCGGTGGGCTTCAACCCGAAGAGCTGGCTGGAAATGAGTCGGGAAGACGCAAGGGCCACAGGCAGTCCAATGGCAACGCCAATCAAGACCAGCAGCAGCGTCTCACGCAATACCAGCCATTGCACGTTCTTGGGCTGAGCACCGAGCGCCATGCGGATGCCGATTTCAGTGGTTTGACGCGTCACGGTGTAGGACAAGAGACCATAGAGGCCGATGGAGACCAGCAGAAGAGCCAGTACCCCAAAGGACCCTGACAGCATCGTCATGAGGCGTTCCGGTAACAGAATCCGGTCAAATTCCTGCGACAGAGTCTTCGTGAACAATGGGTACTCTCTTCCGAGTGCCCCAATCTCATGACGCAGGCCGGCTGCCACTGCCAACGGCTCTCCGCGCGTGCGCACCTGCACAAACGGCTGGTTATATTCATCCTGAAGGTAGGCCAGATAGACCGCGGCCGCCGTACGATTTCGTCGAGGCGAAAAACTGATGTTGCTAGCCACTCCGACAATCTGCAAGTCCTGATTTTCCCGAGATGTTCCAAGGCGGATATGTTGCCCGAGCGCGTCCGAGGAGGGAAACAGTTGCCGGGCCAGGTTCTGGCTGATAATGGCTACTCGTGGCACGTGCTGGTCATCCTGCCAGCTGAAGTCACGACCCTTCAGCAAGGGAATTCCAAGGGTTTCGAAGAAGCCAGGACTGACGGTATTATAAGCGGCCTCAACTGATCCGGATAGCGAGAATGCCCCAGATGTTGCGGAGACCGGCTCCTTGTAATAGTCCGTCGGTAGTCCTACCATCCCATTCGACAGGCAGACTGAGCTCGCGCCGGGCAACCTGGAGAGCCGGTCAGTCAGCTCGTGATAGTAGGCAGTGCGATTGAAGTTCTGATAGCCACCTGGTTTTTGGTTCAGAAGCATGATGAGGAGACCCTGGCTGCGGAAGCCCGGGTCCACGGATCGGAGGTTTTGAAGGCTTCGCACAAACAGCCCGGCGGCGACGAGCGAGATCAGCGACAGGGCCACCTGCACGCTGACCAGCAATCTGCCGACACGTCCTACACCGCCGCCGAGCCTCTGTGAGTACTGCTGAAGCAGCCTGCCGGGATCTGCACGCGCCGCACGCCAGGCCGGGGTAAGGCCGAACAGAATCCCCGTGAGCACAGCTATCGTTGCGGTGAACCCAAGAACACGCAGATCAGAACTGAGATCGAGAACCAGCGGGATGAGCCCCGCCCACATAAAATTCACCAAGAATCGGCTGGCCCACCGCGCGAGCAATAGACCTGCTAAGGCGCCCCCGACGGAAAGGAGCAAACTTTCAGTTAGCATCTGCCGGATCAAACGCCAGCCACCCGCCCCAAGAGGCTGGCCAGATTCACACAGGCAATCAACAGCACCAGACCGACCAGCCCCATCAGGATACACAAGGGCCGCGTGAAGCGCTGGCGCAGGAAGCTGGCCCAGCCGGCTCCCGTGGCTGCCGAAACCGTTCGAAGGCGGTAGGAGAGGAACTCTTTCTGCTCCAAGGAACTCCAGTCCGGCGAAACGGTTGACTTTTGGATGCTCGGCCAGAGCGCCTCGAGTTGGGCCCGGGCCTCATCGAGCGCGATGTCCTCTTTCAGCCGGCCCACCACGTCGAAACTCAAGAACCTGCCACGGCGCAACCTTTCGATGGGAAGTAAGTTGGTCAGCGGAGCAGTCACGTCTTCTGAGGTGCCCACTCTCAGCCCTAAGAACTCCTTGGGGGTTACACCGACTATGGTGTACGGCTTGCCTTCAACTCGCATTACCTTCCCAACCACAGCCGGATCGGACCCGAAACGACGCTGCCAGCACCCAAAGCTAATCACAGCGATGTTATTGGGCGATCGGCCTTGGAGGCCCTCATCTTCCGGCAGGATGGCTCTGCCCATGAAAGGCACGACGCCCAGTGTTCGGTAGTAATCTCCCGTTACAAAGCTGACCGGGCTAAGCCAGAGCTTTCCGTTGGCCTCCAAGTTGTAAAGCACTTCGCCTGACCAGGTGAACAAGCTAGAAAACACTTTTTGCTGGCGGATTTCCTCAAACATGAGATAGGACAGACCTGCCGGTTGACCTTTCGGAGTGATCGTAGAAAGTGCCACCAGACGATGGGGTTCACGCACCGGGAGCTCGCGCAGAATCAGCGCATTGAGGAGGCTGAAGATTGCCGTGTTTGCACCTATGCCGAGAGCCAGGGTGAGCACGGCAACAGCGGTGAACCCCGGGTTCTTGAGCAGGGTGCGAATGCTGTAATGGAGGTCGTTGAGCATGGTGTTTAGTGGTCAGTGGTTCGTGATGCGATTGCGGATTTGCGATTTCGGATTGCGGATTGAATAGTACTTCGGGTTTGGTGTCATGATCAAACCCCGGGCGAATGCCGAACACCGCATCCCAAGCCCCGGACTTATTCGCGTCTGAGTGCTACCATCGGATCGACTTTTGTTGCTCGACGGGCGGGAAAATAGCCAGCAGAAACGGCAACGGCGCCCAAGACTACCGCAGCAAACACTACGGCTGTTAAGTCTGTCGGCGCGATCCCGAATAGGTGACTCTTGATGAGCCGAGTTGTGAGGAACGTAACGCCTAATCCAGTCGCTACTCCAATCGCAACCAGTCCTAGGGTCTCCTTTAAGATCAACCACAGAACCTCATGGCGTTGAGCTCCGAGCGCCATGCGAATCCCAAGCTCGCGCGTTCTCCGGCTCACTCCGTAGGCCATTAGCCCGTAAAGCCCTATCGAGGCAAGCAGAAGTGTCAGCAAACTAAAGAAACCGGACAGTGTGGCGAGCAAACGTTCTTGAGCCAGAGATTCGTCGACGAGCTTTGCAAATGTCTTAATGCTAAACACGGGGAGATCTTTGTCCAGAAACTGGAATTCCTCTCGAATCGCACTAATCAATTGGTTAGGAGCGCCGGCGGCAAGAACGTGCAAGGCGTATATGTTTTGTCTGGCGGGATACTGCAGGAGAGGCAGGTACACGACACGGCGAGGTCGTTCCCGCAGATTGACATACCTGGTGTCCCCCACCACACCGACAATCTCCAGGTCCTCCCCTGCCAGTTCGCTAATCCCACTCCAGGTCCTCCCCTGCCAGTTCGCTAATCCCA
>QHZP01000128.1:9752-12907 GCA_003224715.1 Acidobacteriota bacterium | reverse complement strand
CAGGGATCACAACTGCCCGGCGGATAACACCTCCTACTTTACTGTCCAAAAAGATCTGGTCAGAATGCAGCTCTGTCGCACAGCAAATGTGCAGAACCACCAGGAGGGAAAGTTGGCACAGCAACCCCAATTTACCCGATCTACTTCGCTGGCCGACAATCCCTCTGAAGCCATTCGTTGATATCTTCGGAGCCCGATTTTCGTTGCACAAGTCCGTCCTCCTTAAAGTAGTCGAAAAGGCCGGGATCACCTCCATTGAGAAAAGTGTGAAGGAATTCGTGCAAAACCGTCTGCTCTTGGTCGTTTGACCCATAGAAGTTTACCTTAAGACATTGTTTGTTCTATTACCGTTGCGATCAGGAATGACATAGGCATCGTCTCCAAAATGCGCGTCTTTAAGCGGCGTTCTATTTTTGTTTCCGACGAGCTGATCTTCTGTGAGAGATCCGAAAAAGGATTCTGGTCTAGCATTGAGGGGTCCGGGATGGGGGGTCCGGGATGGTGGGGTCCGGGATGGGGTCACATCTCATTATTTGATTCTGCTGCAAAACCCCCTGTTTTTGAAAAATCGAGTTTTCTCAAAGGATCAGAAATGTCTCCCGCCCTTGCAGAATTGGATTGTAGGGCATTTTAGAGCGATTCATTTTCCCACAGTTCAGGTAAAACCGCGTCGATAGTGGTTTTGCAGCAGAATCGGAATAATGAGATGTGACCCCATCTTCCTCGCATCCCATGATCTTCTTTGCGTCCTCGCGGTTTAATTTTTGGTTGCAGCCCCGCCGTACTGTAACTCAGAGTCTCGCTCGTTGCCTTTAGACTGTCAGCAGCTTATTCGTTCCCGAAAGAGCCGCCACCTTGTAACATTCAGCTAAAGTGGGATAGTTAAAGACGGTGTTGACAAAATAATCAATCTTCCCCTCAAATGCAAGGACTGCCTGTCCTATGTGGATCAGCTCAGACGCGCCCTCTCCGATGATATGGACCCCCAGCAGTTTTCGGGTCTGGCGGTGGAAAAGTAACTTGAGCAGGCCCGTTTCGTCTCCCACGATTTGGCCTCGGGCGATCTCACGGTAACGCGCGATTCCCACCTCGTAAGGAATACCGGCGGCGGTGAGCTGCTCTTCGTTCTGGCCGACATAGGAAATTTCGGGGATGGTGTAGATCCCGTAGGGAAAAAGCTGGGGCATAGAAACTGCTGGCAGGCCAAAAGCGTGACAAGAGGCCAGCCTTCCTTGTTCCATGGAAACCGAAGCCAGGCTGGGAAAACCGATGACATCTCCCACGGCGTAGATGTTGGGCACGGGAGTCTGGAAGAATTCATTGACGGCGATACGACCTCGACTGTCGGCCTTGAGGCCCACCGCTTCCGGGTTCAAATCCTTGGTATTACCTTGCCTTCCCACGGCATAAAGTACAACCTCCGAAGCTACTTGCTTCTTGCTTTTCAGATTAACGATTACTTTGCCTGAGGGTGCTTTGCTGACACTCTCCATTTCCTCTCCCAAACGGAACGTGACGTCGAAGTCGCGCATGTGATAGCTGAGGGCTTCGATGATCTCGGCATCTACGAATTCGAGCATGCGTGGACGAAGATCGATCAGCGTAACCTTGATTCCCAGGGCTGCGGCCATGCAAGCATACTCGATACCCACAACACCGGCGCCGACAACGGTTATTGTTTTTGGAAGCGAGGGCAACTTCGGAAACATATCACTGTCAATAATGGTGGTCCCGTCGATCGGAACCTGATCGGAATAAGCAGGCGAGGTTCCCGTCGCGATGATGACGAATTGGGCTTGGCATTCCTCGGTTTCATTGAGGCTCTGGACCCTCACGTGGTGAGCGTCGAGAAAGGAGGCCGAGCCGTTGAGAATCTCGACTCCATTGCGTCGGAGCTGGGCATTGAAAACGTCTATTTCATGTTTGACGACATGATTGACACGAAAGGAAAGGTCCTGCATGGTGATTTCTTTCTTGACCGCATAGCTGACGCCGTAGAGGCCACGCTGTTGAAAGCCTGACAGGTAGAGAACTGCTTCGCGCAAGGTCTTGCTGGGGACGGTTCCCGTGTTAATGCACACTCCGCCGACACACACCTTCTGCTCCGCCACGGCCACATGCTTTCCCAGCTTAGTCGCCTGGATCGCGGCATGATGCCCGGCTGGACCCGAACCAATCACTAAAAGATCGTAGACCTTCATCGCATCACCTCAGAGAGTTTCGGCAAACAAGTGCAGAGCATCTTACGATGTGGGCTTTGAAGAGTTGTGAACGCAGCCTCCGTCCCAGCCTTTCTCGCCACGACCTGAGGGGAAGGAGCGCTCAATTCCCCCCCCTTTGTTCTCCCCTTTGTGCCTGTCGCGAGACCTGGGAAACCTTGCACTATGTAGCTTTCAGCCGACGCCTCTGACAATGTGGTGAGAGCTCGCAAGAATGACGCCAGGCATGGTCTCGCGAGTTTCGCGACAGAAACTAACTAAACCATGGGCTGACGCCCTTGATATCCCTACCGCCACCCCTGACAGGGAGCCCGAAGCGCCAGCGAGGGTCATGGCCATTGATTCTCGCTTGCGCTTCGGGCTCGCGGAGCTCCGCAAAACGAGGACAAAATTCTCGCTGTAACGTGCATCACGGTCTAAGTACCAGGCTTAGTCCTCCCCTGACGAATGCAATGTTTATAGCACATGGCGAGAAAAAGCAAACCCGCGTCTATGATTGCAAGAGGTTCAATGTAACGGGATGTATAATGGCTTGTGATGTGGAATTACGTCTCGCGATGATTTAGTTCCGGTGGATTGAGTCCAAGTCCGGGAGTCAAACATGGGGAACTTTTTTGAAGAGTTGGTGGCCCATGCGCAAGCGAAATTCGGTGCTGGCAATGTCGCCGCCATTCAGCAGTGGGTGGATTATTGGTCAAGCACCGTTGAGCGTAACCAGTCAATTCTTACCTTTTTCCGTTCCAAGCTGAATTTGAGCCTTTGTCAAAAAAGACTGCTGGATGTCGGGTGCGGCACGGCCGGACTTTCCCGCCTGGTCACCGCTGAGGGTGGTGTCTATTTTGGCCTGGACTTCTTCGAAAAAACGTTAGGGTTGGCGAAAACTTTCATTGAGAAGCTTCCCTCCACAAAGGCCTTTTTGACCAGAACCTCGGCAAT
>QHZP01000128.1:0-9723 GCA_003224715.1 Acidobacteriota bacterium | reverse complement strand
TGGGGGGCGATACCTGGCAGCTGAAATTCCTAATGGAAATTGAGCGGGTTCTCAAGCCTGATGGAGTGCTCTTGCTGACAACGCCCAACTGGCTTTGCCCACTGGAAGGTCATACATTTCTACTGGGTCCTCAGTTCTTACCGACGAAAGTGGCCAATCGCTATATCCAATGGCTGCGGCCTCACTTCTTTCAGGAGTACCAGACCTATGCAGAGGTTCATCTGCTTTCCCCCTGGCGGATGAAATCACTTCTGCAGGAAGCAGGTCTGTCGCCGCTACATGAACTACCCTGGTGCACCGATCTAAATTTCTACCGACCTTTGACCAGGATGTTTCTAAAGCTCTGCGGCGCGCTGAGATTGGATTGGGCGGTCTTTTACAAGTTTCAAATCGCAGTTGCACGAAAGAATGCGGTTTCCAGCCTCCAGGCTGTCAAAATCCCGTTGCAAGGGCAAAAATTTTTTCAAGAACAAAGATTGCCAGAACTGCTTAAGAAAGGGCTGAAGTTGTTGAAAAACAGGCCGCGCAAGGAGAAGCGATGAGTCTCAAAAATGGCTTAATTGTCCCAGCGCAGCATGCTATGATCACAGAGTGTATTCTTGAAGTGGAGCTGGAACAAACAAAGCGAGGGAAGGCATGAGGGCCGCAAGGATAGATTGCAAAGAGAAGTACTTTTCTTTGCTCGACCAGGTTTCTAAGCCGGGCCGTTATATTGGCGGCGAACCTAATATGATTCTGAAGGACCGAGAGCGGGTAAATGTGCATTTTGCCCTGGCCTTTCCGGAAGTTTACGAAATCGGGATGTCACACAACGGAATTCGCATGCTCTACCATTTGCTCAATCGCATTGAGGACGTGTTTGCGGAACGGGTCTTTGCCCCCTGGGTAGACATGGGCGCCGTTCTTCAGAGCAGCGGCTTGCCGTTGTTAAGTCTGGAGACAAAAACTCCCCTGTGCGATTTCGACTTCGTCGGTTTCTCGCTTCAGGCGGAATTGACCTACATCAACATTCCTTACATGCTGGATCTGGCCGGCATTCCCATTTTGGCGGTTGATCGAGGCGAAAACGATCCTTTGATTTGCGCCGGCGGGCCTTGCACGGCAAACCCTGAACCGGTGGCCGATTTCATGGATTTTTTTGTCCTGGGTGATGGAGAAGACGTCGTCGTTGAAATTGTGGATCTCTATCGCAAAGCTAAGCTGAATGGGCTACGTCGTTGGCAGATCCTCGAGGAACTTGCCAAAGTTCATGGGATCTATGTTCCCCAGATCCATCAACCTCCGAAACCCTGGGAGGTTGAGGCGCGACCCGGCAAACCGTCCACTCTGGTGAAGCGTCGTTGGGTAGAAGCCCTTTCTCCTGACTTTTACTCCACCAAGCCCATTATCCCTGTCATCGACATTATTCAGGACCGCATCAGTGTTGAGGTAATGCGCGGCTGCACCCAGGGATGCCGCTTTTGCCAGGCCGGCTATTGGTATCGCCCGACTCGAGAGCTCAATGTAGACGACATCATGAGACTGACCAGCGAGACCCTCAAGAATACGGGCAATCGCGAGATTGGTCTGCTTTCAATAGCCAGGTAGAATGCCTCACCAAGCAGATGGCACGAGCCTTTTCCAAGGACAAGGTCTCGATTTCGCTCCCTTCCTTGCGCGCCGATATGTTTTCGGTATCGCTGGCGGAAAACGTCGGCGAGGTGAAGAAGAACGGTTTCACCTTCGCGCCCGAAGCCGGCAGCGTCCGCATGCGCAAGTTTATTAACAAAAACATCAGTAACGAAGAGCTGTTCCAGGCAATTGAAACGGCCTATCGTCAAGGTTGGAACCTCATCAAACTATATTTTATGATTGGCTTGCCCACCGAAACGAGTGATGACATCCGGGAATTGGTGGATCTCATTCGCGAGGTGGGAAGGATTGGCAGAAAATTCAAGGGCGGCAAAAATCTCAATGCCAGTATTGGGACTTTCGTCCCCAAGTCCTTCACCCCATTTCAGTGGGACCGCTTCGAGGACCTCCAGGTCATTAACGAGCGTCTCAATTATCTAAAGGCGACCGTCAGATTCCCTTTTGCCCGGCTCAAATGGCATGATCCGAAAGAGTGCTTTATTGAAGGCGTATTGTCTCGCGGGGATAGACGGGTGGGACAAGCATTGCTGAAAGCTTACCAGTTGGGCTGCCGCTTCGACGGCTGGGATGAGATGTTTAATTATGACCTGTGGATGAAAGCCTTTGAAGAGTCTGGTGTCGATCCTCATTTTTATAATCGTGATATCGGCCTCGATGAAGTCTTGCCGTGGGATTTCATTAACATTGGCGTCTCTAAGAAATTCTTATTGAAAGAGCGGGAACGATCTTACCAACAGGTGCAGACCTACGATTGCAAATGGGGTGACTGCCGAGGTTGCGGGATTCCGGGGAATTATGCTGATATCAAGTTGGCCAGCCAACCGGAGCAGGCCGTTGAAGAGAAGCTGGTTCATTTGACTTTGCCAGCCCCGGCCGTTTCAGGGACGGAGTTCTCAGAAAAGCCTGTAGCGCAACCTCCGTCAGGAGACAGAAGGTTGACGATTCCGAAGTCCGATCCTGCGTCTGGGCTGGTCGATGCACCTCTTTCGGCAAAGCCTTATGTCTTGCATTACACAAAGAAGGGACCAGCCCGTTTCCTCTCTCATCTCAACATCATGAAACTAATAGAGCAAGCCATGATTCGAGCCGACCTTCGACTGCGCTTCACCGAGGGGTTTAATCCCCATCCTAAATTTGCCACCTCCCCGGCGATTCCTTTGGGAATGACCAGTCAGTCCGAATATATCCAACTTGAAGCTTATGGTGAACTGCCGGAGAACCTGCTGGCTCGGATGAATGAGTACTTGCCGGAGGGTTTGGTTATCCAGAGCATTGTGCCCTTCGAGTCCAAGGGCAAATGGAGTGTCACTCAACCTTTGAGAGTCACTTATAAGGCAAGGATCGAGGGCTCCACCGGCGGAGAGACACCAGCCGTTGGCGAACTGTTGGGTCGAGCCAACGACTTGATCAACCATCTTTGCGACCATTATAAGGGCAACGACTTTTGGTGTAGCTCGAGGGACCATGAGCGCATTGTCGATCTCTGGATTCAGAGCGAACGCCCGTTAGAAATCGGCTTCACTTTGTCTGTGAATCCGGACAGCGGCGCCTTAATGAAGCCCAGGGATTTTTTGGAGCAGGTTCTGCTATGTCCCCCCGACTTGGCTAAGAAGTGTTTGATCGCCAAGGAATCGGTACATTTCACCACGGCTGGAAGGGAAAATCACGAGTTGACCGTAAGCTAACACCCAACTTATGCACCACTGATATTAGCCTCGGAGAGGCGCAAGACATCAGCCCATGGCGTCAGCCATGGGACAAGGCAGATGCATGAATGAGCCCGGAGGGGCGAAAGACAAGGTGTAACAATTGATTTCCCATCCGAATTCTCTCGCCCCTGCCGGGGCTGGGCTCCTGGATGACCCTGACCCACGGCTGACGCTGGGGGCTGCCATCCGACGCCTCTCCGGGGCTAGCCGTCGAACCCCCAGCGTGCATAATTTGGGTATCAAGCGTTCATCCCTCCCAGGAGAGGGGCATGGGAGCTTTGAGAAAGCTCCCTGGGTGAGGGAACGGCAAGTAACAAACTCGACCAGTTTGAACTGCTCCGCCACCAAGTAACCCTAACTTTCGGATTGATTCCACACTTGCGAGCACCAGCGCCAATTTTCTGTCCTATAGCGAGATGTCTTTCCGGAAACGTTTCCTCTTTACCTTTGCAGTTTTTTCCCTCCTTTGGGGCGCACCGCCTGCTGAGCTTGCCAAACAGTCTCTCCACCGGCTCTCCGATGAAGAATTCCCGCGGCTGATTCAGCGCCTTTCTGAAGACCCGGGCTTCTTCAATTCTGATAATTTGGTTTCTAATGAATCCTCTTATCTCCAGGTCCTGGGGAGACTGAGGGATTTGCGGGTACGGGAAGGCGTCTATCTGGGCGTCGGACCAGAACAGAACTTTACTTATATCGCCAAAACGCGGCCCAGTTTGGCTATAATCCTGGATATTCGCCGCCAGAATTTACTATTCCATTGGCTTTTCAAATCGCTGTTCGAAATCTCCCGAAGCCGCTCGGAGTACATTTCTTGCCTCTTTTGCAAACCCCTACCGAGCAAAATGACCCTTTCGAAAAAGAGCAATGTGGAAGAGTTGCTGACCTTTTTCGAAAGGATTCCCCCAGACCAGAATCTTTTTCAGAGGAATCTCACTCAGATTGAAAGTCACATCAGACGGCAACACCGTTTCCCCTTGAGTTCGTCCGACATGAAAGTCATCCGTGATATCTACCAGGAATTTTTTGACAACCAATTTGAGATCAGGTTTCGCAGTTACGGACGGCCCATGTATCATTTTTATCCTTCCTTCAAGGAGATCAGTTTGGAAAAGGACCTGGAAGGGAATTGGGGGAATTACTTGAACTCAGAGGAGGATTTTCTCTTCCTGAAGCGGCTGCAGACCCGAAATCTCATTCTTCCCATAGTGGGTGATTTTGCGGGCCCCAAGGCCCTGAGAGCCATCGGAGATTACTTGCGCCAAATTGGGGAAACGGTGTCTGTCTTTTATGTTTCCAACGTTGAGTTCTACTTGTTGCAAAATGGGGTATTCAGCCAATATGGCGAGAATGTGAAGCGACTGCCTACAACTGAGAGGAGTCTTTTTATCCGCGCCTATTTTCGCTTCCCCCATCCGGAGCGCCTGCCTGGCTATATCAGCGCCACCCTGCTCCAGAGGATCAGCAACTTCGTTCAGATCTTTGATGCCAAGCAATACCTGTCTTACCAGGAACTGGGATTGCGAGATTACATTGCGTTCAAGGAATGAAGGGTAGAGTGAAACGTGATACGTGAAACGTGATTCGCGACTCCCTACAGCTAGGGACACTTTCACGATTTACGTTTCACTCTTCGCGTTCCACGTTTCACGCATAAGAACTTTATGCCGGCACCTTCTCCTCCTCCAGCCATCGGAATCGATATCGGCGGGACCCATATCAAAGCCTGCTTGCTCAGTCAAAGCGGCGAGATTCTCTCTTCAGAGATACATGATACGGATCCTCAGTGGCGGGGCCGGCAGGTGTTGGATTTGATCGCCCAAATCTACACTCGTTTTTCTTGTAACCAGGCGGTTTGTGGCGTTGGTCTTGGCTTGCCTGCAGCAGTACAGCAACCTTCCGGGAGCATATTAGGCAAGGCCAATCTTAAATGTCTCGATGACTACCCACTGGGAGAGCAGGTGGGAAAGCGGTTGGCAATTGCCTGCCGATCGGATAACGATGCCAATCAAGCCCTGCGTGCCGAAGCCCACTTTGGTGTGGCCAAGGGGGTTTCCAATGTGTTGGGTTTGACATTGGGCACGGCAGTCGGCGGCGGACTTCTTCTTGGCGGCCGGCTCTGGCAAGGTGCCCGTGGAGTTGCCGGCGAGTTGGGAATGACCTATTTGTTGCTCCCGGAGGTAAAGGGCGAATGCAACTCTTGGTCGCCTACACCCGTGGAATCCATCGCTTCTGCAGTTGCCATCGAAAGGCATTCACAGAAATCTTGCGCACAACTCTTCCAAGCTGCTACCGCTGGAGACATACAGGCAACGCATATATTGCAGGAAGCGTTTCAGGTTCTGGCTGTGGCGATTACCAACGTCCATCTGCTGCTGGATTTGGAGTTGGTCGTCCTCGGGGGCGGCATGGCGCAGGCGGGAAATGTCTTGAGAGACGGAGTGGCGGCAGCCTTCAAAGGGATTTGTCCGCCCGAACACAGTTCGGCCCTCCGGTTTGAACTGAGCTCTCTGGGGACCTTGGCCGGCGCTATGGGCTCTGCCTGCATGATCTTGGAAGCCGAAGGCTACCTATAGTCCTAAAACCGGCAGTTCAAAACAACCGCGGAGACGCAGGAGACGCAGAGTTCAAAAGCCGAAAACCAACCGCCCGGCAATCCCGACTGTTGGCTGTTTTTACAAGAAGCTCTCCGCTCTGCGTCTGCGGTGGGCTTTTACTGCTGTTTCCAGGATAATGAAGCAAAAGAAAAGCCAGACAATGAAAGCGGCTGCGGTGATTTTAGTCGTGTTAAGCCCTTTTGCGTACGGGCAGTCAGTTGAGAGTGATCGCGCTTTTCAACTGGCGCAGCAGTTGGAAAGCCAGGGAAAACTTGGGGAAGCGACTCAAGCCTTACAGACCTTGCTTGAGCAATATCCCAGGGACTTGCGAGTGCTTAGTAGCCTGGGTATTGTGCTGGCCAGGCAGGGAAGGTACGGCGAAGCCGTGACCATTTACAAAAAGGCACTGGCTGTTAATTCTGGCCTGCCCGAGATTCACTTAAACCTGGGAATAGCTTATTTCAAGATGGAGAGCTTTCAAGCGGCTATTCCCCCTTTGCGCCGGGCCTTGTTGCTTCAGCCCTCTAACCTTCAAGCCAGGAGTCTTCTGGGGATGGCCTACTATGGAGCCGCCATGTATAATCAGGCCACAGCGCAATTGGAGAAAGTAGCCACTGATACATCTCAAAACGCAGCACTCCTTTATGTCCTGGCTGAAAGCTACCTGAGATCCAACCAATTTGAAAAAGTACTCAAAGTGTTCGAGAAACTGCAACGAGAGGCGCCCTACTCCGCCGCGGCCCACATGCTGATGGGCGAAGCCCTGGACGGGCTTGGCCGAACGGCTGAGGCGATCAAGGAGTTTCAGACAGCAGCTGAAATCGACCGCGGCCAGCCCAATGTGCATTTTGGTCTCGGCTATCTTTACTGGAAAACAAAACGGTTTGACGAGGCCGAGCAAGCCTTTAATCAGGAACTCAGCAACGTCCCCGGTCACGCCCAAGCCAAGGCCTACCTGGGAGACGTTTATTTTCGCCGGAACGAATTCCAAGCAGCCACTCGCCTATTGGAGGAAGTACTGAAATCGAGCAAGGATCTTCATATCGCCTATCTCGACCTTGGCATTCTCTATGCAAACCAGAAACAATATCGGCGCGCCGTTTCCATGCTGAAAGAGGCTATCCGCCTGGATCCCACCCGGCCAGAGGCCCATTATCGGTTGGCCCAGACCTACCGCTCGATGGGTCGAAACCAGGACATGGAGGCTGAACTCAAGCAAGTCAAGCAGCTTCATAACAAGAGCAACGAAGAGTTCCTGCACAAGATTTCTGGGCCTCCACCAGCGCCAAAGATGGAGTGACTTTCAGCAACCAAAAATCAAACCGCGAAGACGCGAAGGACGCAAAGAAGACCACAATAAAAAAGGGCGATCACTTTCAGATCGCCCTGATGCCGACTCCCAGAAATATCAGAACAGGAACTTCAGTCCAAACTGGAGAATTCGTGGATCGCGTGCTCCACTCGCTCCGCCGAATCCTGCTGCGCCAAAGGTGAGGAAATAATTGGTGAATTGGGTGTGATTAAATGCATTGAAGAATTCGGCGCGGAACTGGAGATTAGCTCCCTCTTTGGTGAGGAATGGAATACCGCTGAAATTCTTGAAGAGGAAAATATTCCACTGATTGCTTCCTGCACCGGACACGACATTTCTCGCCGAGTTCCCGAAACCTGTGGCCCCGGTTGCCGAACCGACTGAAGGAACAGAAGCGAAGGCAGACGCATCAAAGTAAGCTTCGGCTGTCTTGAGCCCATTATTCGGATTCCCGATCAGATTAGCCCGCACGGTCTTTCCAATGCCCGCCGGGTCGCCAGGGGAGGTTACTGTAAAGGGAGAACCTGTGGAGAAACTGGTGATGCCTGAAATCTGCCATCCTCCCAACATTCGCTTAGGGCCAGACGCATTTTTGAAAAAGGGCAGGTCGTAGACATAGTTGATTCCCAGGATGTGCCTGCGGTCGAAATCAGAATTACCACGGTCCGCTCTGATGTCGTCGGCATTGACCACATTCGCGAAATCCGCTGTGCCAGAGTAGTCAATGGCGTGTGAACAGGTGTAGGCGACCTGGGAGGTTAAGCCGTGGTAATTATTGGAGCGTAAATTGACCTGTAGGGAATGGTAGTTTGAAGAGGTCGAGTTCTCGCCGTAGGTAATACTGGCGAAGCCGGGTAAGGGACGGATGTTATTTGGCGAAGTCTGGCCTCGGAGTGGGTTATCCATTGCCGGTTGGTTTATATCTCGTTGGATGCGTTGGTGCGTCCCGGCAGTCCCTACATACATAACAGACAGCACGGTCTGCGTGAAGAGTTCGTGTTGCAGGCCAAAACTCCACTGATGGGCGGTCGGCGCCAGATAGTCTCTTCCAAGAGCCGTAACTCCGGCCGGATATGTCGGGCTATTTCCGCCAGGATTTGTTAGTGTCGTATCAAAGATAGTTGGATCATAAGAGAAAGGAGGATTTGAGGCCATGTTGTAAACGTCATTGCCCTGGATACGCTCAAAGAACAATCCGTAGCCGCCCCGCAAAACTGTCTTTGAGTTGCCAAACAAATCATAGGCAAACCCAACGCGGGGTCCGATGGTCTCATAGTGGTTATCCACCAAGCCGCGCGGAATGCCGTTCTTGCCAGCCAATCCGATGCCGTTGGTGTAGAATCGGATGCCGGGAATAACGGAGTTAAGAGGAACGCCACCGACCGACTCAAAGCCGGGTCCATTCGGGTCGAGGGTTCCGTCTGACCTGGGACTCTGAGCATTGGCAGGGTTGAACAGAGACGGGTAAAAATTGGACTGGCGATCAAAGCGCTCATAAGTGTGCGGCAATGCTTCCCAACGCGCGCCTAATTGCAGTGTCAAGCGAGGCGAGATGCGCCAGCTATCGGTGAGGTAAAGACCGTAGCTCCAAAACCTCCAGTGCCCGCGGTCTTGCAAAGCCAGTTCGTCGTACTGGTAGGCACGACCCAATAGAAAGTCCGCAAACTCGTTGCCAGTACTTCCGCCCGAGTAGGGGGCTTGAGTATAGCTGCCGTTAAATGTGAATGCTCCTTGCGTTTCACCGAAGAGGTCCTGCTTCTTACGGCTCCGCATTAAGAAACCGCCAAACTTGAACGCGTGTTTCCCGATCATCTTGCTGGCGTCATCACGATAGATCATGTTGTCGTTGGAATTGTCCCAAGGGTAAGACCCCACCGAGTAATTCACACCAAATCGAGGCCCTGACAAGTTGATATCCGGTATTCGGTTCAAATTATTCCCCGGGAAGATATTGCCCACGCCGGTGACCCCGCTGGGTAAAGCAAAGTTCTTAGTGGGCGTGAGATTTATTCGATTGCCGTCGTAGTTGGCTGAAACCTCATTGAGGAAGCTTGGGTTGATCACATAAGTCATTTTGAGAACGGCATGTTTGGACGGGTTGTTGAAGATCGTCCCCACGGTTGGGTAGGTAGAACTAGACCATAGAGTATTGGGCAATTCCTGTACGATGGCTTCGTTAATAAAGTGCGCCATTACCTGGATCTTATCGTTGATCACATGGTCAACCCGAATGATCTCCTCTCTTACATCTGTCGGCACGCTGGGAGCCGCAGAGAAAAACTTCCCATCTGACGTGGTGGGCAACGGAAAGATGAAATCAGGGGCTACCAGTTTGACTGCATTGGGATCCAGCAGGGACTGAGGAATGATATTCCCTGGAAAAGGCTGACCCGGCGCAAGGCCTGCGGGCAATGTTTGTCCTGGTCGGAGTTTGGGTACAAAGATGGCTCCAGTGTCGTTCCCCTGTGCATCCTTA
>QHZP01000735.1:3126-5067 GCA_003224715.1 Acidobacteriota bacterium | reverse complement strand
AGATGTGATGGAATCCTCCACCTCTAACACCAAGATAGAGACGCGACCAGCCACATCAGCCAAGCTAGATGTAATCGACAAGGCAAAGCCTAGGGCAGCATACAGCAACCTGCCCCTCAGCTTTGAGGTTAACCAGGGTCAGACTGATGCAAAGGTTAAGTTCCTCTCTCGCGGCAAGGGATACAGCTTGTTTTTAACAGCCAACGAGACCGTCTTGAAGCTGGCCCAGCCCAAGCCAGATGGGAAGGGGCAAAGGACCTTGACAGACGGTAACAAAGAGAACCAAGAGACTGCAAAGACAGGCTCCATACTGAGGATGAATCTGGTGGGTTCCAATCCCTATTTGCAAGTGTCCGGCCTAGAGGAACTGCCTGGGAAGCGCAACTACTTCATTGGAAGCGATCCTAAGAAATGGCGGGCCAATATTCCGACTTACGCGAAAGTTAAATATCAGAATGTTTATCCCGGAGTAGACCTAATTTATTACGGCAATCAGAGGGAGTTGGAATATGACTTCGTAGTTTCACCCGGCGCCGACGCGAGGACGATTACGCTGCGCTTTGAAGGCGCGGAACAACTCGAACTGGATGCGCAGGGCAAGCTCGCCCTGTCCACGGTGGGAGGGCAACTGCTCCTGGACAAGCCAAAGGTCTATCAAGAACTGGCCGGCATGCGCCAGGAAATCGCAGGCGACTATCTACTCAAAGCGAATAATGAAGTTACCTTTGTGGTGGGTGGGTACGACCCGCAGCGACCGCTCATCATTGATCCGGTTCTGGTCTACTCCACCTACTTGGGAGGTAGTAACGATGACAACGGCCCTTTCGGGATTGCCGTCGATGCCGCTGGCAGCGCCTACCTGACGAGCTCTACCGATTCGGCCGACTTTCCGACCACCGTGGGCGCCTTCGATACCTCCTTCAATGGTGGTTTCGACTGGTTTACTCCACCTACCTGGGTGGTAGCGGCAATGACGCCGGCCTCGGGATCGCCGTGGACGCCGCCGGCGACGCTTACCTGACGGGCCAAACGTCTTCGACCAACTTCCCAACTACCGTGGGCGCCTTCGATACCTCCTTCAATGGCGGTATCGACGCGTTTGTGACCAAGCTGAACCCGACTGGCACCTCCCTGATTTACTCCACCTACTTGGGCGGCAGCGACGATGACCCCGGACGCGCGATCGCCATCGACGCCGCTGGTAGCGCCTACCTGACGAGCTATACCCGTTCGGCCGACTTCCCGATCACTCTGGGCGCCTTCGATACCTCCTTCAATGGCGATTACGACACCTTCGTTACCAAGCTGAACCCCACCGGCACCTCCCTGGTCTACTCCACCTACTTGGGCGGCAGTAGCGGTGACCAGGCTCTCGGCATTGCCGTGGACGCCGCCGGCAACACCTACGTGACGGGCCTCACCTTGTCGGCCGACTTCCCGACCACTCTGGTGGCCTTCGATACCTCCTTCAATGGCATTTTGGACGCCTTCGTGACCAAGCTGAGCCCCACCGGCACCTCCCTGGTCTATTCCACCTACCTGGGCGGCAGTAACGATGACCGGGGCCACTCGATTGCTGTGGACGCCGCCGGCAACGCCTACGTGACAGGTCTCACCTTTTCGGCTGACTTCCCGACCACTCTGGGCGCCTTCGATACCTCCTTCAATGGCGACTACGACGTCTTCGTGACCAAGCTGAACCTCACCGGTACCTCTCTGCTATACTCCACTTATCTGGGCGGCAGCAGCGGTGACCAGGCTCTCGGCATTGCCGTGGATGCCGCCAGCAACGCCTACCTTACAGGCCTCACCTTGTCGGTCGACTTTCCCACCACCGTGGATGCCTTCGACACCTCCTTCAATGGTGGTTTCGACGCCATCGTGACCAAGCTGGATAGCACCGGCTCAGCCCTGCTTTACTCCACTTACCTGGGCGGCAGC
>QHZP01000735.1:874-3078 GCA_003224715.1 Acidobacteriota bacterium | reverse complement strand
TCGACTTCCCCACCACCGTGGGCGCTTTCGATACCTCCTTCAACGGCAGTTCCGAAGCCTTCGTGATAAAGATCGGCGAATCCAAGCCGCCCTTGGAGCATTCCACGGTTTATGTGGCTGACACTGGCAACCATCGGATTCAGCGCTCGATTGACGACGGTGTAACTTGGACTCCCGTTGGATTCGGTCCAGGCACAGGCCTCGGCCAGTTTCGTGCTCCGACCGGCGTGGAACCCAACTCGACCAACACTATTATCTTCGTGGCTGACACGGGAAACAATCGCCTACAACGTTCGACTAACGGCGGCTTAACCTGGCAAGTGATCGCAGGACCAGGCACGGCCATCGGCCAAGTTAGTGGCCCATCGGGCTTGGCATTCGACGAGGTGAATGACAAACTCTATGTAGCAGACACTGGCAACAACCGAATCCAGATCGCGACGAGTGCGGGTAGCTCGGCCAGCCCGACCTTTGCCATTTTCGCGGGTGCGACGGCAGGCACGTCGGTCGGCCATTTCCATTTCCCCACAGGTGTGGCTGTTGATGCGGCGGGTCTGGTTTACGTGTCCGATACTGGCAACCATCGTATCCAGAAGAACAGCAATGGCACGAGCAGCGGTTGGGGCATCTTTGCCGGTGCCACCGCGGGGACGGCCGTGGGGAAGATGAACTCGCCCACCGGCATTTATGTCGACTCGACTAACCGTGTCTATGTAGCAGACACGGGCAACAGCCGCATTCAGATAAATACGGGCGGTACGGCGACAGGTTGGTCGGTTTTTATGACCGCGGGCAGTGCAGCGGGCTTCGTACGGTATCCTGGGGGAGTGGTGCTAGCAGCCTCTCAGAATGTGTTTGTCGGTGACACAGGCAACAGCCGCGTCCAGAAGAAACCGGTTGGAGGAGGACCGGCTATCGTCGTGGGTGGGCCAGGTACTGGCCCTGGCCAGTTCAGATTCCCCACAGGGGTACGCTAAAACAAATCGCGGAGCCCGCAGGTTGTTGTCGTTCACAACTTATAAGGATGCACCGAGAGCCCTGGAGTTCGTTGAGGGACTCCAGGGCCCAGTGCTATCCTTAAATCCCATCCTTAAATCCGGGGATCGGCATGATTTCTCCAGAATGCCGCTTACTCGCCAACACTCAGGCCCACAAACCCAGGCCCAGGGGACAGCGAAAGCACTTCCTTGGTCGAGGCCTGATCGCGTCCCATATCTTTTTTACTGGATATAGCCGCTTCCCCCACCGCGAGACTCTCTATGCGAACACAATTCTCACGCGGGAACAGAGGTCGAAGATAGGAGGCAGAGAATCGAGGATTGCCTTTCAAGTCTTGCGATCCTCCATCCTCTATCCTCAGTCTTTTCCTTTCCCCCGTCTCTGTGCGAGAAAAACGCATGGAGCCAATGTTGAACCTCGTGCTGGACACCACTTGGAATTGGGTTGAGGTGCGACCTTGCCCCACTTGCCCTATTGACGGCCATTTCCTGGTTCGAATGATTTACCGTAAATTCGCTTGCGCCCTTGGTAACCGGCTGCTACTGTTGCGGTCCCTGTTTAATCCACGGCATTTTCGGTTCGAGATTGTCTGCTTGTAATTTAGGTCGTTGGCCGACAGGCTGCAATGTACATTGGTCAAGACAGGACAAGATAGCTTATCAATTTGGCACACCAGGGGTCAGTGGTATTCAAATGATCAACCCCGATGGCACTGGGGATGTTTGTTTGACATCTCCGACCACACCTCCGGGGCGCCTAATGCCTAGTCGTAGTTTCGTCACCACACCAAGGAGACTGGTCATGAGAACGTTGCCGCCATACCTTTGCCTTTGCCTCTTACTGGTTCTCGCCTCGCCCGCACGTCTGATCGCAGACCCGATCGTTATCGATTTCGTGGGTCTGCAGGACGGCACGATACTCAGCAATCACTACTCCGGTGTGACATTCTCAAATGCGATCATTTTAACCGCCGGGATCTCGCTAAACGAATTCGAATTTCCGCCGCTTTCGGGAACCAATGTTGCGTCCGACAATGGCGGTGCGATGTCAATCGACTTTTCAGCATCTGTGTTGGGTTTCGGCGGACATTTCACGTACAGCGAAGCGTTGGCGCTGCAGGCGTTTAACGCGGGCGGCGACTTGCTGACGTCAGTTGCGTCGGCGTTCTCGAACAATGAGGCCCTGTCCGGGGTTCTCGGAAGCAG
>QHZP01000735.1:0-854 GCA_003224715.1 Acidobacteriota bacterium | reverse complement strand
ATCACCGGTGATACGTCTGGCGGCTCGTTTACGTTGGACGACGCGACTTACACGACCGGGGTGACTGCTGTGCCCGAGCCAGGCACGATCTTCTTACTTTTGGCTGGGATTGTTTTCCTGGGCTTGAGGCGTTTACGGCTGTTCTCGTGCGTGCTTGGCATGAGGACGATCCTGTTCCCTTCCCTTTTCGTTATTTTAGCGACAGCCGGAAGCGTGGAAGCGGTTGCTGGTCCCATTAAAGCCGACACCGCAGATATCTCGCCTACAACTATAGTTGTCGGTACACCGACCGTCGGGACCGTGACGTTTTCGACCGATGATCCTTCACTAGTCCCGAACAGTATAGTAGGCGTGTTACACGACGGCGGTCAAGACGGCGGCGAGCCGCTGAGGCTGAGCGCATTTGGCCGGCTGAATAACCAAGTAGCATCCGCTACTTCAGCCTTTTCTACTAATGAGGCACTGTCCGGAGATCTACGTAGCAATCCGAATGAATTTTTGCTGGTTAGCCTTCAGAGCAGCATTGCAAGAGTCACGATCACCGAGGATCCCCCTGGGGGGGGATTCACACTGGACAATGCAACTTGCACCCCGGCAGTGACTGGAGTGCCAGAGTCCAGGATGCTGTGGCTCACGCTACCGCTAGCCCTGCTCTGCCTTCCGGGGTGCTCGCCACGGCGTCGTCCGACGCAGGTGCTTGTGGCTAGCCTGGTCGCACTCACCGTCGCTGGTGTGCGCCCATTGCCAGCGGCGCCAACTGTCGGCCCTCCAGTCGCCACACCTACTTCCATTCTAGTCAATACGCCTACGCTCGTAACTATTAACGCAACGATAACCGACCCGTCTCTGATCTC
>QHZP01000127.1:14395-22917 GCA_003224715.1 Acidobacteriota bacterium | reverse complement strand
TGGCGAAGCACAACGTTAGAGTCCCCCGGGGCGAAGTGGCTTACACTAAGGAAGAAGCTCGCGATATCGCCAAGCAGTTAGGAGGACTGGTTGTTGTTAAAGCTCAGATCCATGCTGGGGGGCGCGGCAAGGGGGGCGGGGTCAGACTGGCTAAGTCTCCGGAAGAAGCTGAAGACATTGCCGACAAAATGCTGGGTAGCAGGCTTGTTACCCATCAAACCGGGCCGGAAGGAAAAATCGTGAAACGAGTCCTGATTGAAGAAGGCCTCCACATCAAGAACGAATATTATCTGGGGATTGTTATTGACCGTGCCGCTTCTAAGCCCGTATTTATGGCCAGCCGCGCCGGCGGCATGGAAATTGAAAAGGTGGCTGAGGAAACTCCAGAACTCATCCTGAAGGAGCATATTGAATCAGGCCAGGAATTAACTCCTTTCCAGGCGCGCAAGCTGGCTTTTGGCCTGGGTCTGCCCTCTCCCCTGGTCAATCAGGCCTGCGGTTTTATGATGGCTCTGTACAAGGCGTTTGAGGCGACTGACGCATCGCTAGCGGAAATCAATCCTTTCCTTCTGACAGAGGATGAGAAATTTTACGCTCTGGATGCCAAACTCAATTTTGATGACAATGCCCTTTATCGTCATCCTGACATCAAAGAGTTACGGGATCTGGACGAAGAAGAATCCCTGGAAATTGAAGCCAGCAAGCACGGACTCAATTACATCAAGCTGGAGGGTAATGTCGGTTGCATGGTCAATGGAGCTGGGCTGGCCATGGCCACCATGGACATCATCAAACTGGCTGGCGGTTCTCCAGCCAACTTCCTGGATGTAGGCGGTGGTGCTAATGCGGACCAAGTCAAGAATGCTTTCACTATTATTCTTTCCGATCCCAACGTCAAAGCGGTATTGATAAATATTTTTGGCGGCATCATGCGCTGTGACATCGTCGCCCAGGGGGTTGTGGAAGCTGCCAAGGCAATTCAGCTTAAAGTCCCGGTCGTGGTACGTCTGGAAGGAACTAATGTCGAGAGAGGTCAAGAGATCCTCAGAACCTCAGGCTTGAGACTCACAGTGGCTAACGCTATGAAGGACGCTGCAGAAAAAGTAGTGGCATTGGCACAAAGACAGCAAGGACCAAGAGATGAAAAGGACAAAAGATGAAGTTGGATAAGCGGTGAAACGATCACTTTGACAATCGGAGCGAGAGTATGAGCCCAAATGGAAGCGAAGTACGCGCTCGTATTCCTGAAGGGGTGGACTTAGTTGAAGGTAACATATCTTTTCATGTCCTGCTTTTTATCCTTGCCTCTTTCAAAACGGTGATCCTCTTTGAGCATTCTGGTTGACAAAAACACCCGGCTGATCGTCCAGGGCATTACGGGCCGAGAAGGAACCTTTCATACTCTGGAGGCCAAAGCTTACGGTACGAATGTGGTTGGTGGCGTCACACCGGGAAAAGGTGGAAGCACCCACGAAGGAATTCCCGTTTTTAACACGGTAACCCAGGCACGCCAAAAGACAGGCGCCAATGCCTCAGTCATTTTTGTTCCTCCTCCCTTCGCGGCTGACGCCATTATGGAAGCGGCTGATGCGGGAATTGAACTGGCGGTTTGCATCACGGAGGGCATTCCCACCTTTGACATGATCAAGGCCTATCACTATCTCTCAGCCAGAACGACACGACTGATCGGGCCAAACTGTCCAGGAATCATTTCGCCGGGCAAATGTAAGATCGGAATTATGCCCGGCTCGATTCACCGCGAAGGGCGTGTGGGAGTGATTTCCCGCAGCGGAACCCTCACTTACGAGGCTGTGGGCCAGTTGAGCTCGCGAGGGATTGGACAATCTACTTGCATCGGGATTGGTGGCGACCCCATCATTGGCACTAACTTTGTCGATGCTTTAAGATTGTTTCATGAAGACGACGAAACAGCGGCTATTGTCATGATTGGGGAAATCGGTGGTAACGCTGAGGAGCTGGCGGCAGACTATATTCAGAAGCATCTGCGGAAGCCGGTGGTAGGCTTTATCGCAGGACAAACGGCCCCCCCGGGCAGGCGCATGGGCCATGCTGGTGCGATCATCAGCGGAGGCAAAGGCACGGCGGCCGACAAGATGAAAGCCATGACAGAGGCTGGACTCCACGTCGTCAAAAGCCCCGCCGACATTGGCAGTGCCATTGCAGCACTACTAAACTAGAAATAAGATTTCCCATTAAACCTTGGAGGCTTGATTTTAGTGGGTCTGGAACGTACTTTAACCATAATTAAGCCAGATGGTGTGGAACAGCAAAACGTCGGGGACATCATTAAGAAGCTCGAGGGGAATCAATTCCGGATTAAAGCCGTCAAAATGGTTCGCCTCATGCGGCAGCAGGCCGAGAAGTTCTACGCAGTTCATCGAGAAAGAGATTTCTTCAACGATCTTACCCGGTATATGTCCTCGGGACCGATCCTGGTTTTGGTTTTGGAAGGCGAAAACGCCATTGATCGTCTGCGAGATTTGATGGGTGCCACTGACCCCAGGAAAGCTGCCAAAGGAACTATTCGCCAGCTTTATGCCACCTCCATCGAGAAGAATGTGATTCACGGGTCTGATGGACCCGCTACGGCAAAAACTGAGATTAGTTATTTTTTCAGCGCACTAGAGGTTTTGTAGAGCCGACGTAAATGGATGAAACAATGTCTGAATTGATGCAAGAGGACATCGTTGCCTGCTATTGATCTTTGCGAATTATAGCGAGTCGCTCCCCCCATCTGACGTCCGCGACCGCTGTACCTTCGGCGATCAAAAGTTGCTGGTTTACAGTCGCTTTTTCCTGTTAGACCTGCTCTAGTCGCCACGCGGAGCGCGCCTCCCACACTCTTGACTTAACATCGTCGTGTGAGGGGGGATCTATCAGTCAACTCGGCAATCCTTAGTACAAAAAACCAGTGGTATGTTGCCACAAATGGGTAAATTCCTCATCCTGGTTGGGCTGGTATTTGTCGGTCTGGGATTGCTGTTGACTCTAATGTCTCATTTTTCCTTTTTCAAGTTTGGCAGGCTGCCTGGCGACATTTATATTAAGAGGGATAATTTTACTTTTTACTTCCCGCTCACCACTTCGATCCTGCTCAGCGTACTCTTGACTCTGATTTTCTCTCTGCTTTCAAGAAAATAACATACGCCAAGCACCCTTTGCCGCCGGGCATACCGAGTCCTCTATGAACGTGCTCCCTTCGCAAAGGGATTTGTTCCCCACTCAAAAAATTTACACGGTCTCCGAGGTCACGGCCGAGATAAAAACGTTACTGGAGACCGAGTTTCTGGATGTCTTCATTCAAGGAGAAATTTCCAACTTTACGGCAGCCACTTCCGGTCACCTTTACTTTGTGTTGAAGGACAAGGGAGCCCAAATCAAATGCGCCTTCTTCCGCAGCAAGGTGAGATTCCTGAAATTCAAGATCGAAGATGGAATGCAAGTCATTGCTCGTGGCAACCTCGGGGTCTACGAACTCCGGGGAGAGTATCAGTTCTATGTCGACTTCCTGGAACCGAAAGGGATTGGCTCTCTTCAGCTAGCGTTTGAACAATTGAAAGCCAGGTTGCAAGTGGAGGGTCTCTTTGATCCCCAGCATAAGAAACCTCTGCCATTGCTTCCCCACACTATTGGAATCGTAACTTCCCCAACGGGTGCCGCCATTCAAGATATCCTGCGAATTCTACGGCGGCGCCATGAAAGTGTGAAAGTGGTCATATACCCGGCCAAGGTCCAAGGCGAAGGAGCTGCCCAGGAAATTGTCTCGGGTATCCGCTATCTCAATAGCCTGCAG
The DNA here is from genome assembly GCA_003224715.1 of Acidobacteriota bacterium. Classification (GTDB taxonomy): domain Bacteria; phylum Acidobacteriota; class Terriglobia; order Versatilivoradales; family Versatilivoraceae; genus QHZQ01. The sequence continues at coordinate 19,103 of QHZP01000127.1, read as the reverse complement.
GAGGTCGACGTGATGATTGTAGGGCGCGGCGGTGGTTCCATAGAAGATCTTTGGGCGTTTAATGAGGAAGCGGTAGCCAGAGCCATTTTTAATTCCCGTATACCGATCATTTCAGCAGTTGGCCACGAAATCGACTTTACAATTGCCGACTTCGTTGCGGACCTGCGCGCTCCCACCCCTTCAGGCGCAGCTGAACTGGTCATTTCCCAAAAAAGCGAATTGGTAGAGCGAGTGGCCAATTTGGAACGGCGACTAATCCAGCACCTTCAGTTTCGGCTCGGTCAATTTCGGAACAAAATTTTTGAAATCTCTACCCATAGGGTGTTTGCCTCTGTTGAGGGGAGGCTGCGTCTTTACCAGCAGCGCTCAGATGAGCTCGCCTTCCGTTTGGAGAATGCGATGCAAGCTCAATTTCTGGACCCCAAAACTCGATGGCAACTTTTGTCGAATAGCCTTCAACGACTGGATCTGAGACAGATCGTGCGCCTCAAACGTGAAGCTCTCAACTATCAATTGACTCGGTGCCAGACGCAGATTCAGTTCCTGCTGCATACCTTGAGAGGAAGAGTCAAGGCGTTACATGAAACCTTGCATGCGTTGAGCCCTCAGGCTGTCCTGGAAAGAGGTTACGCGATTTGCTGGGACTCAAGAAGAAATATTCTGAAAGAGGCGCAGTCCCTGGCTCCGGGCGATCCCTTTACTGTCACTCTGGCTAAAGGCAAGATTCAGGGCAGGGCCGAAACCATAGATAAGGAGACTCATGTCAAAGACAAAGGATTTTGAAACGGCTTTACAGCGATTGGAGGAGATCGTTAAGAAGATGGAAAGCGGCGATCTACCCCTGGCTTCTGCCCTAGAACTTTTTGAGGAGGGTGTCACCCTCTCTCGCTTCTGCCATAGCAAGCTGGACGAGGCGGAGCGCAAAGTGGAAATCCTGGTGAAGAAAGGCGACGGCAGCTTGGAACGACTGCCCTTTGAAGCCGAGGAGACCAAAGAGGGGAACTGAAGGGAATTTTGTTTGTTTCAAAACCGGTTGGGGCTAGAATATTTTGTCTTCACCAGCACAAGGCGAATGGCTCGTTTAGCGCAAATTTACATCATCCAGTCGGAAAGAGGCCTTCCGCCGACGTTTGATGAAAGGAATTCTCACAAAACATGGGCATTGAAGAACTCAATTTATCTCTTCTCTCAAAAATAAACAATCCGGCGGAAATTAAGAAATTGGAAAAACAGCAGCTTGGCCAACTGGCTGATGAGCTGCGAAGCTTTATGATTCATACGATCTCCAAGACAGGCGGGCACCTGGCCTCGAGTTTGGGGACGGTGGAACTGACGGTAGCTCTTCACTATGTTTTCAATGCACCAGTTGACCAGATCGTTTGGGATGTAGGGCATCAAGCATACGGCCATAAGATCCTGACCGGGCGTCGCGATCAGTTTCATACCTTACGACAGTATGAAGGCATTTCCGGGTTTCCCAGACGCGAGGAAAGCATCTATGACACCTTTAACGTGGCTCACGCCTCCACTTCCATTTCAGCCGCACTAGGAATGGCCGTGGCTCGGGACCTGGAGGGGAAGGACCATCACGTCGTAGCCATTATTGGAGATGGAGGTCTCACCGGTGGGATTGCTCTGGAAGGGATCAACCAGGCCGGCCATTTGCAAAAGAAGTTGCTGATCATTCTTAACGACAACGAAATGTCCATCTCGCCTAACGTTGGAGCCATTGCAGGATATCTGAATCGAATCGTGACCGGCCAGGTTTATAACCGGTTTAAGAAGGAAGTCGAAGGCATGCTTCTTTCCGTTCCCCGCATTGGTCCTCGTCTTGTAAAAATTGGCAGGGACATGGTCGATGCCATGAAAACCTTCATGGTTCCCGGGCTCCTCTTCCACGAACTGGGATTTGATTACGTCGGTCCCATCAATGGTCATCATTTAGACGGCTTGGTCGACACTTTGGAAAAGGTAAAAAACAACGCGGCTCCCACGATCTTGCATATCGTCACCAAGAAAGGTGCAGGTTGGTCGGTAGCGGAGTCAGCCCCGATTAAGTATCATGGACCCACTGCGTATGACCCTAAGACCGGGGTATTCTACCCAACAGCCCCGGCGCCTCCTTCTTATACCTCCATCTTTGGAAAAACCATGATTCGTCTAGCCAAGCAGGATCCTAAGATTGTAGCGATTACCGCCGCCATGTTGGAGGGGACAGGCCTAGTTCAATTCAGCAAGGAATTTCCGGATCGCTGCTTTGATGTGGGTATTGCAGAACAGCACGCCGTGACCTTTGCAGCCGGACTCGCAACTCAAGGGATGAAGCCAGTGGCTGCCATTTATTCGACCTTCCTGCAGCGGGCTTACGATCAAGTCGTTCATGATGTCTGTATCATGGATCTTCCGGTGACCTTCGCCATCGATCGGGCAGGAATCGTCGGTGCGGATGGTCCCACACATAATGGGCTCTACGACGTAGCTTATCTACGTGCTGTTCCCAACATGATCCTGATGGCGCCGAAAGATGAAAACGAATTGCAACACATGATCTATACCGCTATTGAAACTCCTCACCCTACGGCCGTTCGCTTTCCCCGCGGCAATGGCCTGGGAGTGAAACTGGACGAACAGTTTCGCTTACTAGAACTGGGTAAGGCGGAGATTCTTCAGGATGGTCAGGATTGCGCCCTCATCGCCATTGGCACGATGGTGCATCCTTCATTGAAAGCAGCTGAGAAACTTAAGGTTGACGGCATCTCGATGACGGTGATCAATGCACGGTTCATTAAACCGCTGGATGAAGAGCTCATCTCTTGCCTGGCGCATGAGAAGCCTTTCTTAATTACCGTCGAAGAGGCAGCCCTCATGGGGGGGTTTGGAAGCGCTGTCATGGAATTGCTTGAGTCTAGAAGTATTTGGGGCTGTAAGATTTTGCGTATTGGTATTCCAGATCGCCTCATTCCTCATGGCAGTCCGAATCTGCTTCACGCTAAGTACGGTATCGATGCCGATGGCATCTACGAGAAAATTAAGACGTTTATTGAGGGCCACTACGCTTCCAAGCCGCGTCGTCCACAAAAATTAGGCGTGAAGGCTACCCCCTCCCAAGGCTCCTGACCCTTTCTGGAGTGCGCCGAGATGGTCCTTTGGTCGTAATGTTGTCCCTGGACCAGCGGGTCAACATGAAAAAAGACCTCTCCCCGATGAACGCGAGTTCCCAGCAGACATCCAGGACCCACGCCGAATTGGTGGTGCCGTCCGTATCAAGCTAGAGGGCTCACTAGAGGGCTTCGTCCTTGATATCCCTAGCGGAACGCGCGCTCCGTCGCGGGTTTCCAGCATGCGCAGAGCGTCTCCACCACAAGCGGGCCAAACGAGAACAAAATTCTCGTTTCGATACAGATAACGGAGTAAAGCGGTGTCAAGCCACGCACTCCAAATCCATGAAAGAACGAATTGACAAACTTCTTCATGACCGCGGGCTGGCAGAAAGCCGCCAGCGGGCACAAGCGCTGGTGCTGGAAGGCTCGGTTCTGGTCAATGAGCAGCGCATTGATAAGCCAGGTACCAAGGTGGATCCTTGCTCCTCCATCAGATTGAAGCGCCTCCCTCGAACCTATGTTTCCAGAGGGGGTACAAAGCTCGAGACCGTTCTCGACACCTTTGCTCCAGACATCCACGGGTGGATCTGCCTGGACCTTGGGGCCTCGACCGGAGGGTTTACCGATTGCCTTCTCCAGCACGGTGCGCACAAGGTTTATGCTGTCGATGTCGGCCATAATCAACTCGACTGGAAACTTCGCAGTGATAGCCGCGTTGTCTCCATCGAGGGCCTCAATGCTCGTTACCTGAAATTTGAAGACATCGGTGAGCCGGTCGATCTTATTGCCCTGGACCTCTCCTTTATTTCGCTTACCTTAGTTCTGCCGGCCCTTAAACCTTTTGCGAAACCGAATACCAAGATTCTTTGCCTCATTAAGCCTCAATTTGAAGTGGGCAAAGGCCAGGTTGAAAAAGGAGGGCTGGTCACCGATCCCAAGAAACATCGGCAAGTCATCGAAAAAATCAGGTCAGTCGCCGAGAACTTGGGATACAGCGTTGAAGGCATTGTCGACTCTCCCATCCTGGGCGCGGATGGAAACAAGGAGTTTTTTATCGCTTTGAGCGTGTCAGGTTAAGCAATACGCCGGCAGCGAGAAGGACCTTGCCTCGGACTCCTTAAACTCAAAGATCCTGATTCAAGAATACAGCGACGTATTTTGGTGTGTGTCAGATTGCCTTCGGAGATCTGTAGTTTTTCTTGGCCCCGCCCTTCAGCGCGGGGTGGCGTCGTGTATAACTTTGCTCGGCTTCCAGCCAAAATTCCACCTGACAGAGCTTTGTTGGGGTAGCTTTGTCCCTGCAATCGCCAGACTTCCGATATTCCGCACATTCGAACTGAGAACGATCGGCTTCTTCTGAACCAGGTTCGGCTGGGTTGCGCTCCAGCCTGGGGCTAGACGTCGTCGCCCTTCCAGGCTGAGAAGTCATGCTGATCCTAACGTCCTCGAAGAGGGGCTTCCCAAGGGCAGGTTTTTGGGCAGGCCTGAATTTTCGAACCATTGTAGCAGTGCTGGATTTTGAGTGACGACCTGCTCCATTTCTTCTCCTAATATTCCGCAGATTCTGGAGGATGGAGCATCGAAGATTGCGGGTCGCCGGAACGCTT
>QHZP01000127.1:0-14368 GCA_003224715.1 Acidobacteriota bacterium | reverse complement strand
TTCTCTCACCTTTGCGCCTCCGCGTCTGTGCATTGAGGATTATCTTCGCTCCTCGCGGCGGGTATGAAGTTGCTCGCTACCTAAAGATGCTCTTGTCCTGCTACACTTTCCAGGTTTAAGGGACAAAATGCTGGTTGTAGAAGCCTTCGGAGTCTCACCTGTGCCCTCAACAAAAGGTTTGGGGAATAAGGTTCGAATTTAAAGACGTGATTGCCTCCTTGAACTGAACCCTGTGTCACCCGCGATCTTTTCCCTTCCCCATCCAGGCGTTTTCCTTTATCCTTCATCTCGCCCTCCTACCCTGAGAAATGGCCTCTATGAAAACAGACGTTAAGAGAGTCGGCATCATCGCTAAGCCCAAATTAGGCACGGTGGCCGCCGTAGTGAACCAGTTAACCGAATGGCTTGCTATTAGCGGCATTGAGGAGATTCTTGATTTGGAGACGGCCGCGATTATTGGAGAACACGAAAAGGGGTTAGTCAAGTCTGAGGTTCCTTCCCAATGCGACTTAATCGTTGTGCTGGGAGGCGACGGAACCTTGCTTTCAGTGGCGCGAGTGATGGGTTCTAATGCGGTCCCTATTCTTCCTGTAAATTTTGGCAGTCTGGGATTTCTCACGGAAATTACCTTAGACGAGACTTTTCCCACTTTGGAAAACATTTTGGAAGGCAAAGCCACTACCCAAACTCGCATTATGATCGACGTGGCGGTCGTCCGGGAGGGAGAAAGATTTGCCAGCTATCGGGCTCTCAATGATGCGGTACTTACCAAGGGGGCTTTGGCCAGAATCATCGATATCGACCTAAGAATTGATAAGCAATTTGTGGCCACCTACAAGGCAGATGGCTTGATTGTCGGCACTCCGACCGGATCCACGGCCTATGCCCTATCGGCGGGGGGCCCCATTGTTTTTCCAACCTTGGGAGCCATGCTGGTTACCCCTATTGCCTCCCACACCTTGACTTTTCGATCGTTGGTTGTCCCGGATACCGTTACCATCGAGATGAGCCTGAAAGCCACTCAGGAGTCAGTGTATCTTACTGTAGACGGGCAGGTGGGACTTGCCTTGAAAGTCGAAGACCGCATCCTGGTTCGCAAGTCCGGCAGCACGATACAACTGGTTGAGTCTGCCAACAAGAATTTCTTTGACATTCTGAGGCAAAAACTTAAGTGGGGTGAGAGATAATTGCGTTGCAGATTGAGGGGGTGTGAATGCCAGTCCGGCTTTGACTTCGACTATCTTTGAAGACGGGTTCACATTTGAAAAAGGCTATGTCACAGAAAGTAGCTCGGCAAACTGCGACCCGAAATCCGCAATTTAAGAAGGCTTCTTTTTTTCAGCAAGTCTATCGTGTCGTCAGACAAATCCCTCCGGGCAAGGTCTTGACCTACGGACAAATTGCTACTCTCGTGGGCGCTCCTTATTTGGCTCGGCAGGTGGGTTGGGCCATGCATGGATGTCCGCCAGGACTTCCCTGGCAACGAGTGGTTGGCGCTGGAGGAAAAATTCTCATCAACTCTTTCTCAACCGGCGAAGGACCTTTCTTACAGCGCAAGCTACTGGAAATCGAAGGGGTACGCTTTAATGGCAAGTGTGTCGATATGAAGGTTCATCAGTTTATTCCGCCGAAAGAATCAAAACCAAAGAAACGGGAACGAAAAATGTCGTGGGCCCCCGAATTCTAAAGCAGCCACGTCTACTTCGTTCCACAGGATCGCGTGGCCCCCTTTTGTAAGGGGAGCTGTGAAAAAATTGGGAGGGCGAGTCATCACCGCGGCAAATTCTTGCCCCATGAGGCTCGGCAGGAGCCTCGCCCGATCTTCGGCCGGCTTTGAATTTTTTCACAGCTCCGGGCCTGCTAAGGGGGATTTTCAAAGGAGAGCCTGATGTCGTGGGTTCAGAACTATGACCCTTTGAACAATTCCTTTCTGTCTCCCGCCATTGCCGCCCTCCCAACTATTGTGCTGTTTTACCTGCTGGCGGTTAAGAAAGTCAGACCGCACGTCGCTGGATTCTCCAGCGCTATGACTGCTGTGGCCATTGCCATTTTTGTCAATGGCATGCCGGCTAGACTAGCTTTTGCTTCTTTTGGCTACGGCGTTTTCTTTGGCTGGCTACCTATCGGGTGGATCGTCCTAAACGGTGTACTACTATACAACCTGACCGTGGCAACCGGTCAGTTCGAAATTATCAAGAAATCGGTCGGCGCCGTCTCTCAAGATCGACGACTACAAGCCTTGCTCATCGCTTTTTCCTTCGGAGCTTTCATTGAAGGCGCCGCAGGATTTGGAACCCCTATCGCGATTTGCTCTGCGCTCTTGGTGGGCTTAGGCTTCAATCCCTTTTATGCGGCCGCGCTCTGTCTGATTGCCAACACGGCTCCGGTGGCCTTTGGCTCGCTTGGTATTCCCACCATCACATTGTCGGCTGTAACCGGCCTCCCGCTGATGCCTCTTTCCCAGTTGACAGGAAGAATTCTCCCTCTGACTTCTGTCATAGTGCCTCTGTGGCTGGTTCGCACCATGTGTCCTTGGAAAGAGGTCTTCCAGGTGTTCCCAGCCATCCTGGTCTGTGGCAGCTCTTTCGCGTTGACTCAATACTATATTAGTAATCACCATGGACCCCACCTGGTGGATATCATTGGCGGTGCGTTCTCACTGATTATCCTGGCGATCTTTCTCAAATACTGGACGCCCCGCAAGATCTGGCGATTCGAATACGAGCGAGGTCAGCCAGAACAGTCGGGAGCCCATGACTACTCTCCTGGCGCCGTGGGCAGAGCCTGGATGCCGTTTCTCTTTTTGACCCTGATGGTTTTGTTGTGGGGAATTCCCGAAATCAATCGATTACTCAATAAAGTAACAATCTCTGTTCGTGTTCTCTTTCTACATCTCAGCGTCTGGAAAAATGTACCCGTTGTTCCGAAAGTCATGCCAGAACCCGCCATTTATAACATCAATTGGTTGGCGGCGACAGGAACGGCTATTTTGATCGCCGCGCTTCTGTCCGCGCTATTCCTGCGAATATCACCCAAAGAGTTTTGGCAGCTTTTTCACAAGACTTTCAAGCAGCTAATCATTCCTCTCTTGACTATCCCCAGCATCCTTGGCTTAGGCTTCGTATCACGCTACTCGGGTCTTGACAGCATCCTGGGTCTGGCATTCACGCGTACCGGCGTTCTGTATCCGTTTTTCGGAACTCTTCTAGGGTGGTTAGGGGTTTTTCTGACCGGCAGTGACACCGCCTCCAATGCCCTGTTTGGCAATTTGCAAAAAGTGACTGCCACGCAATTACGTCTCAGTCCCATCCTAATGAGTACAGCCAATAGTTGCGGAGGTGTCATGGGAAAAATGGTTGATGCTCAAAGCATTGTGATAGGAACCGCAGCCACCAATCAGGTGGGAAAAGAGGGCGATATTTTTCGCTTTGTCCTATGGCACAGCCTGGCGCTGGCGACCATTGTGGGGATCGAAGTTTTGCTGATTGCTTATGTCTTTCCACAAATCATTCCAAAGCCGTAGAATTTGAAGAGCAGTGGCTCGTGCCAGCTTGCTGAAGCCGGCCTCTGTACACGCGAATCGACCATCAAGCTACGGCACTCCACGCGTTTACTTCAAGATGTGCCAGGAGTGCGTCTTAAATACAATCCACACCTCCCTATGCGGACTCAATTGAAGCGACTCGGTTGCATTTCGGGTCAGTGTCACTTTAAAAGTAACACCACATTCAACCGTCAGATGCACTTCATAATCGAAAGGCTCCATACTGGAGATTTTTCCTGACAATATATTCTGGGCACTAACACCTAGTGGCTTTTGGACTGCAAGGAGGATGTGAGAATGTCACCACTTCGCAGACCCACCCGCAAAGGCTGGCCGGCAGACCAGTCCGTGTAAGGAACCTCCACCCGGCACCCACCTAGGTCACAAGTCATTGTGCCTCGTTCCGGATGCTTGTCAATAATGGCTGCGTCGAAGATGTTTTCCACTCCCAGAAGGTTAGCTATGGTTTCTTTTTGAGGACGCTCTAAAACCTCAATAGGCTGCCCTTCTGCGACCACTTTCCCTGCTTCCAACAGTAGGAGGTGTTCTCCCAGGCCGAGTGCTTCTGCGCGATCGTGTGTGACATAAAGAATGGGGATTTGTCGCTTCTGATTAATTCGGTTGAGATCGGCCATGATTGAGCGTTTCGTCCCCATATCAAGGGCCGAAAGCGGCTCGTCCAATAAAAGGACTTTCGGTTCGGTGACTAGAGCACGGGCTAAGGCGACTCGTTGTTGCTCGCCCCCTGAAAGGTTCTCAGGCATTCGATCCGCCAGCCCTTTGATCTGAAAATCCTCTAGGGCTTTACCCGCTCTTTTCAAACCATTGGCTTTGCCGAGATGATAAAGCCCATAGGTAACATTTTGCAGTACGGTGAGGTGCGGGAAGAGAGCCAGGTTTTGGAAGACATAACCCACGTTTCTCATTCGAATCGGGACACAAATGCCTTGTTTGGAATCAAAAAAACACTCGCCGTTGACGCTCATAATCCCTAGATCAGGGACTTCTATACCTGCCACCATCTTCAATGTGAGCGTCTTTCCCGACCCGGACGGACCGAAAAGAATGGTGATCCCTGCCTTAACCTGAAAGGAAACATGCAATATGAAAGGTGAGCCGGAATCAGTGCCATATCTTTTGAACAGGCTTGCTTGTAACATGCCATTGCAAATCTGAAATTTGACAGTTCAAATTCCCCGGGATTTTCCTAGTTTATTGGTGGTGTACAGGATAAAGACCGAGAGAACGGAAATGATCACGACCAGCCAGAAAGCCTCATTATCCCGTCCGGCTTGGACTGCATCATAAATAGCTACGGAAGCGGTTTGTGTTTTCCCGGGAATGTTACCCGCAATCATGATTGTCACTCCGAAATCCCCTAAAGCGCGAGCGAATGCGAGGACTGTGGCGGCCATCACAGCTCGCCGGCACAGCGGCAGGGTTATCGTGATAAAGAGGCGTAGCTCCGTCGCCCCAAGCGTTCGAGCCACGTTCTCCAAAACCGGATCCACCTCTTCAAAAGCCGCTCTCACCGATTTCACCATTAAGGGCAAAGCGTGAATGGTTGCGGCGATAATTGCAGCCAACGGCGTAAACGTAAGCTGGAAACCAAAGAACCTTTCAAATGATTTGCCCAAGGGACTCCGTTGCCCCAGCACTACCAGCAGATAGTAACCGAGCACGGTGGGAGGCAGGACGAGAGGCAAAGTTATGGCGGCATCAATCCATTCTTTACCCAGAAACTTGAGACGTGCAAGGACCCAGGCCAGGAAGATGCCCATCAACAGAGCAACTCCGGTGGCAATGAAGGCGACTTGAAATGAAAGTTGAATGGGAAACCAGTCAACGCTACTCATACAAAGAAAAAAACGTGATACCCGAGGTGGAAGGATTTGGTTCCTCCCATTTCGCGTTTCACGCTTCACTCTTCACTGTTCTCCGGGAAGACAAAACCGTACTGCTTCATGACTGCACGACCAGACGGTCCATTGAGGAAAGCCACGAATTGAGCAGCCAAGGCTTTGTTCTTCGTGCTGCGCAGTATACAGAGTGACTGGTTTATCGGCTGATGCCATTTGGGCTCGATGGCCACATGTCTTCCCCCAGGGCGATAGCTAATCGACAGGGCCACAATCGGAACATCCACATTCCCGGTCTGGGCAAACTGCAGGGTCTGGATAACGTTCTCACCAAAAACGATCCTTTCTTTGACAGGTTCCCACAGCCCCGCTTGCTGAAGCGCTTCTTTGGCGGCCGTTCCATAAGGTGCATGTTCAGGATTAGCGATGGCAATTCTCTTGAGGGAAGGATTGGCTAGATCACTGAGACCCTTGACAGGAAGAAGCGTGTCTTCTCTTTGCCAGAGAGCAAGTCTACCCTGGGCATAAATCGTCTCGCTTCCCTGAAGCACCAAGTTTTTCTTTTCCAATTTCTGGATAAAACCCTGATTGGCTGCGGCGAAGAGATCAAACGGAGCGCCCTCTTCAATTTGTCGTGCCAGCAGTCCAGAGGAACCAAAACTAAAAATCACTTTGGCTTTGTAAGTCTCTTCGAACTTCTTGCCTAAGTCCGTAAAAGCATCGACAAGATCTGAAGCAGCCGCAATAATAAGGGATGGGGATGACTTGGGGCTGCAAGAAAGAATTAATATCAATCCTAGGTATTTAAAATATCGTGCTAGCACTGCGGTTTTAACACGATGAACACAGACAGCGCGCATGTCTTTCTTTGAAGCCTACCAGCGGCCTTGGCAAGAGGCTTTAGAGCTCAGCCAGAATGATTACCTCAGTGTCTTTTATCAAAGCAGCCGCCTTTCCACCACTTTGAGCCGAGCCTTATATAGGCTTCTCGGGTAATAATTGTGGTCAGAGGTTCGCCAAAATCAAAATTGGGTAAAAAGTCCCAGGTCAGAGATGCTTCCTTTCAAAATCAGTGTTCGAAACAAACTCTCAGGGCGCGTGAAAGAAACTGAGTTAGATGGGCTGGGGCGAGTCTCTAAGAGGCATCAGAGATCATTCTTCTCCGTCACGCTTGTCTCCCCAGTCTGTCTTGATCCCTCCGGGCATCGCTTTAACTCTCCCTCAGCGATGCGATCATCGCCTCCCCTGGGTCTTGACTGCGTGAATGTTTCACCCACCGCAACCCAAGGCCCATCTTCAAAACTAGCTGATTCTATACGAAAACCTACAATTTAGGAACATACAAAATTAGTTCTTTCACATGGCACAATTATGATAGTTCTGGGAATTGGGTGGGCTTCCACTACGAAACAACCATGGGTTGGAGCAGGAAAGAAGAGCGGCAACCTGGAGGAACCCATATGAAGACTTATGGGTCCCGAGGATTTTGCATCGAAGGACCAGCAAGGAATAGCCTTGACGGCTGGGAAGTAGCGGGCCAATCACCGTCGGTTGACAGGACTAAACCGCTTCCCTTTTGACATTGCGCAGATACTTGGTCATCGTCAATTCCAGACCGCGATGAGTATGGGAAAGCCGTACGTCATCCATAAGGGTCTGGAGCATTTTGAGGCTCCAACCCTTGGGCGCCTCTTTGTGAGTCAGGGCGTTTTTGGTGGGTAACAGCTCAAAGTAAAGGTGGGCAATCAAGCGATCGGGACCTGTCTGAAACTTCAAGTGGATTTTTTCAGCATGACCGGCCGCAGCTTCTTTGGCATTGATGCAGGCTTCGATCAAGGCCATACGGATCTGCCCTTTGGATTTGTCGTCAAACTCGATATTTTCGGCGATCTGCTCCAAGGCTCGCACGGCCACCAACTCTGCGTCAGAAGCCAGGGGAATAGACATATCGTAGGTAATCAGGTCTTCAGGCTGAACCTCCTCTTCAGGCAAGGGAGTCTGCTTCACTATCAACTCGCACAACCGATCAAATTGGGTTGAATTAGAGCTGTAAATTTGGTGTGTCTGCGCAAAGCTCAGAGCTGCTTGGTTAAAGCGATTTTCAGTCAGTAACCAGAGTTTTATCGCTTTGAGATTGTCGCGCTGCATTACAAGCTGAGATTTTTGATAGAAGCGCTGCATTTCCTCCAGTCCCACAGGTTCTGGGGCCGGGTTGTATCCGACCAACCAAGCAATTTCTGCTTCATCAGAATAATTCCCGCTGGCAAATCCCTTTCCAATCAATATTTGGTCCGCAAAATCCGTGCCACCCAATGAGGCCGTCCCAACGGCTGTAACAGAAATTATTTCCGGCAAAGTCAGTTCCGCCTCTTGCGAAGGGCTTACGGCTGGTTTCATTGGCTCCTTCTGCTTAGCCAAGAATAGAGCATAGTCAAAAAGTGTGACCGGAACTGTCTGGAAATTCATTTTCAGTAACAACTCGCGGATTTGCTCCATCTTGTGGGAGTATCGACGCAATTGGATCGATCGGTTAAACCTCTTAAGCAGTTCAGACGTGATTCCATAGGAAACCTGATTCATGGGGAGCCCACTAATTTTATGTGTGAAGTTCCACTCAATCCAATCCCTAAGGACTGTATCCTGAATGGAAGTTACAACCCCCAATCCATAGTCAATCAACGTAATTTGGTCAAGGGCACTCAGAATTTTTTCAAAGTCATAGCCCTCAAGGTTCTCACGGTTCTTAAAATAGCGAAAGGCAGAAAAATCCGGGGACTTTCGAGTGCACAGGTGCAGTAGCTCCAAGGCCTTAATTCGTTCCAGTGGGTTTAACGGAGTAGAGTGAATTAAGCTGTCGAAGTAAAGGTGCAGGTTGCCCTCGGTCAACTCATGCGTATAGAGGTCCACGAATTTTCTGACGCTGCGGAAATCCAGCAATTCACGCCTTGCTGCCTGGACCATGGTGCGTAAGTAGAAGGGATTGTTGTCCAACTGCAGCACCATATGCAAACTCAGGTCTGGCTCAAAGGGAACATCAAAGCGTTGACACAACCCCTCAAATAGAATCTGGGCCTCCCTTGACTGGAGGGGCCGGAGCGAAAAAACGTCGACGTTCCCAGGCAATTCAGCGGTTCTGAAAAGGCATTTCAGAACGGTCTTAAAGGATCCAGAAAACAAATGAGGGGACTGCCGGGATTGTAGTGCCGAGAGAAAATTGCCCGCTAGCAACGACACTTCTTCCTGGGTAGGGAGCGAGGCGATATGGTGAAAATCGTCCAGAATGACAAACCCTCGAAGACCACTTCTTATAGAAGCAGTCGCCGGAAAATGGATGGCAATTTCGGAGGTAACTGGAAGATCTTTGCCCTTGGAATAAGCCTGAAAGTTATCCACGGCTTCAACCAACCAAGCGTATTTACTTTCGTAGGCTAGTTGAATGATGCGGTTAAAATGAAAGTCCTCGGCCATGACAAGCAGGGGATCTTTCTTTATGAAGCCGATAAACTGCAAGATGCTTCGGAAGAAGTATTCGCGGCAGAAGGCTTCTGCGGAATTTAGGTATTTAGGAAGAGAGTGAAAAAAGGGAATGACAGTATCTTGCTGCCAGAAAAGGCGATTGTACACGCGCTTAAGGATTTCTGTCTTTCCAGATTTGCGGCTGCCGGTGAGAAAGCAGCTGGGTTGCAGAGAACGGGCCACGTCCAATCCAGCATTAAACAATTTCTGGACGTCAGATTCCCTGGAGAAAAATTCTTCGTCAGGTAAGACATTCAATATACGGGATCGTTCTGTCGCATTAGCCAATGGTGTGTGATCCTAAGTAGATTCAAGATTCTTGTTTTGCCAGATTTGTCAGACTCTAAAAATAAGTGATAGCCTATTCTCCTCCGGTATGAAGATGCTTCAGCCCCACTGCCTGCAAAGGTTCCATCGGCGGATACTCAGCTCCCGGCTATGACTCGATCAATGAGCGAATGGATTCAATCCCCGTCAACACCCTGAGACATTCTTGAGCCTTCGATCTCTATCAAAGACCGAGACGCGATTTTTTCCGCTGACCTTTGCCGAATAGAGTCCCTTATCTGCATTTCCGACTAAATCGAACAAACTATCTGCATCCTGGGGGAAGGAAGCGATGCCCAGACTCGCCGTCAGTTTTACTGCCGAACGGAGGGATCCGTCTGGGTAATATCGGCTCGCAACGCCACTGCGAATTCGCTCGGCAATCTCTTTTGCAGCGTTAGATTCCGTCATGGGAAGGATCACGGCAAATTCTTCCCCACCATACCTCGCCACCATATCAATATTGCGAACCGAGTTTCTGATAATTCCGGCGACCGTTTTCAAAGCCTCGTCTCCAGCTTGATGTCCATAAGTATCGTTGTAGTTTTTGAAATTATCTATGTCCAGCATAATCAGAGACAGCGACTGGATATGCCGCTTGGCCCTTTCGATCTCTTCGGTCAAGCGATCCTGGAAAAATCGCCGGTTGAACAGATCCGTGAGCGAATCCGTGATTGAAATCTTCCTCAAATCTTCAGATTTTTGGTAAAAGTCCGTGCGTTCCAGGGCCACTGAGGCGTGGCTTGCAATCGACTGCAATATCTTCAGGTCATTCTCATCAAATGAGGTGCCGACTACTTTGTCAGCAATGTTTAGGACGCCAATCTTGCGATTGTTAATTATTAGTGGCACGCTGATGAACGATCTGGTCCTGTAGCGCGCTCGCTGGTGAGGTTGAAAATGCGGTTCCTTCTCTATGTCTCTGATCAGCAAAGGTCGCCCTGTTTCGAAGACGAAACCCGAGATCCCTTGGCCCGGTTTCAATCGCAATTTCTCAACAAGCTTTTCATTGAGTCCTCGAATAAACTTAACGGAAAGTTCATCCGAGATTTCATCATAGATCAACAATGATCCCTGCTCAGATCTCATGACCTCGGTGGCTTTCAAAACAATGGAGCGATAGAGATCTTGCGATTCCAACGCGGGGGCAATCGTTCGGGTAAAGTCATTGACTACCGAAAGCGCCTCAGAATGATCGTTTACCTCTTGCTTCAACAAGATATTTTCCAATGAAATGGCAATATGCCGACAAAATGCCTGCAGCATCTGAACGCTTTCACAATCCAGTGATGTATTATAAATTTGAATTACCCAGGCCATCTGCTGACGATGGAGAAAAGGGAAATTATGGATGGAATGAACGCTCTCTGGAAATCCGCCTTTCAATATCTGATAGGTTTCTTCAGTAAAGAAATATTGGCCTCGTTTCAGGTATTCAATAAGTGGATCGCATCCGACTTCCACGTCAAATTCAGGAGCGAGAACCGAACCTAACACACTGGCCGCCTGTAGTCGTGTTCCTTCGCAGGTCTCTAGCAAAATAGCTGCGGCTCGTACATCAAAGAGAACACCTAACGCTTCCAATATGATCCTATAGACCTTCTCTAGAGATGCTTGGGCGGAAAGAAGACTGGAGAGCTCATAAAGTGTACTCAACTGATAGGCTCTTTTCTTGACACTATCGGATTGTGAAGGGTCTTTGGAAAAGGAATCAACCAACGATTGGATAAAGCAAGCCGCACTCTGGAAATACTTGCCATTTTCAAACTTAACTGCGTTATCCCAATCTACGAAGAGGTAATCGTCAATCGAGTAGCTAGGAGCTAGTTTGGTGAACTTCGCGAAATCTTGATAATTGCGAAAGACTCTTCCCCCCAGCAATACAAAGCGAACCTTGCCTTCCACGTAAATAGGACAAGCAAAATTATAGAGGTGGGCGTGGCATTTGAAGGTGGTAAGTTCCTTGCCTTTTGCCGTCTGGCTCATCATACTCCCGCAATCTTGTTCACAAAGGCGAAGTCCTTCAGCTTCGAGCTGAATTGCGCTGCAGATCTTATTGGCGCGGCTTGTTCGCAATAGATATTCATGTTTGTCGTATGCGACCAGAGTAAGCCCTAACAAGTCAGCAAGCTCGTCGAAAACCCTCTCCCACTGCTTAAATTCTACCGATTCAGTTGGGGCCGGTCTGTTTAGTTTGCTTTCGATCAAAATGAACAATTCCCGTGAAAGATTGGAAAAGAAGCCGGAATTCTCTTAACAAGATCCCCGATTAGGGGCATCTTAGAGTTGGATTGCAATCGGCACTCCAAAGAAGATTCAACCTAATAGATTTTTTAGGCAGTGACTATAAACAAGTTAGTAAGCTGTGGGGGAGTGCCTCTTTGTCAGATGTCATGAAACGGAAATTATTTTTCCTTAACTGGACTTCCTTATCACAAAGGGACATTTAATTACCTCTGAACGACTTCCTCATTTCAACAGCCGAGTTTAGAAACAGAGAAATCAGCCGCGCATGTTCGTTTCGCCAGGATCAGTAAGCTTAAGTAACTTTTCCCGCAAGCTACTGTTTTCTAAAGCCATCCCAGCTTGCAACAGAAGGATTTCCAGCAAATCGGTCGAATGAATTTTCTGCTGGCTGTCGCCATTATCACCATAGAGGACCGCAATGACTTCTCCTTGGCTCACTATCGGCAAAACGAAAATTTCATTGGGCAGTCGGTCGGCAATCTTGGAAATCAACTGCTTCCCCCATTCACCTTCTAACAAAGAGCCACGATATGGCTGCCGTGTTTCAAGGACTGACTTAAAAATTGATGAATCGCGCAGCGGGATCGTTATCTGATTTGGAATTTGGCGATCTGGCATGGGTTGGAGGGGGAAACCAAACCCGCCGCAGGCAACTAACGACTCCTCCGAAATGACAAAAAATAAGCTTCGGTCAAAGAATTCACTGGCGAGCCAGAGCGAAACTTCAGTAGACTCCCTTGGCCGAGCTAACTCCTGTGAGAGTTCACGGAGCAAATTTACACACCGCACATTGTAGGTTTTGTCAGATCTGTCGCCCAAATGGGATCGTTCTTCTTCGGCCATTTCGGCAAGTAAAGTGGAGGGAGAAAATGATTCTTCCGTCGCCGGAAGAGGATTGGCCCGTCTGGTGTCTTGCAAATAAGCGACATCCAGAAGAATGTGCTGAGGATCAAAAAGAACAAGGTCAGGAGGTAACTGAGTATCGGTCTGGAAACTAAAGCTCCCCTCTCCCAAGTTCACGATCTCATTTACAGTTTCAACCACTTGCTGTTTCATGTAAGACCGAAGCTTATCCGGAGTCAACAGCTTACGTTTAAGTAGGATTTCACCTAGGAGCAGCCCTGTCTGGCTCTGTTCATTCAGACACCCTTCCAAGTCCGTTGCCGAAATCTCATTTTGTTTAAGTACCAACTGTCCTAAACGATTTGCCAAGTCAGGCTTGGAAGCGGATACGACGTATCCATTCTTAAATACGATGGAACTACGTCCTTCGTTGCTATTGACGTAGAGAATCCCGGTTTTCTGGCTTCCGGATATCACTTGAATGATATCTGCCAGCGACAGGTCTTCCAAGCTGCCTATAATACTCAAGGGTGAACCTCTTTCCTTACTAGCAAATTACCAATTTGCTATACTGAGGGGATCATAGCGAGTGCTCTCTTGAGAATCCATTTCTTAAAATTGCTGAGCAAGACCAGTCCTTATTCTGCTAAGGAGATGGCGTCTTGAAAATCACTTCTTCAAATTGTACAAGGGGAATGTAGGCGGTGGATAAAGTGCCCTATCTCCTAGATAGCCTGTTTGAAAAGAAACTTAAAGGAGTTTCTCCGCTTAGTTCACGGGCGCATTATAACAAAAAAGAAACAGCAGAAATAAAATTTTACAAGTCAAGGCCTGATCAAACAAGCTGTTCAAGAGGGGCCACGAACCAGTTCCGTTTTGCAGCCGAGGGTTGGAGAAGTCTGTCCCCAACCAGTAGCCTAGTGCGCTTTACCTTCCCACCAAGAAAACCAAGAAAAGGCGGAGGAGTTCCAGCTTAACTTCGCTGTCGTTAGAAATGCCCGATGAGCGCACAAAAGGAATCGAGGATTGTGACTCTTTTCGAAGAGGATAGGGTTTCTTGCTCCAGTTCCCAAGTCCTGGCGTGCGGAATGTAGATGGCGTTGATCCCAGCGGCAATAGCAGGATTAATGTCGGACTTCGGGCTGTTTCCAATCATCCAGGTGGATTCTCTCGACAACTGATTTCGGTGGAGGATGTCTCGAAATGCTTGCGGATTTTTCTCTCGCACAATCTCGATAGCGCAAAAGAAACGAGCGAGACCTGAGGCTTCAATCTTTTGCTTTTGTTCTAGCAGGTCTCCTTTGGTGAAAAGGATAGTGTGGTGGCGACGGCTTAAATACTCCAAACCTTCTTCCACTCCGGCGAGCAACGCGATGGGATGAGAAAAGATGATTTCTGCCATCCTGTCAATCTTCCCCAAACAGGATTCAAGGTCCGTAGATTGACCTTTCAGCAGTAACAGGGTTTCTTTCAAAGAGTGGACGAAATTGTAAACCCCATAACCGTTCAACTGGATGTTTTTTCGCTCGATATCATTCAATATCTTTCGGACAGTAGGTGGCTTGTAATTCAGGCCTTCCATCATACCTAAGAAGCTCTCGATCACCTGTTCGAAATAGATATTATTTTCCCATAATGTGTCATCCGCATCGATCAGTAGTGTTTTCATTGAACCAGGTTTCATTTTGGTTCCACTGCGACTTGCTGAGGTTTTGCCTAAGGAGCGAAGATGCTTCTCTTCCTAGGATTTTATGGAAGCCGGAAGCCAACTAGCCCCGACCATGTTCTTAGAGAGAGGAGAATTGCTTTGAACCAAAAAGTTAAGTTCGAACAGAAGCAATCCCACCGCACGCTCGTTCATAGTCTTATGATTCGAACGGACATCAAAAAAAAATAACGACCGAAAGAGATTCTAGGGCTTGCATAGGAAGCTCGCAAGGTCAGAATTAACAAAACGCCCTCGCCATTTAAAGCACCTCTCAACTCAAGGCCTGACGAACATCATTCAAATTCGAAACGGGCCGTCGTTTTA
>QHZP01000126.1 GCA_003224715.1 Acidobacteriota bacterium | reverse complement strand
AGGTGAAGTCTCCCTGCTTTACCGCGCTGAGTGTGCTGCCAGTCATCGCTAAAGGCGAAATGGTGGCCGATATCATCGCCATGATTGGAAGCATCGATATTGTGATGGGCGAATTGGATCGGTAGATCGGACTCGTTCTCGCTTAAATGTGCTCTTACTCTTACTTCAAATTCCGAAGTTGCAGGGATGAAGAATATGTCACGCACTGAGAATGAGCCACCCTGACCCGCCGTTGTGAAGGTTTATCAAACCTTCACCCCTCCCCATGAGGAGAGGGAACAAAAAATTAGATTGACTCTCCCCTCCCTTTGGGAGAGGCATGGGAGCTTTGAGAAAGCTCCCTGGGTGAGGGTTTGGAGCTAAATGCGAGAGTGTAGTTCGATTCAACTTCGGAATTCGGGTTTACTCCTTTCCAGCTCAAAACGAGCAGGAGTACGAGTAAGAGGAGCACGAGTTCGGAAAGAGCTTGAGACTTTTTGTTTTGATATTTGATCTAACAAAATACTGGCGACAGTGACAACCAGCGGTTGCTCCAAAAGATAAGCCTCAATGGAAGCTTTGCTAAAGTTCCTTTCTCAAAATATCCGTGGCTATGATCAACTGCCTCCGTTCCTGCAGTATTTCCTTCCCATGATTCTTGGCTGTGCGCTCGCTTTGGGCTTCGTTGCCCTGTTTCCCATTTTTGCGGTTTGGTTAGAGCGAAAGGTTTCGGCCCACATGCAGGATCGTCTCGGGCCAATGCGGGTGGGCGGTTGGCATGGGTGGGCGCAAACCATCGCGGACGGCATTAAGCTTCTTCTGAAGGAAGATATCATCCCAGCAGAGGCCGACAAGCTGCTTTTCAAGTTAGCACCGATTGTTGTTTTTGTGGGAGGCTTCGCGGCTTTCGTGGTACTCCCGTTTGGCAAGGATTTCATCATTAGTGATCTCAACATTGGGATCCTTTATATCGTTTCTATTTCCTCGCTGGGTGTAGTGGGTATCATTATGGCCGGATGGGCCTCCAACAATAAATATGCTCTTTTTGGAGGCATGCGCGCCGCCGCCCAGATTATCAGTTACGAGATCCCTACGGTCATGGCCATTCTCACCGTAGTGATTCCAGTAGGAAGCTTGAGCATGCAGGAAATCGTGCGGGCGCAGGAAGGCGGAATTTTTCACTGGTTCATCAACCCTTTTAGGAATCCCTTTACTTTTCTAGCCTTTTTTGTTTATTACTTGGGCTCCTTGGCAGAAGTCAACCGAACACCTTTCGATATTCCCGAAGCCGAATCAGAGCTGGTCGCCGGTTACCACACCGAATATAGTGGGATGCGGTTTGCGTTTTTCTTTCTGGCGGAGTACGCCAACATGTTTGTGGTGAGTGCGATTGCAACCACTTTGTTCCTGGGGGGATGGAGCGGTATTTTTTCTCCCGCGCTTCTTCCAGGCCCTCTCATCTTTCTTCTTAAGGCGGTCGCGCTAGTGTTTGTTCAGATGTGGCTGCGCTGGACCTTGCCCCGTTTAAGAGTAGACCAATTACTCAACTTGAGTTGGAAAGGGCTGCTACCCATTTCCTTTGTTCTGGTCATTGGGGCGGGAACTCTGGCAGTGATCTGATAACGAGAGAATTTCCATGAAGCAATATTTCAAAGATATTATTGAGTCGGTTTGGACCGTGCTGCTGGGAATGAAGATCACCTTTAAACATCTTTTCACCCGCGCCTGCACGCTTCAGTATCCGGATCAAAGATGGACTCTGCCTGAAAGATCGCGGATGAGGCTCTTCAACAAAATTGAAGATTGCATTGGTTGCGGCCAATGTGTGCGCGCCTGCCCGGTCGATTGCATTTACATGACGACGGAAAAACGCATCAAAGAGGAAGCTCCCGTCTTCGCCGCGGACGGTACACCCATCAAATTGCGGGTCACTCAGTTCGATATCGACATGTCTCTTTGTTGTTACTGCAACCTGTGTACTTATCCCTGTCCGACTCATTGTCTGCTGATGACGCCGGAGTATGAATTTGCCGTGTATAACAAGCAAGACTTTCTCTATCGCTTTGCCAAGGACAAGCCTTTAGCGCCTCCAAAACCGGTGCCTCATGCGCCCCAACCGGCCACCAGGTAAAAGAGAGGCAATCACAGGGCTGCCTTCCCCTCACTTGAGGGAAACTGTGAAGAAATTGGAACTCAGTGGAGACAAGCTCACACCTCACCCTTACCCCTCCCCGATCGGGAAAAGATAAAATTAAACTGACTCCCTCGCCCCCATGGGGGAGAGGGTGGCCGCAGGCCGGGTGAGGGGGGTGGATTTTCAATTCTTTCACAGCTTCAGGCAGCAGGGGGATGTTGAGGTACTGGATCGCGAAGTCACATGGGACAAAGCCCTCTTTAATCAGAGGCGAAAGCCGTTGGTCGCTCTAAGATAGTACGCGGCTGCAATTTCTCTACAGGAAGATTTCTATCATGAGTGCTTCGGATATCATTTTCCTGATTGTCGCAGTAGTGACCGTTGGTTCAGCGGCCATTGTGGTGCTTTCCCGCAGCCTGATCTACTCTGCTTTTTCGCTGCTCTTCACTTTTTTTGGGGTAGCCATCATCTACGTTTACCTGGGCGCCGATTTTCTGGCGGGGACTCAGGTCCTGATTTATGTGGGCGGGATCCTGGTTCTTTTGCTTTTTGGCGTGATGCTGACCCATCGTCTCTATAGTCTCAATTTGAGGACGGAAACCTTCCAGGTCATTCCCGGATTCCTCATTGCTTTGGCGGTTTTTATCTCCCTGGCGCTGGTGTCAACCCGGACCAACTGGCATGTTGTGGCTGATAAGCCCCTTGTGCCTACAACGGACACGATTGGGACTCTCTTTTTGACCGAGTATCTCTTGCCTTTTGAGATTGCCTCGATTCTTTTGTTGGTGGCGCTCATCGGAGCCGCCATGCTGGTAAGAAGGAGAGCGGACATTTGATTACCCTGAGTCATTATTTGTTAATCAGTGCGGCATTGTTTTCTTTAGGCATTATGGGAGTCTTGACGCGCAAAAATGCGGTCAACGTTCTTATGGGGATTGAGTTAATCTTGAACTCGGCCAACATTAATTTGGTTGCGTTCTCCAGATACAGCTCGAACGGTATTGATGGACAAATGTTTGCCATAATCGTCATTGTCGTGGCTGCATCGGAAGTGGCCGTGGCCCTGGCGATGGTTTTAACCATGTACCGGCTGCTCAGGACGGTAAATCTCGACCAGGCCGACACCTTGAAGCCAACTTGCAAAGTCTGCGCTACTTCTATCCCGAATTGACTCTGATCGTTGCCATGCTGCTGGTGGTCATCGCCGATATTTCCTTCAAGCGCCTTCGCAGCGTCTTGAACCCATTGCTTACCATTGTGTCTCTTCTGCTTGCCGCCTATTTCACGGCCTATATAAATCACAGCCAGGAAGCTAATCTGTTTCTGGGTATGCTGGCTTTAGATAGCTTCGCCCAGTTCTTCAAATTGTTTTTGCTGCTCGCCGCGTTTCTGGTGGTCCTGGGTTCCCTGCAGTCTGAAGAGCTGTCACAGGTTCACCAAGGGGAATTCTTCGCTTTGCTACTGGCAGTGACTTTAGGAATGCTTCTGATGGCCAATTCGATCAACCTGGCGATACTCTATCTCTCCCTGGAATTGGTTTCCCTGACTTCTTACATTATGGTTGGCTACTTGAAAGGCGACCGGCTCTCTAACGAGGCCTCCTTGAAATACATTTTATTTGGCGCCATCTCCACTGGGTCAATGCTCTATGGCTTTTCTCTAATCTATGGGATGACCGGGAGTTTGAACCTCTACACGATTCGAGATGCGTTCCTCAGTCAGGGAGTTCAAGGCTTTGACCAGTTTACGACGCTTTTGGCCCTTGTATTGGCATTAGCGGGTTTCGGTTTTAAGACAGCTCTTGTGCCTTTTCATTTTTGGTGCCCTGATGTCTATGCCGGGGCGCCCACGCCGGTGACAGCGTTTCTCTCAGTAGCCCCCAAGGCTGCTGGTTTCGGCATTCTGGTGCGGTTCTTCTTCAGTGGCATGACCCAGACGACTGGGAGTGAATGGGGATTGGTCAACGGCATCAATTGGCCGCTGGTTTTGATTGGGATTTCCGTCTTAACCATGACTCTAGGAAATGTCGCTGCTCTTACCCAGAATAATTTGAAGCGGATGCTGGCTTATTCCAGCATTGCCCAGGCCGGTTATATCTTGATGGGGTCGGTAGTCCTAACCGGAGAAGGACTCAAATCCATGCTTATTTATTTGTTCGTTTATCTCTTCATGAATCTGGGGGCCTTCCTGGTCGTGACTATCATCTATAACAGTGACAAATCTTTCGAAATTGGGGATTACAATGGAATGTTTAAGCGCTCGCCCTTTCTGGCCTTTGCTATGGGCGTCTTTATGCTTTCTCTGACTGGCATTCCTCCCTTTGCCGGGTTCCTAGGGAAGTTATACGTTTTCCTTGCCGTCATCGAGAAGGGACTGATCTGGTTTGCCGTGGTCGGGACACTTAACGCGGCGCTGGCTGCTTTCTACTATATGCGGGTCATTAAGGCGATGGTCCTGGAAGAAGGAAACGGGAACGTCGCACCCTTGCAGGTTTCCTTCTTAAATCAAGCCCTGCTGGTCGCTTTACTTATCCCTAATCTCCTCCTGGTGTTCTTTTGGAATCCCATCGATCGCTGGACCGCTTCGTCGGCCAGACTTTTCGGCGGTTTGTAGTCTAACCTGTCTTTTGAACCCCAAACTCCTTCGTGTCGCAGTTTGGAGGCAAGACCGCCAGAGCTTGCCTTTGCGAGCTTCACGCGCCTGGCTTTCGGGCTTCCACGTATAGGGTGCCAAATTCTCGCCGTAGGGTATCCAGGCTTGAATCGAACGGGCGCCGGACTATTGAGACAAATCCAACCTCAGCGAGCTCCCCTGCGAGGGTCTCAAAATCGTAGGAACACTTATGGTCGGCGCCCTGCCGAAATACGTGGTTCAAGACATGCATTCGCGTATCGACCCAGGGGGGATGCATGTAGTGCCGCCGTCTAACGCGGTAAAACTCCTCGTCCCGAGTGACGTAGGCGGTTACCTCGAGCTCAAAATCCGGAATGCCAAGGCTGAAAACTCCCCCAGGGATCAAGACTCGCCACGATTCTCGAAGAAACTTGAGCGCCTCGTCAGGATATTCCAAGTGTTCGAAAAAGTGCTCGCTATACACGATCAAGGCCGAGCCGTCAGGGAAGGGCAACCCTTCCCGCACGTCGAGATGTAGGGCATCCGCGTCCGAAGAGTTGTCGATATTAACCCAACCCGGCTTGATGTTTGCGCCACAGCCGACATTCAATTTCAGATTGTCCTGGCACGAAAGCCGCTTCGCCTTCTTGAGCGCAGCGTAGTGAAGATGCCCCCGCCGAAATTCCTCTAGCAGATTCCGAGCTGTCCTCCTGAAGCCATACGTAGTGTGAGCCTTGATGAAACCCCGGAGCGAGAGGGCCATAGCAAGCCTCCTTACTCATCCTTCTCAACAAAGAGTCAAACAAACGAAGAACCAGGCCTCGTCGGAATCTGTTTTGGCTTGACTGAGGGTAGTGGCCCAGGTCGCTTTCTTCGCCCCGCGCGAGTAGAGGGCTCGGCTGTTTCCTTCGGCCGTGCAAATTATTGAAAAGGACTTAGACGTTGGCTGAAAGAAGTCGAAGGCTGACCGCATCTTTCGTTAGAAGTTATATCGTTCCCGCAAAACTCTGGCGCGGTCGCGGCTGAGCGGTAGACAGGTGCGCTCGGTATCGCTCAAGTACACATCATAAACTCCACTTTGGGCCGGCACAATTTCTTTGATCTTATTCAAATTGATGATGGTGGATCGGTGAGTCCGAAAAAACATCTGTTCATCCAGGATCCCTTCAATTTCAGTCAGCGTGTAATGAGTCCAGTACTCACCGCTGGGTGTGACCACGACGGTAACGCCCTGCTCGGATTTTAGATAGTGGATATCCGTTGGACTCATCAGCACAATTTTCCGGCCCCGGCGCAATGGGAGGTGTTGCAGTGGAGACTTGAATTTATCCAGGCTCAAGAGTAGTTTTCGAATTTTTTCAAAGTCCTCCTGCACCGATTTATCCCGCTGGCTAATCTTTTCTATCGTCAGCTTGAGTCGCCCTTCATCGATGGGCTTTAGAATATAGTCGATCGCATTAACCTCGAAGGCTTTTACCGCGTACTTGTCAAAAGCGGTCACAAAGACCACTTGCGGCTTGGGCTCTAGAGCCACAGAACGCATTACTTCGAAGCCATTGAGTCCCGGCATCTGAATGTCCAGAAAGACCAGATCCGGTTTTTGTGCTTCGATTTTCTTGATAGCTTCGACGCCATCTGCCGCCTCACCAATCACCTCGATTTGAGAATAAGGTTTTAGAAGTTTCCTAAGCGAAACCCGGGAAAACTTCTCGTCATCTACAATCAGGGCTCGTAGCATTAATCTAGTCTAATACAATCGTAGGCAGTTCGCGACGAAAGCCCACTGCCAATTAAAAGCGAATTGACCAGCAAGACAAGTAGCGAGCAACCACCGCCAAGGGCGCGTCTCGCGAAGCAGCTGACCCCTCACCCGGCCTGTAGCCTGACCAAAGTTTGAACTTGGTCGCCACCGAGTGGGACTAGAACAAAATTGCATTGGGTTTGGCGGAGCTTACAACAGCGAAACAGCCTTTATAATTAAGCCAATTCCGATCGTGCCCAGTGCGACGCTGGTGTACCAGAAATACCTCTTCTTTACCAGCACGGCAATAGCCCCAATGGCCGTGGCTACCTGGAAAATGGTTACTGCATAAGCAAAAAACTCGTGAACGTGAAGGGAGTGTTCACTCTGATGAGTTGTGTCTTCGGCTTCCTGGCGAATCTTTTCTTGTTCGTCTTTGTAGCGAGCCCTCTCCGCCGCCTCTTGGGTTATCATGCCCTTGATCCCCTTGGCTTGATAATAAGACCAGCGATCCGAAGCCTCAATTCTAAAGAGAATGGCCTGATCCGATTCGTAGGTTGAAAGCAGGCTACTGATCGCAGCAAACACCGCTAACAGGGCAGTGGTCAACGCCACTTTCTCCGCCCAGGAGGATTTGTGGGCTTGCTCGTGAACAATTTCATGCAGCTGTTCTACATTAACTTCTTGTTCTTCCATAGCCCGCTAATATAACACACTAAGTAACCCATCCAAGAGGTAAGGTAACGTGTCTATTTTACTTCGTGCTCGTACTCTTGCTCCCACTGTTGGTCGGCTTTCCGCCGGCTAATCGAGTAAGCCGACGAGTCATAGCAAGAGGATGCTCCACTCCAAAAAACCCTTCATCAAGGCAAGAGCCTGTCAAAGTTAATGCTGCCGGGGGCAAGCCTGAAATCAAAGGGGAATAGAAGCGGGATGAAGAATAGGCGTGCCTCTGGCAGCACGAATCGTCTCATTTTCGGTTCTGTGGCCCTTCCAATTCCTTAATCCTCTTGTGGAAATCAGCCTCCGCTTCTTCCAGCCTGAAAAAATAGCGCCCCAGGATGAAGTAGGGATCTGCGTCGGGAGGCAGCACTTTGATGTGAGTGGCGAAGGTGCCGGGTTTCACTTCGCGGAGCACAATCTGGCTGGGGTACCTTCCCTCCGCCATTTTGATTTCGCTGGTCTGTATCAGGTTCATTACGTCCTTTGGCACGGCCTTGTCTGTCTGGGGCACAGTCTGGCTAGCCAAACAGGGATGGGCTTAAGCGATCTCAGGACGCTTGATATTCGAAAGGTGAAAACTCTCCGTACTTGCCTGAGTGTTCAAAGGTGAGACCTTGGCTGGTGAATCGCAACGCCGAGGTGGAACAGAGTTCCTGCTGCTTGGAGGTGAAGCCCTTCGGCTTGAGCAAAGTGGCGGGTTCGACCTCGCCGGTAACAGGGTTCCTTATGGGTGTAAGTTGTAGTTCGTAAATGCCAGGGATCTTGACGCGACTTTCCGTTCCGTCAAGATTTATCTCAAATGGAACGTAATGAACTCCCAGGAAGTTGCTGGTGAGACTCATGAAGATGCCGAAGGGAATTGCTTCTTGATTCTTGGTGAGCAAGTCTTCCAGTGCCTGTCGTTGTTCGGCCGTAGCCCGTTCGTCGACATAAATAACCGCGGTGATGTTCCCCTCATGCACGGGTCCAGGGGAACGACCCACCCAAGCTATATTGAGCCCGCTTATTGGGGTCTTTCCGTAGCTCCCTTTTTTGATGTGCCATACATATCCACCCTCACAAAAGCCGCGAGTCGGAGGCGCCTCAAAGTTGCAGGGGCAGCCCCAGTCACAACTGCAGGCCCCCAGCAAGGTCCCTTTGAGATGATAAGAAACTCTTCCAGCCATGCCAGGTCTCCTTTTTTCCAGATTTATGGATTGCGGCCGCACTTGTACTAATCAACCAGGACCGAAGAACTCAATGGCAGGCCGAACGGTCAACAGCCTGGTGTTTCTTGATAGTTGCACCTTCTTGAACTGCGCCGGTTCCCAGATTTGCTCCCCAGCGCGCGGTTTAACGCCAATCGTCGATGAGGTAAACGTCTGCCCGGTTATACCCGGGCTCGTTGGGTAATTCCATCGCGACACCCTGAAACTCGGTGCGGAAGCCCTTTTCAGCCATGATACGATAAGCCTCGTGTCGAGCCGTATTGACTCCGGCGACCAGGCGTGTCATACCCTTTTCCGAGGCCAGGGCTTCGCAGGCGTCCAGCAAGCGCTGGAAATCCCGTGCCGCAGTAGATCCTGGTCGCACGGCTCCAAACTTGATATAGCAAGTATCGCTTCCCGCTTCGGTGGCCTGTCCACAGTGGCAGACGGCCAATCCAACCAATTTTGAGTTCTTCCAAAGGAGCGCGATCTCGCCGAGTTTCTGAGCATTGACAGCGCGGATTTCGGCTTCCAGATCAAGCCCCTCGTAAATGGCATGGGTCAGTTCGCGACAAGCCGCCAGGCATCCTTCTCTCTGGCTATCCAGCACTTCTGCATACCTCGATAGCCCTGACACTTTCGCTGTCGGTTGGACTGGCTTAGACATGATGGGCGTAAGGAACCGGGGCCAGAAGCCGAACTTTTGGTACAGCGCGATATGTTTCGGACTATGGGCAAAGGTAAATAGGCCAATGTGCTGAGTTCCCCACTTGGCGAAAAGGTCCATGGTCGGTTCCAGCAGGCGCTTAGCGACTCCCTGATCCCAAAAGTCTGGACGGACCGTTAAAGGTCCGAAGAATCCCACGCTGCCCCAGTTGGCAGCGAAATTGGAGGCGACAAGCTCTCCGTCGACTTCGGCACCCAGAGCGGCAGTTGGATCAGCGCGCCAGCGGGTATGCACGTAGTTTACATCGGCCCAAGTCGTTGCCGGGTCAGGCAGCCCCAGGAAGGTTCCGAAGGCAAGACGAAAGACATGGTCGGCGGCAGAAAGATCGCTCTCGCTTAACTGTCGAACTACAATGTTCGGGGTCTTGACCTCCTGCGGTTGCGACGCCACAACAACCTCCTTTACCACCTTGTACCATCTTGCTTCGACGGGTCCTCGTCCCCTATTTCGTCTGGGGCGGCCTGGGGGGTCCGTCTACCCAATTCACATCCCAAGCCCCGTCGACCGTGATAAAAAGTAAGACGTCTTCGTCAGCCTTGGTCCAAGCTTGATGAATCATCTTGCTGGGGCCTCCTGTGACCCCATTTGGGAGGGATGAATCATCAGCCACCTTCACTCGTAAGGTGGACAGTTCATCTCGTTCGCAGCATCTTACACCGAGTCTTGGGGAATTAGCAAAGCTTCAGCGACGACGAATTCTTGGAGCCGTTGGCATCTGAATTTTCTCGGGCTTTTGAGAAAAGACTTATGGAAATCGGAATTCTGCTCGCCGAGAACCAAGAAATTCCTAATTCCGATGATTCATATGAAACTTTTTTCCATTAGGCAGCGTCTATATCAAAGTACCTTGCAAACAAACCTCTGGGATTGCATTACAATACGACTGATAGTGACAAGTTGCTGTTAAGTAATTGGGTTGCGCATCGTGGCGAGGATTCCGAACGGCGTTTCCACTGAACTTCCGGCCAGGCCGGTCCGGGAACCTCTATTTCAGAAACCAGGCTTGGCTCCAACGCGCCCGCCAAGACCTCGGCGAATGATCCGGGTGGTAGTATCTGTGTGCGTGGGGCTGATGCTGGCTCTGGCGTTTTGGGCCACTATGACCAGGCGAGGAAGTAGAACTGAATTGCTCTCGAGCAATCCACTTTCCACAGCGACTGCTAGTCGCCGTGACTTTGTCAGAACACTCCGCCTCCACGGTATCGTGGAAGCAGTGCAGGCTTTTACCGTCACGGTGCCGCGCCTTGCCGGCCCAGCCCAGACCGGACCGGGGATGGGGAGCGGAGCACTAATTATTACCAAGCTGGTTCACTCTGGAGTGATGGTGAAACGAGGCGATCTGCTGGTGGAATTCGATCGGCAGACCCAAATCAAGAACTCCCTGGACCGGAAGGCTGAGTACCGCGACTTCGAAGAACAAATTAAGAAGAAACGGGCAGACCAGGCCGCGGCACGTGCCCACGATGAAACTGAGCTGAAGCAGGCCGAAAATGCAGTGGAAACCGCCAAGCTGGAAATGCTGAAGAACGAGGTGACCTCGAGGATTAACGCTGAGAAGAATCAACTCAATCTGGAAGAAGCGATAGCGCACCGGAAACAACTGCAGGAAACTTTTGACCTCAAGCGTGTGGCTGCCGAGGCCGAGCTCCGCGTCTTGGAAATCCAGCGTGACCGCGCCCGAGACGCTATGCTCTTTGCTCAGGGCAACGCTGAAAAGATGAGCATTCGAGCACCTCAAGATGGACTGGCCGTGTTGAGTACAATATGGAACAACAGCCGGGATCAGATGGCTGAAGTACTGGAAGGAGAAGAAGTTCACCCCGGATCCCCCATTTTGCAAGTTGTGGACCCTTCAAGCATGCGAATCCGTGCGCGTATCAATCAGGCCGATCTTTCCTATCTTCAAGCAGGGCGGTCGGCCCGGGTATTCCTGGATGCTTACCCAGGCATCGCATTCCCGGGCAGGCTCGATCAAGTGGCCCCGGTAGGCATCACGAGCAATTTCTCCGAGAAAGTGCATACCTTCATCGCCATCTTTTCTATCCAGGGATCGGATCCAAAACTGATACCAGACCTTTCGGCTGCAGTGGACGTGGAATTAGAACATCAAGCCAACGTCCTGGTGTTACCCCGTGACTCGGTAAAATCCGAAAATGATCAATGTTATGTGGATGTGAAAAACGGCTCCGGTTTTGAAAGGCGCCTCGTCAAGATCGGATCTCGCAGTGACTACGAGGTCGTGGTTGAATCTGGCCTCGAAGCCGGAGCCATTGTATTGCGCCACATCGCCAGTTGAAGCGATTCTTAGATTATGAGCTCCAAAATGAGGTCTCTTTTGAAACGCCGGTGGCGGCTGGCCTCTGTGGTGGCCGCGATTGTCATCGCGGGCATTGGTTTTGCCACTGCCCGAATGGAACGTGCTACCCCTACCATCAGCACTGCCGAGGTGAAGCTGGGCGAGTTTATAGACAACGTGGACGTTCGAGGTCAGGTGAAAACGCTCAAGTCGATGGTGCTTACGGCGCCTTCGGGCGCTGGCGACATCCAGAT
>QHZP01000733.1:514-3352 GCA_003224715.1 Acidobacteriota bacterium | reverse complement strand
ACGGAGTGGCATGAAACGTCGATCTAAGCCACACCCCCATTTATTGTTCTCCCTCTCCTGGTGGGGGGTGGCGCGAAGCGACGGGTGAGGGTCAACCGTGTTCTTAGGTGCCGCAAATCTCCAAACTCCAGGGCATTGTTCGACTGCCGCTTAACGATTTGACCAGTATGCTTTCAGAGCAAGTCTCCAAACACCGCCGAATTGCCACGTGTTCAAGAAATACTGCATCGGGCTTGCTGAAAGCTGAGACCTGACCGCCGATAGCTAACCGCTACTGACCAAAAATCTTGGCGAATTCGGCAGGCTCGGCTTTGGGTTTGCGATCGTAGGTCATCAGGCCATTGATTTCTTGCTCCACATCAGTAAGCTGGGTGTAACAAAAACCTACAAACACCGGATTGGCCCGCAGGGCCTTGACCAATCCATCCAATCGCTGGAGCATCGCTTCTCTCGACGGTTCAATCCCGGCGTAACCCCACTCATTTTCTGCTAACGGCGCGCCTACGCGGTAGGCAATTCCTCCAAATTCGGTCATCAAGATGGGGGTCCCGTTATATTTATAGCCGAAAGCCAGGGCCTCCCGGCCGTTTCGCGGAATCCGGCTGCGATCAGTGTCGAGCCCTTTATACTTGGCAGCCATCTGCTCCCCTGTGCGGGCGTAATCGTGCAACGTAAACAAGTCTGTCTCATCAGTGTGTTCCCAGCCATCGTTATCTACCACCAGCCGGGTCTGATCCAGCGAGCGGACCAGATGGTACATTGTTTTGGCGTGCTCCTGCTGGGCGAAGCTGGTGAGAATATTTCGCACGCCCCAGCTTTCATTAATGGGAACCCAGGTAACAATCGAGGGGTGGTTGTAATCGCGGGTCACCACCTGTTGCCACTCGTCCAGGAAACGGGCGACGTATTCTTCACTGTAGTCCTGTGCGTTGGCCATCTCACCCCAAACGAGCAACCCCATCTTATCAGCCCAGTAAAGCCAGCGTGGATCCTCCACTTTTTGATGTTTGCGTGCCCCGTTAAGGCCAAAAGCTTTGGTCATCTTAATGTCGTACTGCATGGCTTCGTCGCTGGGCGGCGTCAAGGTGCTTTCCGGCCAGTAGCCCTGGTCCAGGACCAGCTTTAAATAATAGGGTGCATTATTGAGATAAACCTTATCCGCATGGACGCTCACTTTCCGCTGTCCAAAATAGCTTTCAACCTTGTCTAGGACTTTAGTGCCGGCAATGAGTTCAACAGTCAGGTCATAGAGAGTGGGTTTTTCAGGGCTCCAGAGTTGCTGTCCTTCCAGCTTCAAGAGCGTGCTGGGCCGTTCTTGTTGGCAAGCGACCTCTGACTGGGCCTGCAGCGTGCCATTCAATCGCACCGAGTTGCGCAGTTTCAGGTCGGGAGTTCTCTTACCCAAAATGGCTTCGACGTTTACCTGAGATTGGTCTACATCAGGCGTGATGCGGAGGCTCCGGACATGAACTGCCTCGACGGCCTCCATCCAAACGGGTTGCCAGATGCCCGTGGTGCGGGTGTACCAGATGCTCTCCGAGCGAGGCTTCCAATATTGTTTGCCTCGGGGGAGCGATCGATCGGTCGAAGGATCGTAGGCTCGAAGAACAATAATATTGGGACCTGGTTTCAGTTGATCAGTGATATCGAGGGAGAATGAAACGTGACCCCCTTGATGGCTTCCTGCCTGATCTCCATTGACCCAGACCGTGGCCTGATAGTCCACGGCGCCAAAGTGGACCATGGTCCGCCGTGAGCGCCAACCATCAGGAATCTGAAACGCGCGGCGATACCACACCACGTCGTGGAATCCCGTATCTGCGATCCCGCTCAATTTGCTTTGAAAGCAATAGGGCACCACAATGGTTTTCGCAAAGCGTTTGTTGCCTGTGAACCACCGTTCTGCTAAGCCCCGGTCGGTGTCGTCAAATTCAAATTCCCAAGGTCCATTGAGTGTTTGCCAATCCGCGCGTCGCATATCGGGACGAGGATGCTCAGGGCGCGGAATGGAAGTTTGAGCGGTGACCTCGAATGGGGTGACGAGAATAGAAACGATAAGAATGCAGCAGTAAAAACCTAGTTTTCTCATCGTCAATACCTTCCATTGAGGCCTGGTTTCGCTGTGGTCTTGATCCTCATGTTACTGAGACCGCATGGATCCAAGCCCTTCAAACGAACACATATCCCTCTACTCTTAGGGAGTGCGCCATTAAGGAATCTGAGCGGCTCGCTCAGAGCCTAAAGGTGCTCGAAGATTTTTTCCCGAATGGCTTTGGAGCCATGGCGCGTGATGTAAGAGGGTGGAGAGTAAGAACGCCTACCGTTTCCGGGCGATAGTTTGCGAAAAGCATCAGCCTTACTCTCACTCGTGCTCTTACTCGATGAATTGGCGGAACGCCGAGCAAGAGCAGGAGCAAGAGTACGAGCAGGAATGTAAATGGAATACCTCACCGTAACTAAGCTAACTGGCTCTGTCCAGGCATGGCCACCGGAGGGAAAGGCATCTTACCCCAGGTCAGCTCCTTGGGGAAAAGGTCCTCATGGGAATTCAACGCCTCGTCCCAGGTCACCACTTTTCCAGTGTAAGCCGACATGCGCCCCATGATGGCGGTCAGCGTACTTTCCGTTACGCTTTTCAGCTCGTTGACCGGTTTACCGCT
Organism: Acidobacteriota bacterium; assembly: GCA_003224715.1. GTDB lineage: Bacteria > Acidobacteriota > Terriglobia > Versatilivoradales > Versatilivoraceae > QHZQ01. The sequence continues at coordinate 692 of QHZP01000733.1, read as the reverse complement.
GCGGATGGACTCGATCAGGTCGGTGTGCTCCTGGAGGTAGGCATCATTATCCTTGCCGGGAAAGCGCCAGTTCTTTTCGCCCTTGATGGTGTAACGGTTGACCTGGCAGGTGCCCTTGGTTCCAGCCAGGGCTTCGGAGACGCTGTTGTCGCAATGCTCTATTTGGCGGCACATGCTC
>QHZP01000733.1:0-492 GCA_003224715.1 Acidobacteriota bacterium | reverse complement strand
ACCTACGCCTAAAGCCTGCACGGGATGAGCCTGCATGGCCCAGTTGATAACATCCAAGTTGTGCACGTGCTGCTCCACAATGTGATCGCCGCACAGCCAGGTGTAGTAGTACCAATTGCGCATCTGATACTCCATGTCGCTCCAGGCCGGCTGCCGCTCTTTTTTCCATATGCTCCCCTGATTCCAGTAACAGCGGGCAGCCACGATGTCTCCGATCGCTCCCTCATGGATCTGTTTTAACGTTTCCAGGTAACCCGTTTGATGATGGCGCTGAGTACCGGCGCCAATGAAAAGTCCCTTGGCCTTGGCCTCTTCATAGGCTTCTAGGCAGGTGCGAATGCCGGGGCCGTCAACGGCTACCGGTTTTTCCGTGAAGATGTTTTTCCCTGCCTCCACGGCGGCCTTAAGGTGCCCCGGTCGAAATCCGGGTGGGGTTGCCAGGATCACGTAATCGATGTCGCTGGCAATCACCTTCTGATAAGCGTCAAAGCC
>QHZP01000734.1 GCA_003224715.1 Acidobacteriota bacterium | reverse complement strand
GGATGTTACCGGGCCAGTCGTAAGCTTGGAACAGTTCCAAGGTCTTCTTACTGATGTTCCTGATCTTCTTCCCGGCCTTTTTTGCGTAGCGTTCGATGAGGTACTCGACGAGTAAAGGAATGTCATCCATCCGTTCGCGCAGCGACGGGATCTGGATTGGAAAGACATTTAACCGGTAGAAGAGGTCCTGGCGGAACGTGCCCGCATCGACAGCAAGTCTCAGGTTGCGGTTCGTTGCCGTCACCATTCGCACGTCCACGGAAATCGGCTGGCTGCTCCCTATCCGTTCAAATTCTCGCTCTTGAAGCACCCGCAGCAGGGCAATCTGTGTCTCCATGGGGAGATCACCGATCTCGTCCAGGAAGATCGTTCCTCCATCGGCCGATTCAAAGCGCCCCAGACGTCGCTGCAGCGCCCCGGTGAAGGCACCCTTCTCGTGTCCAAACAGTTCCGAAGCGATTAGCGAAGACGGAATCGCCGCGCAATTCACGCGGATGAATGCGCGCGTTGAACGGTTTGACAGCTTATGAATGGCACGGGCAATCAGTTCCTTGCCCGTGCCGGTTTCACCGCAAATGAGAACGGTGGAATCCGTCGGCGCCACTTTAGCGACTTGCAGCAGCACCTTGCGCAGCGCTTCCGACGAGCCAACAATTTCTTCGAACATCGAAGCATGGTTGATCTCTTCGCGCAACGCCAGGTTCTCGTTTCGAATCCTCTCCTCAGCCCGCTTCCGATCATCGATGTCGGTTCCTGTCGCATACCAGCGAATGACGTGCCTCTGTTCATCGCGCAGCGGGTTGTAACGGACTAGAAACCAGCGATACTGCCCGTCTTTGCGGCGCGCTCGTAGCTCCAATTCAAACGGGGCTCCTCGTTCCAGCGCATTCTGGCGCTCGCCGCGCACTCTTTCGATATCATCGGGATGAAAGAGTCTGGCGCGAAACTCATCTGCCTTTACGTCTTCCAAGCTCAAACCGCCATATTCGAGCACGGACTGGTTCGCATAGAGAACTTTTCCATCGGGTCCCAGGACAGCAATGAGCTGAGGTATGGCGTCGGTGATCCGCCGCAGCTCCAGCTCGTCTCGCCGAAGTTTATCTTCCGCGGTCTTCGCTGCCGTGACATCTGACACCGCCCCGACAAACTCCAGTTCGCCCGATTCATCTCTTACGACACGGGCCACCACATGGACATGTTTGACGGAACCATCCGGGAACAGCAAGCGATGTTCAAAATCCAGGTCCGTTCCGGCGCGGGATGCGCGATCGAGGGTCGGTTGCACGAAGGCAAGGTCCTCCGGATGGACCCGTTGGAGTACAAGCTCCAATGTAGGCTTCGTTGCTTGGTCGTACCCCACAATGCAAAACGTTTCTTTAGACCAGAAAATTTCTCCGGTGGAAACATTCCATCCAAAACTGCCCGTACGACTCAATCTCTGCGCTTCCGCTAAATAGGCCTCGCTTCGCCGTAACTCCTCTTCTGTCCGCTTGCGTTCGGTAATGTCCGTTGAGATGCCGCTGACGCGGTACGGCTTGCCCTGTTGGTTGAGACTGAGCACACCGCGCTCGTGAATCCATCGTATCGCGCCATTCGGCTGGATGATGCGAAACTCCACGTCGTGATAACCGACATCCTCACCGGCTATCCAGCGTGAGAAGGTGCTGGCGACGCGGGCACGGTCGTCCGGATGAATCGTCTCTACCCAGAGACGCGGATTCTGGTAAAGATCTCCAACCGGCAGGCCCCAGATGCGTTCAAAGCTCGGGCTGGCATATAAGACCCTTTCCGGTTCCAGGGCGGTGATCCATATCACTTCAGGGAGGGCATCGGCCATGCAGCGAAAGCCGCGACTCGGCCCGCCTGCGCTCGATGAACTGTCCGATCTGGCTTCCGATGTTGGCCATCATCTGAAGCACGTCGTGGTCAGGTTCTCGAACCTCGCGGCTGAAGAATACCATCGCGCCGAGCGTCTCTTCACCGAGAAGGATGGGAAAACCGAACCCGCAGTGCAAGCCAGCCTTTGTGGCGAGCGAAATGCGCAGGAAATTGCTATCCTTCGCTAAGTTGCGTATCCAGAGGGGCTTGCGGCTTTCGCAGACGCGGCCGGGCAGACCAACGCCTGGCGGAAAGGTGAATGGTAGGCTCGCAGATGCGAATTCTGCAAAATCCCTTGATGGCAAGTGCCAGGCTTTAACGAAGGTCAAGAGCTTAGTCTCGCCGTCCACTCGCCAGATCTCACCTACCTTCCAGTCAAGGCACTCGCAGATTGATTGAACGATTTGCGGCGTGGCCTCGTCGATCGAAGCAGAC